>CAYSFP010000218.1:0-8395 GCA_964430075.1 uncultured Planctomycetaceae bacterium | reverse complement strand
CTTACCGCTGCTATCAAACCGCCGCATAAAATACAAAGTGCGACTTGCACCCGCGTGCGAATTTTGCGCCACACCTGCATGCTCGCGGAGGCGTTGAGGGCTGCAGAGTCCCCGTTTCCCAGTCCCCCGAGCTTCCCGAAACCCGCTCACCGCCGCCGACCGAGCCGCCCACGACCCAAATTGTCAGGTTCCCGACATCTCCAGGACGGCGCCTCCCCCCAGAATTGTTCACGCGGCCGCTCCCGATGACCGCAACCCGCATCGCTGTTCACTTCCTTCGCCCCCCACCGCCGGGGTGCTGCTGACCCTTCCATCCAATCCCAACGGGATTGTGTCCTACAGCCAGGGGGAGGTCGCATAGCGACCTCCCCCTGGAACGCTCAGGCGGGGCGGGGTTATTTGCGCCCCTTCCGTCATGCTCCGGCCGCGAGTCCGGCCAGGGGCGCGTCGGGCGGCCTCCCCCTCGTCAATACGCTTCTGCAGGCGCGGATAGGCGAGCACGCGTCGTAGCTCTTCCCGCTGCTCGGCCGATGTGACCAGCGTGAACTCCCCCGCCTCCCAGCGCTCGGCAAGCTCGTGAGAGAATCCGTGGGGGCTGATCAGCGCCGAGGCGAGTACGTTCGTGTCGAGCACTATCCGCACGCACCCCTCGCTGAGTTCAGTTACGAGCGGACTTTCCCGACGGCCTCTTGGATCTCGTCGTCCAGCAACTCGGGATCGGCGTCCGCATTGTGCCGCTTGACCTCGCGCACCGTGTCGAAGAACACCGCTCGCTTCACGGTGCGAGCAACGTACTCGGCCAAATCGCCGCCGCCTGTTCATGCGAGCATGGCTTCTATGTCGCGGACCGTGTTGTCAGGCAATTCGATTTGCATGGCCGTTCTCCTCGATCATCGTATCACGCCCGAGTCGGCCGGGTCAAAATGGGCGTCGCTCCGGCCCGACGTCGCGCCGCCGTCGCATCGCCAACGCGACCGCTCCCAGCGCCGCCAATCCCGCCGCCCCCGGCTCCGGCACGGCCGACACGTTCGCGCTCGCCGCCGCGACCCACGGCGCCGAGGCACCGAGATTTTGCTGCCACACGAGGTAATCGCTGCCGGTCATCGTTCCCGCGGCGAACTGAGTGCGCCACATCGCCAGGTCGGCGTTGTCGACGTACCCGTCGTGATTGAAGTCGCCCGCGATGCCCGCGAAGAACAGGTTGTCCTGCAGCCCCGTGATGCCCGTATTGGCCTCGATGATGTCGGCCAGCGTCACCGTGTTGAGATTCACCAGCGACGCGACCTGCGCGTTCAGCACGCCGTTGGTATAGAGTCCGGCGAGATTGCTGCGATAGAACAACCGGTCGCCGTCGCGCGACCTCTGGAACTGCTGCTGGATGATCTTGTGGAACAACGACCCCAGGCTCGAGCCCGCCACGTGGTCCTCCGCCAGTCCGCCGACGAAGGCGTCCACGTTGTTGATGTTGCCGTTGTACAGCGTGGAGAGTTGCTGCGCGACCGCCGCGTTGGACGTGATCTGATTGAACGACGTGAACTTCGGCAAATTGTACGATTCGCGCAGCGTATTGTAGTCCGGCAAGCCATGGTCGCGGCCGCGCTGGATGTCCACGGCCATCAGATCGGTGCCCCCCGCGCCAGGAGGTCCGAACATCACGTTTCGCACGGCATTCACCAGCTTCAGGTCGATCTCCTCGCTGAGCTGGATCGCCGCGCCGCGCAGCAGTTGGTCGACCAGCCCCGGGTTGTTCGTCAGCGTGTTCGGCGTCGACGAAATCGCCCCCAGCGTCATCGTGCCCGTGGGCGCGCCGCCAGCGTCCGCGAGCTGCACGTTCGTGCTGAGCGCGCTGTGCCCGAACCGAAACGCCACGTGCGAAAACGCCTGCGTCGCCGACGCGTCCACCGCCACGCTGTAGTTGTAACCCTGCACCGTCGGCGCCCCATTTCCTAGGAGCGCCGGCAAGAATTCCTTGTAAGTGATCGCCTGAATTTCCGCCCCGACGATCTTTCGCGCAAGTTGGTACTGCTGCTCGGCGTTCAGCCCCGGCTGCTGCACGGCGATCAGGTCGACCAGCCGGTTATGCTCGCGCATAAACACCGTCTGCATCGACGTGAGCAGCAGGTTTTCGTTGGCCCGAATGTCGCCGGCAAGAAAAAGCTGGTTGGCCGGCGTCGGCCCATTGTTCTGGTTGGGCAGCCCGGCCGTGTTGTACGGCAGCAGGTTATTGGCGCTGGTGAGCAGCTTCGCCCCGGTTCCGCCGCCCGTCCGCAGCGCCGCGGCCCGCGCCGCGTCCGATCCGTAGACCATCGAGCCGTCGATGTAGCTGGTCACCTCGTTGACCAGCTCGCGGTGCCCTTGAAGGACAAAGTTAGACCGCGTGAACGCGATGTTGCCCGGCCCCAGCGGATCGCCCGCCTGCACCGAGATCGGCGCGCTTTGGTTGACGCCGGGCCCGTCCGAGGTGCTCGTAAAACTGATATCGTGATCCAGAAATTGCCCCCACGCCCACACGTAGTTGCTCAGCCCGCGGGCGCTCGGCAGCGACGCCGTTTGCGCCGACAGCGTGTTGGACAGCGTGCGCGGATTGCGGCGCCGCGCATCGCTGGTGATCATCCCGCCGAACGCGGTCTCATACGCCGGCTGATACGCGATGCGCACAAACGGCGCCCCGGCCGAGCCCTGCAGCGTGAGATTGGGATGATTCCCCACGCCATTGATCGAGCGATCCGCCGCGGCGGCGCTCGCCGCCTGAAGCCCGAGAAGCACTCCAACCAAAGCCGCCGCCGCGCGCCCTGGGCGCCCGAAGTTCAATGTTGCCACGTCAAGGTTCCGAAAAGGTGCAATGCCCCGCCGCGCGCGGGAGCTCGCCTTGTGCGGCTGGCGACACGTCCCCGCGCGGCTTCCTTCACTGTAATCGCGCGATCGCTTCGCGCGACAAACTTTGCCCAAAATGAAAGGAGCCCGCGACGCGCAAAGCGTCACGGGCCCTTCCGTGGCGTCGATCATGCAGATTGGTGCGGTTGATCAGCCGACGCCGCGCAGCGGTTGCACGGAGCGTCGTTCGATCCGCTCCACCTCCTCAATCCGCAAAAATCCCCGTCCCGTACCAAATGCCGTTGCGGCCCCGCCGGATGTCGTACCCGAACGCCCGGTGCCGCCCCGAAACGCCCCGCCAGTGGCCGCTCGAGTGCCGCCAACTCGAGACGCAGTCCAGGCACGAGTCGATCATGTTCTGCCCCGGCCAGCTCTCGGCGCACACCTCCGACACGGCGCCGCCCGCCGCCGCGCTCAGCGAGTGGAACCGCGAGTCGAAATTCTGGTGCCCCTGCTCGCCGATGTTCGCCTGGTACGAGGCCTGCTGCATCGCCCCGTCGGCCAGCACGGGATGGTGCGTCCCGCTGGTGCTCTGCGGCGCCTCGGGGTGAATCCGCACGGCCCAGATCATCGTCCGCTGCGTCAGCGTCCCCGCCGGGATGCTCAGAATTGTCGACAAATAGCTCGGCTGAAAATGGTAGTACTTCCCCCCGGCGTAGGGCAGCACGCTCACCGTGTGGCCGTAGTACGGCTGGTCCTTGTTGGCCAGGTCGATCAGCACAAACCCCGACCCGCCGTGCAATTCGCCGAACGAGCCGAAGCTCAAGAGCCGCCGCTGCTGGCCGTCGACGCTAATCGTCGCGTCGTCCGGCACGCGCAGCCGCACCACGTGCGATAGCTGCTCCTGCAACCGCGGCGACCGGGCGATGTACTGCTCGGCACTCTGCTGGGCGCCGCCGCCGCGCGTCGGCACGATGTTGATCAGCAAGAAGTGCCCGCCGTCCGCAGCCGCACGGTATGCCGAGTAGTAGTCGGCGTACCAATCCACGCCCGCAACGCTCACCATCTCCGGCGCGGCTTTCGCCGCGGGCGCAGCGGCCGCCTCCGCATCACTCGTCGCCGCCTGACCCTCGGCCGCGGCGTCAGCCTCTCCCTCCGCGGCCCGCGCCGCAGTCGCCCACGCGCTTCCCGCGACGAGCCCCGCCAGCGCCATCGAAACAACGCCGGCGCGACCCGCGCGCAGACTCGCACACAGTAGCTTCTCCATGAAACATGCTCCCTCTTCGGTACCAGACGCCGCCTCGCGTGCGAAACCATTCGCACCGGGCGGCAGAGTCGTCGTGATGAAGGCGAAAGCGTTCCGCGCTCGCGCCGCGGCGGCATGCCTCCTGCCGCCTCGAAAGGTCGAAGGTCGCGCGATCCGTCCACGCGACCGGTGGGTCCAAGAGTCTAGCGCGACCGTCCGCCGACAGCAACAAGCGGCCGCTCGCAGAATTCCACGACTTCCCGCCGCGCGCGGCGCAACTCCAAACGCAGCAACAGAAAAAGGCCGCGGACGATGTGCTCGTCCGCGGCCTCCAATCGCAATCAATCCGTTGCCCTTCGGGGGGCTTGACGGCGCCGCGCGCGCGTCACGCCGCCGGCGCGCACTTCAGCTCGCGATCGCCGCATTCGGCAACTGGGCCACGATGATCTCCGTCACCCGCCCGCTCTCGCTCACCCGCACGCCGAAGCCTAGGCGATAGAAGTAGTGGTACACGATCATCGGATTGGTGCCGTAGCGATTGTCCCATTGGCTGCCGTCGCTGCCGACCAGCGCCACCACGTCGTCGAACGTCATGCCGACGCGAATCGTCGCCGCCGCGCCGCTCGCCGCGCCCGACGCCTGCAGTGACAGCGCCGGCGCGTTCGCCCCGCGCAGCCGGATCGCGAGCAACCGGTTGCTGCACCACAGCTCGAGCCCCTGATCGACGTACCGCATCCGCTGGACGAGCGGGTCGCTCACCACGGCCGTCGCCTGCGTCGTCGCGCCGAGCATCTGCTCGACCGTCTCCGCCGGCGCGTCGATCGACAGCGTGCTGCCGTCGGCCAGGTGAATGCCCGTCACCATCCGCATCCGCCGCCGCCCATCGGCGGCCAGCGTCGCGCGGCTCTTGGCGTCGACGCCCTGCTCCCGGCACAGCGCTTCGTAGGCATCGAACGCCAGCGACCACCACGTCAGCGCCGAACTATTCGACGTAAGATAGCCCTCGAACTGCTCGATCGCCGACTGCCGCGCGGCCGGCTCGGCCGAGCGCGCCTGCAGCAGCGCCCGGTTGTAGTTCACCGCGCTGGCCACCTGCCCGGCCGCGGCGAACGCTTCGTCCGACTCGAACAGCTCGCGCGCCTGCGCGAACAGCGCCTCGGCCGCCGTCGCGTCGCCGTCGGCCATCTGCTGCACGCCGGCGTTCACCAAGAGGGCGGCTTGCATCAGCGGATCGACGTTCGCATCGATCGCGCCGGCGTTCAGCGCCGCCATCACCTGCGCGAACAGCCGTCCCGCCTCGCCCACGTCCTTGCCGGCCGGGTGCACCAGGTACGCCGCCGCCAGATTGGCCTGCGCCAGCACCAATTCCGGGTTGAGGTTCAGCGCCCGCTGCAGCGCCTCGACCGCCTCTTCCCACAACAGGTACGACGGCCCCCGCGTGACGATCGAATCGGCGCGCCGATAAAACCCGCCCACCACGAGCTGCCCAATGTCGTAGCCTTGCAATTCCTCAACCTCCATCGCATCGCAATACCGCATCAGTTGGGCATAGCCCAGGTTGGCCCACGCCTCGTAGCACTCCTTCTGCTTGCCCGCGACCGCCTCGAAGCATTGTGCCGCCAGTTCGTACTGCTCGTTATTCAGAAAGAACACGCCGTTCTCGAACGACTCCATCGCCCGCCACACTTCGGCGCGGCGCCCGTCCACCAGCGCCCGTCGCTCGAGGTAGCCCGGGTGGCGGTACATATAGGCCTGGAACGCCGAATACCCGCTTAGCACATCCATTTCGGCGTCGAGGCTCGCGATCAGCGCGTCGTACGAGTAGTCGGCCGCCACGGCCAGCTTGAAGCCCAGCACGTCGGCGGCCGCTTCCTGCTGACGCTGCCGCGCGTTCTCCACGAGCGCCGTCTGCATCTCCGGGTCGGACACATGCCCGAGCACCACATGCGCCAGCTCGTGGCCAAAGCAATTCGCCAGTTGACCGTCCTCGCCGCGCACGATCTTCGTCAGCCACCCCTGGTAGATGCGGATCACCGGCTGCTTGATCGTGCCGTCTTCGGCCGCGACGCCTTCAATCCGCTCCACTCCCGGCACGGGCACCAGCGTCACGCTCGTATCCTCGGGATACTCCGGCTGCGCGCCCGGCTTGAGTGTGTACAGCGCCGCGTCCGCGTTGATTTCGTTCTCATCGACGAGGCCGTCGCCGTCTTCGTCGGCGCTGCCGCCTTCGTAGTTCACGATGTACACCAGCGGCGGCCACGCCCAACCTTCCACCAGCTCGGCCGACGCAAACATCCGCGCCGCCACGCGGCCCACCAGTTCCATGTCGGCCTGCGTCGGCTGCTCGCCCGCCAGCGCCCCGCGGCCGGCCAGCATCGCCGCCGCACACAACAGTCCACGAGTCGTCATTCGTGTGAACATGATCAAGTGCTCCCTATCTGCCGGCGGAAGCCCGCTAGATCGCGCATGGCGCCAGCGGCCTCCGCCTGGGGGAGGTGAGGGAAATGCCGCAGACCACGCCGCGGCGGAGCCACTTGGACGCCCTCATACGGCAATAAGTTTCAAGGCAATTCCTCTGTTCCCCTCCCTCCTAAATTCCTCCGCTCCCCTCTCCTCGACGGAGAGGGGCCGGGGGAGAGGTGAGGCGTCGGGTACACGGATCGACCAAGTGATTTGGCCCGGCGTGAGTTCTTTTTGTTCTGAATGTCTCGCGTGTACCCGCTTCCTCCCCTCTCCCCAGCCCTCCCCACCAGGGGGAGGGGGCCGGAGGACTGTTCTTTTACCGCCCCCAGGGAACTTTCCTCCCCCTCAATCGCTCCAACTCGCTGCAAGCCGGGAGCCATCGCCCGGCCCTCTCGCGCCCCGCGCACCGTGCGTTGGGCCCGTTCCAAAAACTCCCCGTATTCGCGAGGATAATTCCCATGTCCCTGTCTGCTTTAACGTCCCTGTTCCGCCGGGCGCACGTCGCCCTGATCGCCGCCGCGCTCGCCTGCGCCGCCGCCGCTCCCGCGCTCGCCGTCGAGGGCGACCTGCTGTTCGAAGACAACTTCGCCCAGCTCGACCCCTCCTTCGGCGAAGCCAGCCAGTACCAGGACGTCGCCGACAACCGCTTCGTCGTGAAGCTCAACAAGCAAGAGTGGGTCCGCCGGCTCTACGAGTCGCTCGTGTTCGACAACGTCGACTACACCGTCCAGGTGCAAATCCCCGACATGACCGCCGAAACCGGCTCCGGCATCGGCATCATGTTCTGGGCCGCCGCCGTCGACGACTGCTACCTGTTCGAAATCAGCGACGCCGGCACGTACGCCGTCCGCCGCTTCACGCCCGAGCGGCAATACACGCCCATCTCGTGGCGCGAGAGCGAAGCCATCAACGTCGAGCCCGACGCCACGAACGAGCTCCGCGTCGTCACCGTCGGCAACCGCGCCACCGTGTACATCAACGGCCAGCAGGTCGCCACGCTCCGCGGCAAGGCGCCCGAGGGCGGCAGCATGATCGGCATGTTCGTCGAAAGCGCCGACAACACGCAGGAAGGCAGCTTTGCTAACCTGTCCGTCGTCGAGCCGGTCGCCCCGGCGAACAACGAGCAGGTCGACCCCAGCGTCATCCTCGCCGACGACTTCGCCGCGTTCGACCCCTCGTGGGGTCGCGAGGTGGGTTGGCTGGGCGTCCGCGAGGGCCGGCTGTTCATCGACTTCGAGGCCGACCAGTCCTTCACCACGCTCAATCAGACCACGACGTTCCAGGGCGACTTCGACGCGACCGTCACGGTGGCGATCGAAGGAGACGTGGCTGACCCCGAAAACTTCGCCGGCGCCGCCTTGGCCTTCTGGGCGCAGGACTATTCCAGCTACTACATCCTGATCGTCTACGACACCGGCAAGATGGCCGTCTACCGACGCGTCGGCGATCAGTGGAAGCCGGCCATGGCCGTCAAAGAGATCCCGGCCGAGGCCCAGGCGAACGTCGCCGAAGGCGTCGAGCTGCGGGTCGTCACCGCCGGCCGTCGCGCCACGTTCTACGTGGGCGGCGTGGAAGTCGGCTCGATCTTCGGCCAGCCCCCGCAGGGCGAGTCGCTGTTCGGCTTCTTCGCCCAAAGCGGCGACGTGGAAGCGGTCGCCCTCTTCGACGACCTCACGATCCGCCGCGCCGCGGCGAGGTAGTTGCCGCGTCTCTCCGAGCCTTGTAGTCCCCCGCGGGCGGTTGGACCTGAAGCCAGGCCCCAACCGCCCGCACGCTTGCGCGCCTCACCCGCATCCCCTCCCGTCCCCCGTCCCCCGTCCCCCGACTCCTGACTCCTGACTCCTCGAACCCCCGGCGCAAGCCGGGGGTTCG
>CAYSFP010000217.1:0-8514 GCA_964430075.1 uncultured Planctomycetaceae bacterium | reverse complement strand
CCGAACCCCAGCTTACCAGCACCCAGCAAGACTACGAATGCCTTCTTACGCCCAGTCCGAAGCGCGGGCGCTGTCGCACGTGACAGAATTACAAGTAATCTGGTAAGGTGTGGGACTCGCCTGCCACTCACGCCACCCGCCGCCTTGCCCTCCCATGTCTGTCCACACGGAACACTGGAAGTTTCGTCCGCATCGCCTGCTACGCAACGGCCATCTACAGACCGTGGCCGCGGTGTATCTGCCGTACCGCGTCGGTCCCTATCGAGCGAAGCAGCACTACATCGCGGTCGAAGACGGCGATCAAATCGTGCTGCATGAAGATCGCCCTGAGGGTTGCCAGCCCAGCACACCGGTCGTGTTGCTGATCCACGGGTTGTCGGGATCCTACCTCAGCACGTACATGAGCCGGATGGCGGAGAAGCTCACGCAGCGCGGCATGACGGCGTTTCGCATGGACATGCGCGGGTGCGGGGCAGGGGAGGACGTGGCCCGCCGGCCGACGCACTGCGGGCGCAGCGGCGACGTGACGGCCGCGGTGAAACACATCTCCGAGCTGCATCCCGAGGCGCCGCTGCTGGTGGTCGGCTATTCGATGGGCGGCACGCTGGCGCTCAACATGCTGGCCGAGTCGGGCCACACGCGGATCGGCAACCTGAAACGCACGCTGGCGGTTTGCCCGCCGATCAACTTGTTTGCCGTTCAGAAACAGTTGGAAACGCGGCTCGGCAAGCGTTACGACCGGTTCTTCGTGAAGTCGTTGTGGCAGCAAATCACGAAGCGGTGGACGCGATTCCCCGACATGAGGCCCCAGTCGCCGCCGCCGCTGCCGCGGAAGTTAGGCGAGATCAACGAGTGGGTGATCGCGCCCACGGGGGGATTCAAGAACGCCGACGATTACTACGCACAGACGCAGCCGGGGCCGAAGCTAGCTTCGATCAAGCAGCCGACGATGATCATCGCAGCGGAGGACGATCCGATCGTGCCGACGCCGGCGCTCTTGGAATATCAGCTCAGCCCCAGCGTGGACACGATGATCGTTCCCGGCGGCGGGCACCTCGGATTCATCGCCGCCCGTAATGGCGATCCCGATATCCGCTGGCTGGACTGGCGCATTCTCGACTGGATCGAGAAGGGGCGGTAGCGGCCGAGTCGCTCCGAGACTCGAATGGATCCGCGCTGTTCGGTGCGCGCATGGCGGCCTGGGCCGCGTCCGCGCTTCGGACTGGTCGCTTAAGCGACCAGTCCCAACCGGCGTCTATTCCATCGCCGCTGGCGGCGCAGCGGGCGCGTCGTGGCGGTGCACGAGGCTCTCCATGCGTCCGACGCCGTACGCGACGGCCAGGCCGGCGAGCAGCGCCAGCGATAGCTTCACCCGATCGTGGTCGTGGAACTGCAGCTCGGGCAGCAGGTCGCTCAGCGAGATGCACAGGAACGTGCCGGCCGAGAAGGCCAGCGCGTAGGCGACGAGCGATCCTGACGACGGCGCGGACCCCAGCCCCGCGAAGACGAGGGCCGCACCGATGGGAATTGCGATGGCGAACGCGCCGTTGACGATCCACCGTGCTTTGGGCGACCAGCCGCCGCGGGCCATCAGCATGGCGATGGTCATCGAGTCGAACGGCTTGTGCAGGAAAATCACCAGGAACGTGCTCAGACCGGCGATCGCGGCGCCGCCATGCTCGTGCTTCAGGCTGGCCGCCAGCGCCACGCCCTCCAGCAAACTGTGCAGCGTCAGGCCGAGCGCAGCGCCGCCCCAAGTCAGGTCGTGGCCGTGGTGATGCTGGCACGACTCCTCATGTTCGTGGATGTGCCCGTGGGAGTCGGATTCGACGTCGTGGTGGTGGAAGCAGAAGAACCGCTCGATGAAGAACATCGCGAGACAGCCCGCGACGAGCCAGAGCATGACGGCATGGTCGCTGGCGTCGCCGTCAGGCGCCGTGCGACGGGCCTCGGCCAACGCGTGCGGCAGCAGGTGCAACAGCGATACGCCCAGCATCATCGCCGCGACGAAGCTGAGCGCGATCTGCATGCCGCGATGCGTCAGGCGAAACCACTGCGGAATCATGCCGCCGACGATCGAGGCGGCGATGATGAGCAGGCAGTAGTACGTAAGCGGGACGATGGGGGCGATCAAGGGGAATGAGTCCGTCCAGGGGAGTCTCGCAATCGATGACAGACCCGTTAGTATGGCGAGGCCACATACCCGTCACAAGTTCGCAAATTGCACGACCCATGCGCGCCGTCGTTCAAAGAGTCAGTTCTGCCTGGGTCGTTGTCGACGGCGAGACGGTCGGCGAGATCGGCCGCGGGTTTCTCGTGCTGCTGGGCGTGGCGGCCAGCGACGGCGACGAGGATTTGCGGTGGCTGATCGACAAAGTGATTGGCCTGCGCGTGTTCAACGACGCCGAGGGGAAGATGAATCTCGCGCTGGCGGATGTGGGCGGCGAGATGCTGGTCGTGAGCCAGTTCACGCTCTTGGGCGATTGCCGCAAGGGCCGCCGTCCGAGCTTTATCTCTGCGGCGCCGCCGGAGAGGGCCGAGCGGATGTATGAACAGTTCGTCGCGGCGGCCCAGGAGCGGGGCATCCGGACGGCGACGGGCCGGTTCCGCACGCACATGGACGTGCAATTGGTGAATGACGGCCCGGTGACGCTGGTGATCGATTCAGCCGACCGGTAGCGCAGTCGCTCGACTCCTTCGGACTGGTCGCTTAAGCGACCAGTCCGCCCCGCGGACGGAGGCGCCATGCTCCCAGCAGCGCCCCACGCTCGCGTCGAAGCGCTAGTTCCGAAAGCTCGCCCAGATTCGGCGGGCGGTATCGAAGATGGTGCGATCTCCCGGCGGCGATTGCTGTCCTGACGGTGGCTCGCCCACCGTGGGGCCCACGTTCCACGCATTCTGCGGATCGGCGGGCGGCGCAGCGGCGGCCGCCATCTGAGCCGCGTCGGCCTGGGCGCCCGGCGCCAGGGAGTTCCGCCGCAGCCGCTCGCGGAGCGCCTCGTTGTTGACGACGATCGGCGAGAGTTGCCCGTAGCGCTCCATGATCATTGGCTCGCCCAGAATCATCAGTGCGATGATCGCGAGTTTGGCATACGTCGAGAAGTTTCCCCAGGGATCGTTGCCCCACAGCTTGAACGCCGTGCCGAACGATTTTTTGAACCGCCAGCGGCCGCTGGTCCATTCGACGGCGTAAATCTCGTCGAGCATCAAGTGCGAAAACGCGCCGAGAAACACGCCGCCGGCCTTGAAGTAGCGGAGGTGCAAATTCGTCGAACCGCAGATGAGGAAGGCGACGCCGGTGAAGATGAGCAGCGCCGGGATGCTGTGAAACATGCCGCGGTGCACGGTGTACTTCATCAACAGCCGCGCGACGCCAAATCGGACCAGGAGGTAGCTCGCGCCGCCGGCCAGCACCATTTGTTCGTAGTTCAGTCCCAGGTGCTGGAAGCGATCGACCAGCAGCATGGGCGTCACGGCGGCGGCGAAGCCCATGGTTTCGCGCACGGGGACGCCGGAGTCGCTGTCGATGTCCGGCAGCATGCCGCCGACGCCGCACAGCCCGCCGGCGACGAGCGCCGCTTCGATCGGGAGCCCGTAGTACGCCCCCAGCGCGGCGTAACCGACGCCGAGGGTCGTGCTCGTCGTGATGTGCGTGCGGAATCCGGCCATGGGGAGGAGATGGGATTTACCACAGAGGACACAGAGGTCACAGAGAAAGAGAGGAAGAAGAAAAGGAAGAGAGGTGCTCGCCGCGCAATTGTGATTCCACAATCTCACGTCGTTTTCTTACTCTTCTTGTCCTCTGTGCTCTCTGTGACCTCTGTGGTAATCGCCTTGTTCGGCACGATTGAAAATCGGCGGGGACTTTCCCAAATCGCCGCTGCCACGCCAAGGTCGCGCCGGCGGCTAGCAGTGCTGGCAGAGTTGGCCTTCAACCGGCCACGGGCGCTCGATATACTTCCGCGTCCCATTCGCCACTTGCCGCGCGCCCCCTAGCGCTCCCGCCATGCAAACCTACGACCTGTTGATGCTCGCCGTACTCGGCGCTGCCACGATCTTCGGCTTCTGGAAGGGCCTGGCATGGCAGATCGCGTCGCTGGCGTCGCTGGTGGTCAGCTATTTCGTGGCGCTGAAGTTCGCCGACCGCATCGCGCCGATGCTCAGCCAGCACGCTCCGTGGAACAAGTTTCTCGCGATGCTGGTGATCTACGCCGGAGCGTCGTTCGCGATCTGGATGATCTACCGCGCCGTCGGCGCCGCGATCGACCGCGTGAAGCTCAACGAGTTCGACCGCCAGATGGGCGCCTTGGTGGGGTTTGCCAAGGGCGTGCTGTTGTGCATTGCGATCACGTTCTTCGGCGTGACGCTGCTGAGCCAGACGCAGCGCGAGCGGATCATCGCCAGCCGCTCGGGCCAGTACATCGTGCAGATCCTGGACAAGGCCGACGCCGTGGCGCCGCCGGAGATTCGGCAGGTCATCGGGCCGTACATCCAGAAGGTGCGCGACCCGATGGATCCGAGCTTTCAACCGGCGCCGTCGCAGATTCCGCAGGCGATCGAAGAGCTGTGGCGGGAGCACGCGGGCCAGAACGGCGCGAGCGGCGGGGTCGGCGGAACGGCGATTCCATGGCCGACGACCGATGGAAGCGGCGGCGTGTGTTGGCCGTCGCTGCCGCCGCTGAGCGGGAGCCAGCAGGGCAGTCCGCAGACGCCCGCGACGCCGATTTCGACGGCCGGCGATCGCCGGTGAGCGAGCGCGAGGGCAGGCCCAGCGCCGGGGCGGACTGGTCGCTTAAGCGACCAGTCCGAAGCGCGGATGCGGCATGGTCTCGTACAGCACGCGCAGCACGCGTCCTAGGCGGCAGGGCCGTATTTCCCGGGCGAAACACGCCCGGAACCGAACATAACAACGATTATCGGACGTTGCTCACGCCCTTGCGATATGGTTGTGTCCCGATGCTCAAAGGTGATGTGAGAGGACGATTGGGGAGGCGGAAGCAACTGCGTCGTGCCATTCGGAACCGACGAAAAATTATCGTTCAATCTCTGCAGGACCGTGTCGTGCCGAGCAGCCATCTCGGCAATTGCGCGATCGAGTGCCGCACGATAGCCGAGATGGACGGCCAACGCCGTCATGGCAAGAAACAAAAGTCGCAATCCAAAGCGCAGACGGAACAAAGCCTGTCGCGGCGATGGATCGTCCACAATTGAACTCCTCTGAAAGCGGACGCTCACTGCGCCGTCGCAGTCTCCGCTTCGAGATATGGCCCCATCTTGCGGAACCGATCGTAGCGCTGCTGCAGCAGCTCGTCGACCGGCAGCCGGTGCAGCTCGCGGAGCGCCTTGCCGAGGTACGTCTTCAGTCGTGACGCCATCTGGTAGTGATCGCGGTGGGCGCCGCCGAGCGGCTCCTCGACAACGTCGTCAATCACGCCCAGGCCGTGGAGATGGCGCGAGGTGATCTTCAGCGCCCGGGCGGCCTGGGGCGCGAAGTCGTGGCTCTTCCAGAGAATGCCCGCGCAACCCTCGGGACTGATCACGGAGTAGTAGGCATACTCGAGCACGGCCACGCGGTCGCCCAGGCCGATCCCCAGCGCGCCGCCGGAACCGCCTTCGCCGATCACCACGCAGACGATCGGCGTCCGCAGGCTGGCCATCTGCATCATGCTCTGGGCAATGACCTGGGCTTGGCCGCGCTCCTCGGCGCCGATGCCCGGATAGGCGCCGGGCGTGTCGATCAGCGAGATGATCGGCAAACCATACTTGGCCGCCAGGTGCATCTTCTCCATCGCCTTGCGGTAGCCCTCGGGATGCGCGCAGCCGAAAAAGCACTCGTTGCGTTCCTTGAGCGTCTTGCCTTTCTGATGGCCGACAAGCATCACCTTGAACTCGTCGAGCTTGGCAAAGCCGGTGCGCAGGGCGCGGTCGTCGCCGAAGAACTTATCGCCGTGCAATTCGACGAATTCGTCGAAGATCAGGTCGATGTAATCGGTGAACATCGGCCGCTCGGGATGCCGGGCGACGCGCACGGTTTCCCAGGGGTCGAGATTCTTGTAGATCGAGCGGATCGACTCGTTGAGCTGCCGCCGCAGATCGCGAATTTGCTCGCGGACCTCCTGCGTCATCGGCTCGACGACTTCAAGGTCGCGAATCTGGGCCTCGATCTCGTAGATCGGTTGCTCGAACGGGAGTTGATAGGTGGTCGCCATAGCGTGGAATTGAACCACTAAGTCACAAATGTTCGATGCCAGAGGATTGCTAACCGCAGATGAACGCGGATGGACGCAGATGAGAGAACAAGAGCAAATCAGTCTTTATCTGCGCTCATTGGCGTTCCTCTGCGGTTCGATCTCTTCTTGCGTTCTTCTTTGTACCTTCGTGCCTTTGTAGTTGAGGCTTCTAAAGTTCGTCTTCTTTTTCTTTATCAGTCTTCGGCTGCGGCTTGCGCGGCTTGATCTGGAACACGCGGCCGGCCTTGAGCGTGCGGATGAAGTCTTTGAGCGAGTCGGGCCGGTCCTTCGGCTCCTTGGCCAGCATGCGCGTGAGCAAGTCGGCGAAGTCGGCGTGCACGTTCTTGTTGAGCACGCTGATGTGCGCGGGCTTCGTCTTGAGGTGCTTGTTGAGCAGCTCCGTCGGGCTGGTCGCCGTGAACGGCAGCTTGCCGGCGATCAGCTCATAGACCATGCAGCCGAAGCTGTAGATGTCGGCCCGCTCGTCGACCGCGAATCCGCGGATCTGCTCGGGGGCCATGTAGCTGTAGGTGCCCTGGACGGGCATCTTGTTGCTCAGCAGCTTGCCCAGGCCCCTTTTGATCTTGCGCGTGAGGTTGAAGTCGATCAGGCGGATATGGTTCTCCTCGTCGACGAGGAAGTTATCCGCCTTGATGTCGCGATGGACCCAGCCCTGCTGGTGCATGTAGTCGAGCGCTTGGGCGCACTCGATGAGAATCTTGTCGAGCCGCCAGTGGAGCATGGCGATGTTCTCGACGAGTTGCTGCTTGACGTTGGGCGTCTTGAACAGCTCCATCACCAGGTAGGCGCCGTCTTTTCCCGTTCCAAAATCGTAGGTCTTGATGACTGACGGGTGATCCAGCGACTTGCCGACCTCGTATTCGTGCTTGAGGTTGGCGATGTTGGCCCGGTCGTATTTGCGGCCGGGCGGCAGCCATTTCATCGCATAGGGCGTCGTTTCGGCCACCGGGCGGACGGCCCAGATTTCAAAGAGGGCGCCCGCGCGGATGAGGTGAAACATCCGGTACGGGCCGACGAATTCTTTGAAACCGATGGACATGGGGCAGGCGGCGAGGGCGAGGAAACTCGTGAAGTACGGCCGCCGGTCTCGGGCCGGGGGCGAAGCGACGGATGGGGGGACTGCTACTTCAGTTTAATCGCAAGATGCTGATCGGGGAACCGAGCGAGCTTGTGCGATCGAGGTTACTCGTAGGCGACCCACAGCAGCGCGAGGCCCTGGGGCGGGGCGGTTTGCCCTGCTTGCGTGCGGTCGCGGGCGGCGAGCACCTCGGCGGCCCACGCGGGCTCGCGCTTGCCGCGGCCGACCTCGGCGAGCGTGCCGGCGATGGATCGGACCATGTTGTACAGAAAGCCGTCGCCTTCGACTTCGATTGCGATGAGTGCATCCGATTCGCTGTCGCGGTACGGCGCTTCGGCAACAGCCCTGGGCGCGAGCCCAGGGTTTTGCGGCGCGGCAAACCCTGGGCTTGCGCCCAGGGCTAGGGCGGGAGTTGATTGAGCAGCCGCATCGGTACGGCGTCGCATCGCCTCCGCGGCGAACAACGTGCGCACCGTCGATTCGCGCTCGGAGCCGGCGGATTGGAAGCTCGCGAAGTCGTGCGTGCCCACGAGATGCTGCGCCGCGGCGTGCATCGCGTCGACGTCCAGCGGCGTGGGAATGTGCCACGCGTAGCGGCGCCAGAACACGGGGCGGCGGCGGTCGTTGTAGATGGTGTAGCGGTAGCGCTTGCGCGTGGCTTGCGTCGTGGCATGAAATCCATCGGGCGCCGGCATGACGCTGCGCACCGCAACATCCGGCGGCAGCATCGCGTTGAGCGCAAGAACGAGAGCGTCGGGTTCAATGCGCGTCGCCGACTCGACGCCCACGACCTGCCCTTCCGCGTGCACGCCCGCGTCGGTGCGGCCCGCGGCAGTGACGCGCACCGTCTCGCGCGTGATCTCGCGCCATGCGCGCTCAATCTCCGCTTGAACGGTGCGCCGGCCCGCCTGCGTTTGCCAGCCCGAGAAATCCGTGCCGTCGTAGGCCAGCGTCAGCTTGAACCACGACATGGCAGAGCGTTATTCGAGATGAACGGTGAATGGCACGCGGATGAACGCGGATTTGGTGGATTTACGCGGAGCAGAACATGACAAAATCGCCTTATGATCTGATCCGCGTGAATCCGTTCAATCCGCGTTCATCCGCGGCCAATTCCCTCGCGACATCACACCGCGGCCTGCGTCTTCATCAGCAGCTCCGCAATCTGCACCGCGTTGGTCGCGG
>CAYSFP010000216.1:0-8616 GCA_964430075.1 uncultured Planctomycetaceae bacterium | reverse complement strand
GGCCCCTTTTAGGGGCCTTCCTCATACCACCGGCTCTGCCGGTGGTTCTGATTGAGCTGGTCCTGTTTCGCAGCCGGCGGATGACGGGCGAGGTCTTCGTTTTCGAGCGCCGCCAGGTACGGCAGATTGCGGTACATATCCTCGTAGTCGAGGCCATAGCCCACGACGAATTCGTCGGGAATCTCGAACGCCACAAAATCCGGCTCGTACGTCGATTCCTGCCGGCCCTGCTTCCGCAGGAGAACAGCCGACCTGACGCTGCGGGGCTTGAAGTCGTGCAGTTTCTCGACGACCTGCTGGAGCGTGACCCCCGTATCGAAGATGTCGTCGACCAGCAGCACGTCGCGGCCGGAAATGTCGAGCATCAGCTCGCTATTGATAATCAGGTCGCCGCGAGTTGTCGTCGCGCCGCGATAGCTGGAGGCCTGGATGACGCCCACGCGCATCGGCCGATCGATGTGTCGAATGAGGTCGGCCATCAACACAACGCTGCCGGTGAGCACGCCGATAATCGTCAACTGGCGGCCTTCGTACGCCTGCTCGATGCGCGCCGCCATGGCGGCAACGCCGTCGTGCAACTGTTCTTTCGAGAGGAGCGTCTTCACGAGGGGCCTTTCGGAAGGGATTGACCACGGAGGCACGGAGGACACGGAGATGGAAATGTAGGAATCACGAAGAAGACAAAAGAAGATTGGTAATCTTAAGCGATCTCTTTTACCTCCGCTTTCTTACCTCAAGCTTTTTACTTCTTCCGCTGTGTCCTCCGTGCCTCTGTGGTTGAATTTCCGCTAGTTACAACAGCATACCCGCCACGCACGCAGTCATAAAATTGGCGAGCGCGCCGCCGAGCATCGCCCGCAGGCCGAGCTGCGCGAGGTCGCGCTGCCGCGCGGGGGCCATGCCCCCGATGCCGCCGATCTGAATGCCGATCGAGCTAAAATTGGCGAAGCCGCATAAGGCATAGGTCATGATGACGATCGTGCGGTCGCTGAGCTGGACCGTCGCTCCGGGCTTCAACCACTCGCTCAACTGAGCGTAGGCGACGAACTCGTTGGCGACCATCTTCTGGCCCAGAAGCTGGCCCGATTCGGGACAATCGGCCCAGGGAACGCCCATCATCCACGCAATCGGCGCGAAGATGGCGCTGAACATCGCCGACAGCGACCACTCGTAGCCGACGAAACCGCCCAGCCAGCCCAGCAGCCCGTCGGCCATGGCCAGAAGTGCAAGAAACGCAATCAGCATCGCCCCCACGTTGAGCGCCAACTTCAACCCCTCGAGCGTGCCGATGGCGACGGCTTCGATCACGTTGCAGCCCGAGTCGCCCATGTCGATCGTCACATCGCCGGAGGTGTCTGATTTTTCCGTTTCGGGCAACATCACTTTCGCAATCAGCAAGCTCGCCGGCGCCGACAGGACGCTGGCGGTCAGCAGATGCCCCGCGTCGATGCCCATGCCTTTGTACGCAATGAGCACTCCCCCGGCCGTCGAGCCGAAGCCGGGCACCATGATCGCCATCAACTCGCTCCGCGTCATCTTGGGCACGTAGGGACGAACCACAAGCGGCGCCTCGGTCTGGCCGAGAAAGATATTGGCCGCCGCGGCCAGGCTCTCGGCGCCGGTTGTCCCGAGCGTCCGCTGGACGACCCATCCCATGCCTCGCACGACGAGCTGCATGAAGCCCACGTAGTACAGCACCTGCATCAGTGCGGCAAAGAAGATGATTGACGGCAACACGCGAAACGCGAAGTAATGCTCCTGGAACGCCTCGCCAAACACGAAACGCGAGCCCGCATCGACGCAGTCGATCAGCTTGTTAAACACATTGTCGACGCCGGCAAAAACTTTCCGTCCGCCGTCCGTCTTGAGGATGAGCCACGCGAACGCCAACTGCAGCGCCAGGCCGCCGAGCACCACCCGCCAGGGGAACTTCCGCTTGTGCGAGCTCATCAGCCACGCCAGGCCGATCATCACGAACAGGCCGCAGAAGCTGATGAATCGTTCCATGGATGTGTGCAGCGTGATGCGTGAGTCGGCTACCGTTGGCGAGTTTCTCCGAAAGCGCGCACATCCGCGTTTCGGAGAAACGCGGCAACAATTACTCCTACGGCTCGACCGTATTGAAAATCCGATCGCCCGCGTCGCCGAGCCCCGGCACGATGAACTTCTGGGCGTTCAGCTCCGGGTCGATTTGGCAGAGGTAAATTTGCGCCTCGGGAAACTGCGACGCCACCGCGTCGACGCCTTCTTGCGCCGCGATCAGCGACAGCACCTTCATCCGCGGTACGCCCCATTCCCGCAGCGTCGTCAGCGCCGCCGTCGCCGAGCCGCCGGTCGCGAGCATGGGGTCGAGCACCAGGGCCACGTCGACGGGCCGCCCCGGCGGGAGCTTGTCGTAGTACCGCACCGGCTGGGCCGTGCTCTCGTCGCGGTAAAGTCCCAGGTGCCAGACCTCGGCCATCGGCAGCAGGTCGAGCACGGGGTCGACCATTCCCAACCCCGCGCGGAGAATCGGCACGAGCCCAATGCGGCCGCAAAGCTGCACGCCGTCGGCTTTGGTGAGCGGCGTCTGCACCTCGTAGGGGTTCGTCGCAAGATCCTTTGTGGCCTCGTACGCCATCAGCACCGCGAGCTTGCGAACCAGTCCGCGAAACTCGCTGCTCTTGGTGGCCGAGCGCCGCATCCGCGTGACGTGATGGGCCACCAGCGGATGCTCGACCTGGAACACGCCGCCGCGCGGCCTCGCCTCGGGCAGCGCCTCGATCGCGAGCCCGCGCGCATCGACAGCCGTGCTGCCTGCCATGGAATCATTCCTCACGTACGCCGCCGGGAGAACGGGAGAGTGCTAGCGAGCCATTCTAGTGGCCGCATCACCCCGTGAGAAGAATGCACGCGGAGAGGAAGAAATAGCACGCGGATGAACGCGGATTCGGCGGATTGCCGCGGATCAGATCCGCGCAAATCCGTTCAATCCGCGTTCATCCGCGTCCCATGTCCGCTGCCGTGCCGATCAGGCAGTGATCTAAAATCTGCTCCGCCGTCGCCACATATCCCGTGTAGAAGGGCCCGAACTCCGCGTACCGCGCGCTCGCTTCGTCGAATCGCATCCCGTACACAATTTCCTTAAGGTACTCCGGATTGGCGGCCCACAGCGTGACGCCCCACTCCCAATCCTCGAGCCCGATGCCGACGGTGATCAGCTGCGAAACCTTGCCAGCGAACGCCATCCCGCTCTTGGCATGCTCGGCCATCATGCCCGTCCGCTCGTCCTTGGACAGCAGGAACCAGTTCTCGCCGACTTTGCGCTTCTTGTTCATGGGGTAGAAGCACGCGTTGGGATACGCCGGAAAGGTCGGCGTCAGCCGCTGGCGGTTCATCCCCTCCAGCCGGTCGGCGTAGGCCTTCACCTTGGTCGTGAACGTCGGGCTCCCCTCGGTTTCGCCTTCGGCGACCAGCCGCGCCGCGTACTGCTCGGGCGTAAACACATACTCGCTGATTTCGGTGAGCGAGACGAACGAATAAGTCGGCACAAGTGCCGGCCCGAGCGGCGAGGCCATCAGCCGTTGATGCACGCGATCGATCTTCAGCGGATCGGGATCGAGCGCCATCACAGCGAAGTCGGCCTTGGCACCGGCGACGATCCACGACTGCAGCCGCGTGGGCGCCTCGCTAGAGGCAGGATCGAGCGTGGCAATTCCCGCGGCGCGACCCGCGGCGAGGCGCTCCGGGGCCATCGAGGCGAGCGCGGCGCGGTTCCATGCGTAGAAGTAATGCGTGCAATGCCAGCCGCCGCTGGTCGGCGTGTGCGAGACTGGCACGGGTTGGGTGGGTAAACCGGGACGACTCATGGCGAGGATTGCGGATCAGCGTGAGATTGCGCAGCAGGGTGTAAGCAACTCGCATGGTAGCAGAATCGTCTCCTGAAGGTGAGGGGTGGAGAAGGGTTCAGCGGTCAGGGTTCAATGTTCAGAACGGAGCGAGCCGGGGCGTCTCGCCCCCGGCTTCATCTGCTGCATTCTTTTTTGACTACGTCAATAGTCATCAGCCTTCGCAATTTGTGCGTAATGCCAATACTCAGCGAATCGGTCCCGAAACTGCGGAGCAACCTTTGCCTTGAATTTCAAGGGGATCTCCGCATAACGAATCAACTCCTGAGCGTCTCCTAAATGGCGCTTTCGGCCGGGCGCGCTCCCAAGTGCAAGCTTCATTTCGAGCAGCGCTGCCAGATCCAGAACGTGGATTCCATCGATCGTAGACGATCGCTCAATGGGATTCGGCAGGCACGTAATCGGGTTCGTCTCCACAGGGTGAACCAGACTCAAAGACGTGGATAGCAACGCCAGTTTCTACGTCACGAATACCGCGCCGCCACGCGCTGGGGCGCGCATAGCCATCGCCAAGCAAATGTTTCTCAATCGCGGCGAGTCCTTCGGGCGTAACAAGAATGTCAACATCCTGCGTAAAACGACGGTAGCCGCGATAGAACATGGCCAGGGCGCCGACAACTGCAAATTCGACGCCCAGGCGATTCAGTCGCTTGGTCAGAACGCTGAGCGTGGACCTTACGCGGCCATTGCCTGAAAAGTACCGATCCGCCTCTTCGAGAGCCCAACGGAGGTTGCCAGAAAGCAGCTCTTCGAAGATGACCATGCGGCAGAAATCTCCTCAGAATGCATCCACCGTCGCCGAGAAGTCATCGATCAGCCGCCCCACGACCTCATGCGTCAACACCGCCGGCACGCGCGTGCGCGGCTGCCCGGGCAGCTTCTCGAAACGGCACAGCGCGATCGAGCCGCCGCGGCGGATGAGCAGCTCGTAGTAGCGGCGTCCGTTGTCGTCCTTCTGCGGCGGGTTGCTGCGCATCTGCACGCTGCAACCTTGGGCGTCGAGCTCGATCGGCGCGATCGGCTCCAAAAGATAGTTCACCCGCTTGGCGAGGGCCGCGCTCGCGGCTTGCAATTCGAACGGCGTCACCGACGCCAATTCCGGCGTGTCGAGCGAAAGATTGATCACCGTCGCCGCCAGCGGGTCGCACTCGTCGGCGTCGCAGCGAACGCTGCGCTGCCCCTCGACCGCCGAAAGACACTGGTGGCGCTGACCGATCGCGGCCTGCAATCCCGCCAGCATTTTCGCGGAGAGGCTCATGAGGGAATTTCGTCGAGATCGGGCGACTCGACGGGGTCGCCCTTGTGGATGTCGTGTTCTTTGCCGTCAAACGACAGGACGGTCGAGTGGCCTTCGAGCACCGTCTCGATATGCACCGGCCTGTTCCACAACCGTTCGAGGTTTTGCAGCGTGTCCGCGGCGGCGTCGAGCTGCAGGTCCACGCCCGAGTAGTCGTGCTTGAGGAACAGCTCGCCGCGATTCTTGTAGTTGCCGTCGACGACCGCGATGATCGGCCGGCCGCGATTGGTGAGGCTCGCCAGCAACTGCTGCTTTACCTTGGGAAACTCGCGGCTCTCGATTTCGTAGGCCTCGCTCGTGGCGTTGTAGCCGAAGCGAAACAGCTTGTGCTCGCGCACGAAGTCGAGCGTGAGGAACTCGTCGATGAACGTCAGATCGTTGTGAATCCGGCGAACTTCGAAGATTTTCTCGCGGCCCAGCCCCACGCGTTTGTCCCAGCGGCGGCGCTCCGCGGCGTCGTCGCACTCGTCGTACTCGCGGCCAAAGGCGCCGCGGTTCCAGCGATTCTCGATATCGCGGAACAGCTCGATGCCCACCTTGTACGGGTTGAGCTGCGTCGGCGAGCTGGCTAGCGTGCCGCTGTGGTGGTCGGCGTAGTTGATGATGTCGGCACTTGTCACGCCGTCGCGAATCATGATGGTCGAGTGCCAGAAGCTGGCCCAACCCTCGTTCATGATCTTGGTCTGTCCCTGCGGAGCAAAGTAATACGCCTCGTCGCGAATGATCGACAGCACGTCGGCCTGCCACCCTTCAAGCGGTGCATGCTCGAGCAGGAACAACAGCACGTCGCGCTCCGGCCGTTCGGGGATGCGGCGTTTTTCCGGCTTCTCGCCCTTCGCATCGGCAGCCCGCAGCATCGCCTCGCGCGGATTCACGAAGGAATCCATGTAGTCCTTCGCCTGAAACCGCGCCGGCTTGTTCTTGTCATCGTCTGGCTTCTCGCCGAAATCGTATTGATTTTTCTTGTCGCGGCGCTGGATGAAGGGCGAGTACGGATCGATAAGGTCCTCCACGCTGAGGCACGCGTCCATAAAGTCCTCGACGGGCTCGACCCCCTGGACGTCCATGTGCCGCCGCACGCGCGTGCCGTGGTTCGCCATCTCGTCCATCATCTTGCGGCTGGTGTGGACGAACCAGTTGTTGTTCTTGAAGAAGTCGCAATGGCCGTACACGTGGGCCATGACGAGCTTCTGATCAATGGGCTCGTTCTGCCGCATCAGGTACGCGTAGCACGGATTGTTGTTGATCACCATCTCGTAGATCTTCTGCAATCCGTAGCAATAGCCCTTCGACAGCTCCTCGAACTCCATCCCGAACCGCCAGTGCGGATAGCGCGTGGGAAATCCGCCGCGAGCGGCGATGGCGTTGAGCTGATGCGAGTCGATCAGCTCGAACAACGTGGGGTAAAAATCGAGCCCATAGCGCTTCGCATGGGCCTCGATCTCGACCTGCAAAGCGGCGAGCTGCGGCGTCAGGTTGCTGGTGGGGGCGTGCGTCATGATTCCATGGAATGAACAACCAAGTCTATCTAGCCGCGAGCCTACGGCTCGCAGGAGCGCCGCCAAACGACTTTACAATCGATAAGTCGAGCGCCGCGCCCCAGCGATGCGTAGCATCGCGGCTATTTCCTTGAGAGTGCGTCATTTCCCCTTGCCCAAAAATGTGCGTATTGACTCATAAATCGCATCTTTGTCTGCGATCTCCGAGAGCACCAATTTGTCGTGCTCGCCAAACTCCTTCTCCAGCGCGTCGATGAAATCGCCGCTGCCGTACGGGCTTTCCACCTGGCCGTAGCAGAACAAATTCACGTCGCGGATGAGCCGCTCGCCCAGCAACTCGAATGCCCGGCGATTGTCGTCGCCCCAGTTGTCGCCGTCGGAAAACTGGAAAATGTACAAGTTCCAATCCGCCGGCGGGAACGACCGGTCGATCAACTCCGCCGCCACCTTGTACGCACTGCTGATCCGCGTGCCGCCGCTTTCGCGCGTGTGGTAGAACGTGTGTTCGTCGACTTCCTTCGCGACGGCGTCGTGGATGATGTACCGCTTCTCGATTCCGCGATACTGCTTGCCCAGCCACGCGTCGATCCAGAACGCCTCGGTGCGGACAATCTCCTTCTGCTCGTCCGTCATCGAACCCGACACGTCCATCAGGTAAATGACGACCGCGTTCACCTCGGGGTTCGGAATATCGTTCCAGGAACGATATTGCTTGTCCTGCTTCACAGGGATCACGCGGGGATCGCCCGGCTCGTACTCGCCCGTCGAAATCTGCCGCCGCAAGGCCCGCAGATAAGTCCGGCGAAAGTGCCGCAGCGACTCCGGTCCGGTCTGGCGGATGCTGTTGTACTTGGACTTCTCCGCTTCGATGCTGGCGTGACCTTTGGGCTCGATGCGCGGCAGCTCGAGTTCGTTGCCGAGCATTTCCGCCAGCTCGTCGAGCGACACCTCGACCTCCAGAAAGTGGCCGTCGCCGGGATCGCTGCCCGCCCCGCCAGCGGCGCCTTGGCCCGGGCCCGGCTTTCCCACGGGATCGCCGACGTTCCCGTCCCCTTGGCCGACGCCCCCCGAACCGTTCTTTCCAAACCGGAATCGGGGAACGTCGAGCTGGGGAACCGGAATGCTCACCACGTCGCGGCCTTTGCGACCAATCATCTCGCCGTGGGTAATGTACTTCCGCAGATTCTCCCGAATCCGTCCACGGACGATCTGCTTGAACCGGCGGGTGTCGCGCTCAATTTCCATGGCAAACTATTGCGAGTTGGCCGAAGCGACGGGTTCGATCAAATTGATATTGAGGATCGACAGCAAACGCAGTGACGGAAATCGTGCTCCCTCGCCATAAACTCCGATGGCGATAGCCTCTTGGCCAACGACCACGTCGTCTGGATGGCGAATGTCGTGGGTGCGGCCATTCGACATGTGAATGCGGATTGGCGTGAACGGCTGCCGATGCACGACCTCGTACAACTCTTCAGGACTCACTCGAGTTCACCTTTTTTGGCAGCTAAGTCGTAATTAACCTTTGCAGGCAACATCTATTTTTCCTTCACATCGCCGCGAGCAAAAATGCTCGCCACGTAGTTCAACACGTCCGTCGCGCTTTCGTCATCGTAACCATAATCGCGAATCAGCCGCCCCTTCACCACGTCGATTTTCTGCTGCGTTTCGGCGTCCACCACGTTCGACACCAGGCTCGTGAGCTTGATCGAATCCTTCTGATCCTCGAACAGTTTCAGCTCGAGCGCCTTGTTCAGCCGCTCGTTGGTCTTGTAGTCGAACTTCTTGCCGTCGATCGCCAAGGCGCCGATGTAGTTCATGATCTCCCGGCGGAAGTCGTCCTTGCGGCTCTCCGGAATATCGATCTTCTCCTCGATCGACCGCATCAGCCGTTCATCCGGCTCTTCGTACTGCCCGGTGAACGAGTTGCGGA
>CAYSFP010000215.1:0-8635 GCA_964430075.1 uncultured Planctomycetaceae bacterium | reverse complement strand
AAGGAAACTTTGCCATGTCGTCTGTTTGGATCGCGGTGATCGTCGTCGGCGTCGTCGTCCTGCTGTTGGCGATGTACGCCGTCGGCGTTTACAACACCCTCGTCAGGCTGCGCAACCGGTTCGAAAACGCGTTCTCGCAGATCGAAGTGCAGCTCAAGCGGCGGTACGACCTGATTCCGAACCTCGTCGAGACCGTCAAGGGCTACATGGCCCACGAAAAGGGGACGCTGGAGGCGGTGATCAATGCCCGTAACCAGGCCGTGGGCGCCGTGAAGGCGGCCGCGGCCCACCCGGGCGACGCGGCGGCTATGGGCCAGCTCGCCACCGCCGAACAGGCGCTGGGCGCCTCGCTCGGCCGGCTGTTCGCCCTGTCCGAGGCGTATCCCGATCTGAAGGCCAACCAGAACATGGCCCAACTGACCGAAGAGCTGACGACCACCGAGAACAAGGTGGCGTTCGCCCGCCAGGCGTTCAACGACTCGGTGATGGCGTACAACACATACCGCCAGTCGTTTCCGCCGGTGTTCTTCGCGGGCCTGTTCGGCCACGGCGAGGACGCCGAGCTGCTGGAGTTCGCCGACAGCGCACAGATCGCCGAGGCTCCGAAGGTGAGCTTCTAATCCCTCCTAACTTCCTCCGGCTCCCTCCCCTCGGCGGGGAGGGCTGGGGAGGGGGGACGCGGAGGGTACACGGTAGAGACTTCACACGTGTACCCAGCGATCCACCCCCCCCAACCCCTCCCCATCAAGGGGAGGGGAGCAGAGGATCGCGCGTATTCTTTCCCCTTCGCCCCATGGCCACCGATTTCTACCAACGCCAGGACGCCGCGCGGCGAACCACCAGGTGGCTCGTCGTGATGTTCACGCTGGCGGTCATCGGCGTGACGGTCGGCACCGCAGGAGCGGTTTGGTTCGCGATGCAGGCCATCGATGGCGGGCGTTCGCATGCCGGGCCAGCGTTGATTGACGACGGCACGCTCCACATGCCGACCGCCGAGGAAGCCGTCCCTCCGCTCGGCGCCGGGGCGGCCGCGCTCGCCCTCATCGGCGGCGGATCGTTGTTCAAGGTAATGCAACTCCGCGGCGGCGGGCACGTGGTGGCCGAGAGCCTGCGCGGGAGGCGGCTGTTTCCCGAGACCACCGACCCCGTCGAGCGGCGCGTGCTCAACGTGGTCGAAGAGATGGCCTTGGCCTCGGGCGTGCCGGTGCCTCCCGTGTACATGATGGACGACGAGGCGGGGATCAACGCCTTCGCCGCCGGCTACTCGCCCAGCGATGCGGTGATCGCCGTGACGCGCGGCACCGCCGAGCAGCTCAGCCGCGACGAGCTGCAGGGCGTCGTCGCCCACGAGTTCAGCCACATCCTCAACGGCGACATGCGGCTGAACATCCGCCTGATCGGCCTGCTGTTCGGCATCCTGCTGCTGGGCCTCATCGGGCGAATCATCCTGCGGTCGCTCATGCACGGCGGGCGGCGGCGGAGCAATTCGAAGGAAGGCGGCGGAGCGATCCTGGTCCTGTTGCTGGTCGGCGTCGCGATCATGGTGCTGGGCTATGTGGGCACGCTCATCGGCAACCTGATCAAAGCCGCCGTGTCGCGGCAGCGCGAGTACCTGGCGGACGCCTCGGCCGTGCAGTTCACGCGCAACCCCGAGGGACTGTCGGGCGCCCTGAAGTGCATCGGGGCGGCTTCGGCCGGCTCGCGCTTGCAAGCGCCGAACGCCGCCGAGGCGAGCCACATGTATTTCGCCCAGGGCGTGTGGGAAGGGTTCACGTCGCTCACAGCGACGCACCCGCCGCTGGCGGAGCGGATCCGCCGGCTCGAGCCGCAGTGGGACGGCAAGTATCCCGCAGCGCGAACGTCCCCGGCAGCCATGGGCGAAGCGGCCCCGGGAGCGGCTGGTTGGGTCGGCGGCGGCGCGGGCGGCGCCGCCGTGGTTCCGCTGGCGGTGGTGCAGCAAGCGGCCGAACAGGTGGGCGATCCCAAGGAGCGGCACCGGCGGTATGCCGCCGAGTTGGTTGATTCGCTGCCCAGCGCGGTGAGGGAGGCCGCCCATGAGGTGTACGGCGCGCGGGCCGTGCTGTTGGGGCTGCTGGCCGATCGCAAGCCGGAGGTGCGGAACCTGCAGCTCGCCAAGCTCCGCGAGCTGGCGCCGCCGGACCTGGTGGACGCCACGCTCAAGCTCTTGCCGGCGCTCGATGCCCTCGACGTGCGAGCGCGGCTGCCGCTGGTCGACATGGCGCTGCCGGCGCTGCGGGCGATGTCGCCGGCGCAGTACCGGCAGTTTCTGGAGTGTTTCAAGGCCTTCGTCGCGGCAGACAATCGCCTGGGCCTGTTCGAGTGGACGCTGTACCGCGTGCTGCTGCGTCACTTGACGCCGCAGTACGAAAAGACGGCCCCGCCGCGGGCGGCGTACTACGGGCTGCAGAAACTGGGCGAGCCGTGCTCCGTGCTGCTGAGTGCGCTGGCCCACGCGGACAATCGCGGCGGCGACGTCCGCGGGGCCTTCGCCAAGGGCGCCGAGCGGCTGCAGGGCGCGGCGGTCGCGCTGCTGCCCGCCGACCGCTGCGGGCTCGACGCGCTGAGCGGGGCGCTCGACGTGCTGTCGGGCGTCGCCGACAAGCAGCGTAAGCAATTGGTCGCGGCCTGTGCGGCGACGATCTGCGCGGACCGCGAGGTGACGGTCGGCGAGGCGGAGCTGCTGCGCGGCGTGTGCGACATGCTGGACTGCCCCATGCCGCCGCTCTTGCCCGGCGGGCCGGCCGGGTACTTCGATCGCGGCGCCGTGGCATGAGTGCACCAGGGCGACACGAGCGGCTGCGGCAGCGGGCGGAAATACTCGCGCGGCTCCGGGCGTTCTTTGCCGAGCGCGGCTTTCTGGAAGTCGAAACGCCGCTGCTGGATGACGAAATTATCCCCGAGCTGCACATCGAACCGTTCGCAATCAGCCGCGATGCGACGCATCGCAGGGGCGCCGTGAGCGACGTTTCGCATGCGGACGCGTCAAGCCACACACCCACAGGCGACGCGCCAGCGATGCGTAGCATCGCGGCTGCACGCGGCGATGGCGAGGCGCTGTTGTGGCTCCAGGCGTCGCCCGAGCTGCACATGAAGCGGCTGCTCGCCGAAGGGCTGCCGGCGATTTACCAGGTGACGCGCTCGTTCCGCCGCGGCGAGCGCGGGGCGCTGCACAATCCCGAGTTCACGATCGTTGAGTGGTATCGAGCAGGCGACGACATGGAGGCGGGAGTTCGCCTGCTCGACGAGCTGTGCCAGCGCGTCGCTGGCGCTTCGCCAGCGATGTGCACGACGTATGCCGAGGCGTTTGAGCGCTACGCGGGCGTCGATGCACACCGTGCATCGTGCAAGCAGCTCGCCGACGCGGCATCGCGATTGGGCGTCGTCGTTCCTGATGGCCTGATGCGCGACGATCGGGACGAGTGGCTCAACCTGATCTTGGCAACCCGCGTCGAACCGCATCTGGGAGCCGTCGCGCCCGAAATCTTGCTCGACTACCCGGCGAGCCAATCGGCCCTGGCAACGACGGCCCTGCGGGACGGAGACGTTGAAGTCGCCGAGCGTTTCGAGCTCTACTGGCGCGGCGTCGAGCTGGCCAACGGCTACCACGAGCTCACTGACGCGGCCGCGCTCCGCGCTCGGCTCGAACATGTGAACCGCCGCCGCACCACCGACGGCCGCAGCGCCCTGCCCCTGCCCGAGCGGCTGCTCTCTGCGATGAAGTCGCCGGGCCTGCCGCCTTGCGCGGGGTGCGCGCTGGGTTTCGATCGTCTGGCGATGCTCGTATGTGGCGCATCGTCGATCAGGGACGTTATGCCACACTCCTGGCCCGTGATATGATTGTGTGATGCGTCGCATCCCGACAGGAGTCGCGCCGGTGGATGATCTCAATACGCTGTTGAAAGACATCGAGTCGGCCGGCTTGTGGGCCTACTTTCACAAGGACTGGCTGCTGGCGATTCGATCGGCGCTCCGGCCTCAATTGCCTGTCGACTACCACCTGTTCGTCGAATCGGAGGCGATTCTGATCTCGCCCGACCATGCCGAGCCGGCAAGCCCCTGGCTGCCCGACATCACGGTGAGCCGGCCCCAGTCGGCAATTCGCCCAGCGTCGGATTCGTTGTCGAGGGGCACGGCGGCCGTCGTCGAGGCGGAAGAAAGCTACGAGATTGAAACGCACTACAGCTTGCACATTCGCAGGGCGCCGGAGAACCATGTCGTCGCCGTGTTAGAGATTCTCTCCCCCTCCAACAAAGGCTCGGGGAACCGATTCGACAGGGAGAAACATCACCGCAAACGACAGTCGTTGCTAGAAGCCGGCATTCAACTGATGGAGATCGATGCACTGCTGAAGGGAGCGTGCGACCTACCTGCCCCGTTGGCCGAACGACTTTCGCCGTTTGCGCGCATTGCGTGGACGGCCGAGTGGCGCGAAGGACGCCGGAAATACCGAGGCTGGGGCTGGAATGAAGCGGACTCGCTGCCCGAAGTTCCGTGGAGGGTCGACGACGCTATTGAAGCCATCGTCAGCCTTCCTGACGCCATGGCGCAAGCGGTGCAGTTCAATCGCTGGAAAGAGTTGGCGGATTCGGCGCGTCGCGGTGGCGGCCCACGTCGTTAATCGCATCGATTGAATAGACGATCATCAAATTGGAATTGTCTCGCTGACGCGGTACAATGGCACCGGAGGCGATGCCATGACAATGACTCAAGACGAACTGCGCGAGTTTGCCCGCTTTGCCGACGAAAAGCTGCAAAACGGCGCGGCGGACACTCTCCTGGAGTTGGCTTGCCAGTGCGAATCGCAACGCGCCGACGGTCGTTCCTGGTCGGAGGCGTCGTCGATCAACGCTGATTTGGAATCTCTTCGGAAGCTCGCTAAATACTTCCCTGAGGCGCCGGACGACGGGCAACTCGAGCGGGCGCTGGTGCGACGCGGCGGCGCGACCACGGCCGAGATGCTGGGCCAATCGATGCTCGCAGCAGCCAGGGCCCGACGCGAATGACGCGGTTTACCGTCGTCTAGGATGCATCGATCCAGATTGTGTTCGCCAACGCCTAGATCGCGAGCGATTCTCGCGAGGGTTCTCGATCATGCCGGATAAAGTGGACTGGGTGGCGGCGATTCAAGCCATCCCGCGAGACGAGGCGCACGACCGACTGCATCTGAAGTCACCGCAATTTGTTGCCGCTGGATGGTGCATCTGTCCCGAACACCAGCGAAACTTCCGGTGGGTAGTGCTGCGATGGGCGCAGCCGGACCACCCGCCTCCCCGCCCCGAGCTACCGTTGCCGGCCAGAAAGTGCCCGCTGAGCGAGCAGCAGCGCAAGGGGTGGCTATACCGCGTCCCGCTAAGGCCTGAGCAGTTGGTCGAATACGTTGCTCAGGTGCTTGGCGACAATCAGGATTTTGGGACGAGCCCCATGGTCCAGGCGTGGAAAATTGCCCCTGGCGAAGGCGCCGAGGATTGGGACTTATTCCGAGAGAACGGCTGCATCGGCATCGGCTGGCTGCCAGATTCGGATTACCGAGACTACGGCAGCAAAGCCGAGGTTCTGGCCGCGCTCGAACAGAAACACGGGAAAGGGGCGCAAGGAAATGGAAAAGGCGATGCCAGGACGATCTGGCGGTTTGTGCATGATGTGAAGCAACATCATGTGGTGGTTGCGAACGATGGGTTGAACGGGATTGTTGGGATCGGAGTGGTTGACAGCGAATATCTGCCGCCGAAGTCGGCGCAGAACCCGATCCCAAATGACGCAACGAAGCGTCGTCATGTTCGGCGAGTGAACTGGCGCATCACCGACCCAGTTGACCTGCCGATTGACCCGCTGAGCAAGCAATTCGGCCAGGGGGCACTCCAGCAGTTGGGAAACGAAAAACTCGACAGCATACGTCAAGCGTATGCAACGAAGTACCCGCATTTGGAGGCGACCCTCGATGAGATGCTTGTCGGCCATCAGGCCGGCATAAGCGGATTGCTACCAGAGGAAGTAGTAGAGACGCCGGCGCTGTTCGAGGGGGCAATCTGCAAGATTACCGTAAACGCCTATGAGCGTAACCGGAGAGCGCGACAACAATGCATCGCCGCCCACGGCACGACCTGCTTTTGTGGGTTCAATTTTGGCGCAGTCTACGGCCCCGAGGCAGAAGGTTACATTCATGTCCACCACCTTCGTCCATTGTCCGAAGTCGACGGCGAGTACGTGGTAGACCCGATCGAGGACTTGCGCCCAGTCTGTCCCAACTGTCACGCGATCCTGCACCTTGGCGGGAATTGCCGCAGCATTGACGAAGTCAGGAAGATGATCGAGGACCACAGGAGCTAACCAGCCGTTACGGCGCTTCCTTTGCGCCTTCGCGCCTTTGTGTGAGGCTCTCTCCGGCTACTAATTTCTCTCGCCAAAGCGCAGAAGCGAAAAGGCCGAACGTCACGAAAGGCAGACGCTAAGCGTAGGTCGCTTCCATGGCGCCCGAGCTACGCGAGAACCGTGCATTTGACGCCAGCGTATTGGGCAAGCTGTTTGTCGAAACTCACCAACTCGCAATTGGCGGCAATGGCAAATGCCGCCAGATAGGCGTCTGTCCACACGTTGGGCGAGTGCGAAGATCGACTGGTCAAGCTGCGCCAATGCTGCTCCACATGGAGCGGCTCTTCGACGTACGAGATGCACGGGTCGCTTTGCAAAACATCGTAGACCTGCCAGGCGTCCAGCATCGTCAGCGCATGGCGGCCGAAGATCGTGGAGTTGGTTGCCAGACGAAGAAATCCTTGCTGAGTGATCCGGCAAAAGAGACAGGCCTCGCCTGACAATGCCTCTAACCAGGTCTTCGCGGATTGATGATGAACGTGAGAATCGAACGTCAGCGCGAGCCACACGTTAACGTCGGGAAGCAGCATCATCTTGGTCAAGAATCTCGGCAATCTGGCGGCCCGTCAGGTTGACGCTGCCGGGCTCGTCGGTTCGCACCAGCGGCAGACGAATCCGCTTCTCGCCGCCGGCAGGCGTCGCCGGGGCCGGAAACGAAACGACAACGGCCGCTCCTTCCGGCAAGGCAACGTCTCCGTCGAGAACGACCACGCCATTGTGAACATGACCTGCAACAAGCATAACGTTATTGTCGCCCCTGGCCTCCGCGAGATCAAGCGGACCGCACGACGCAGCGCGCAGCAGGGAGCAAAGTCCGCCGCCGAGGCGCCATTCGTTGCAAGGTTTCCTTGCCCGCTTTGCGCCTTCGCGCCTTTACGTGAGCCCCTCTCCGGCAGACCTCTCTCGCCAAGGCGCAGAGGCGCAAAGGCCGAACGCAAAGAAGAGGAAGAGGAAGATAGGATGACGGACGTCCCTTTTCCGATCCGCGTTCCTCCGTGAAATCCGCGTTCATCCGCGGCCCATTTCTTCTCCTGTTTCTTCGCCGCGTCCCGAGCGATTCACTTCAGCCGCGCCACCTGCTTGTGCCGGAAGCACCCCAGCACGTGGTCGTTCACCATGCCGGTGGCCTGCATGTGGGCGTAGACGATCGTGCTGCCGACGAACTTGAAGCCGCGCTGCTTGAGGTCCTTGCTCAGCGCGTCGCTCTCGGGCGACGTGGCCGGCACGTCGTACTTCGTCGACCAACGATTCTGAAGGGGCTTGCCGCCGACGAAGCTCCAGATGTACTTGCTGAAGCCGTCGAACTCCTCTTGAACGGCGAGAAACCGCCGCGCATTGTTGACCGCCGCGGCGACCTTCAGCTTGTTGCGAACGATGCCCGGGTCTTCCAGGATCTTCGCGAGCCGCTTCTCGGTGAACCGCGCGACCTTCTCAGGATCGAAATCGGCGAACGCCCGGCGGTAACCTTCGCGCTTGTTAAGGATGGTCGCCCAACTGAGGCCGGCCTGGGCGCTTTCGAGCGTCAGGAATTCGAACTGCTTGCGGTCGTCGTACGCGGGCACGCCCCACTCTTCGTCGTGATAGCGGCGGTACAATTCGTTGCCGGCGAACGCCCATTCGCAGGGTTCAAGTTCCGGCGGCGACTTGACTTTGGCGTTGGCGGTCATGGGACGATTCGCTCGTAGACTTCGAACGCGTGGGCGTAGTCGTTCTTCTCGTCGGCGGCGTAGTTCTCGCCGCTGAGCAAGCGCCATTCTCGCATGTCGAGCGGCGGAAAGAAGGCGTCGCCCTCAACGCTTGCCAGCACGCGCGTGAGGTACAGCCGCGTCGCGTGCGGCAGGGCCGCGGCGTAGACCTGGCTGCCGCCGATGACGAACGCGAGTTTGTCGCCGCCAGGCGCCGCCGCGGCCTGACCGAGCGCGGCGCTCAGGTCCGCAGCCACGCGGACCTCCGGGAACCCGGCATCGAACCGCGGCTGGCGGGTGACCACGATCGACGTGCGCCCTGGCAGCGGACGGCGGAGCGACTCCCACGTGCGGCGGCCCATGATGATCGGGTGGCCCATCGTCAGCGATTTGAACCGTCGCAGGTCGGCGCTCAAGCGCCAGGGCAGTTCGCCGCCGCGGCCGATGACGCCGTTGTCCGCGACGGCGGCGATGAGGGCGAGGGGCATGGGCGGAGGCGGGAGGCGGGAGGCTGGAGGCTGGAGGCTGGAGGCTGGAGGCTGGAGGCTGGAGGCTGGAGG
>CAYSFP010000214.1:0-8689 GCA_964430075.1 uncultured Planctomycetaceae bacterium | reverse complement strand
TTCGTAACCGGGTTTCACAGGTTCATCCTTTGCTTCCGCAGAGGCCGCGCTGCCGGCTTCCCCCCAGGCTGAACTGGCAGCCAGGACAATGACAGCGGCCCCCAACGCAGCGACCGCCACGACGGCGACGGTTGCCCGGGGCTGGAAATAGCGAGTGGACATCGCGATCAGTTCCCTGGGGTGAGATGGCAGGCGTGGGGAGTAGATATTGTACGCAAGGCGGTGCGAAGCGGATCGGGCAATATGGTCATTATCCCGGTAGCAGTCGCGGCTTTCAACGAGCGCCGGCCGCGCCGCAAAGCCTTTTCGCTATTCAAGTTGTGAAACTGCGGGGCAGTCAAGGGGTTGGCAGCAAGAGCGATCAGAGGGGAGTGACGACCACGGATTTTGCGGAGGGACGTGCGATGTTTCGTCGACCGCGGGCAGATCGCGGGCATACCGCGGGCATAAAGCCCGCGGCTCGGTTGGGGACTGCGGTGGCATGGAATAATGTCGCGAAATGCAATTTTTGGCGACATAATTCGGCCGCCAAACTCGGCTCGTCGCGGCGCACATGCAGGATGCTCGATGCTCTTGTGGGAACGGCGGCGTTGGCGGGTGCGGGCATTGAACGTGCGACGGAGGATGGCACAGGCGCCGAAGGGCTACGCTGGCGTGCGATATGTGAACATGTGTACCCATACCATAGTGCGCGGCCTAGTTTCTACTCCCAATTCTCAAAAAAAGACTGAGGGACCGCGAAGCACGCCAGGAGCGCCGCGAGCGGAGGAGTACGGCGCCGAGGCGCGAAGACACGACGCAGACGGAGCCTGCCTGCTGCGTGCTGCAGGGGAGTCGGACGACTGGGACCGGCCTAATAAGTCGCTGCAGTTGACCCGGCAGCCCAGCGCACGCTTTGCCTTGACTCCTCGGAAAAGGCTATACTGCCGGCGTACCGCTCACGGCAGATAACCCGCCAGTCCAGCGCGCGCGTTGACTCACTGCGTCGCAATGACTAGAGCCGGCATCGCCTTCGCGGCGAGGGGCGGGCAACTGAGCTTGTTCGTGCGGCGGCAGGTTATCGGATGGTTTCCTCTGCTTCTCACCCCACAGCGCCGCTCGCACTGCGAGTCGTTTCCGTTGTGGTCATTAGTCTTTGCCTGACCGCGGCCGGCGTGTCCTTTTGGATGGTTGTCGATACGCATCTCTCCGCTTCGCCGGCTGCTTACGCTTGGGCGTTTGGCGGGAGTGCGCAGGCGATTTGCCAGTATTTGAGCGTTTATCGGTTTCGACGCGTGCCCGCGATCATGGCAGCCATCCTGCCGGTGCTCGCTGGAGCTATCTATTTAGTCGCTCAGTATCGACTGCTGGGCGGGGCATTTCGCCGGCCAATGGTCGGCGTCTTCCTTCTCATGACCCAGATGGGGCCGGCACTCGTTTTTTTCGCATTGGCGGTCCTGATGTTCGTTTGGTTTCGACGCTTAGGATCTGGCGCCCACACGACTGACGATCGCTCGGAGGGCGGCCCGACGGTTGTTATCCGTGTGCGCGATAAGGCGGTCGCGACGACAGGAGTTTTCATCGTCAGTGCGATTCTGCTTTTCGCTTCATTCCTTCTCATGCCCAAAGGCTCCGGCGTCCCCGCCACGTTCGGTCCGATCATTCAACCCCTGGCTTGGTTCTGCGCGCTGACAGCGACCGGAATCGGGATCGTGACGGCCTTTTTGAGTTCTCGAATCTCGTCGTTGGGGAGCGAAGTCGCCTTCCGAACGGCGATTGTTGTTTTGTGCGTCGACTGTTCCCAGTTTTTGTTTGCGGTCCTGGGGCCAGACATCTAATGACGGACAGAGGCCGCCCCACACATCGCTGCGGTTGACGAGAAGCGTCTGCCTACCGCCGATCGCAGCGCGGTTGTGCAACGCTTTCCGCGTAAGGTCCGCGCGGTGTTCGGTTACCCAGGGTAGGCCGCGTTCCGCGGTCAACCCTGGGCTACGATAGCTAACCGCGTTGCGGTAAAGACCCAGGCGGCAGAGCGACGAGCCGGCGCGCCCGGCGGGTCTGTTGACCGACAGTCTTTCGATCACGATGGGCCGTTTCCACAGAGAAAGGTTCGCGGCCCTCCTGCTGGCGGGGGAGGCGATAAATCCCGGGATTTCTCGGAGCTGCTCGCGAAAAGTGCTTGGAGAATTGGCATTCCGCAGCGTTTATTTCCCCCCGACGTCAGTCATAATGGTAGAATCTTGCCCGCCGATGGTTTCGGCTCGAAATCCTGCCGGTTTGCAGTCTCAGCGCCGCCGTGATCGACCGTCTGCACGACCTTGTCGACCGCTTCGTTCTCACGCTCGACGACGCGCGGGCGTGGCTGCATGACCGTCTTGCGGGCGTGCGGCGTTTGGGCCGCCTCGCGGCCGCCGCTGTGATCGTGCCCATCGAGTGGCTGCTCGGGCTCTGCGTAGGGATCGTCGCGCGGCTGTTCGAAAAGTTCGACTTCGTGGAAGAAGCGCTCGGCTTTCTCGTCTTCATTGCGGTCTGGCCGCTGCACAAAGCGGCCGAGCTGTTGGGACGCGCGGCAGCACGCATGGCGCCCAAGGCGGCGCTCGGGGCGCTGGACGACGACGTCCCCGAGGGCCCGCTGGAGGGCGGGCTCGACGGCGCCATGTGGAAGGCGTCCGAGCGGCTGCATGCCGAGCGCGCGATCGAGGGGATGACGTGGCTCACGTTTCCGCTGTGGGGTCCGGTGGCGGCGATCATTGGGTTTGTGCGCGCGTGGATGGTCACGCGGCCCCTGGGCACGCTGTTGTGGGGCCTGCCCACGTTGCTGCTCTTGGGGCCGATTCTGGGCGCCGTGGTGTGGGGGGCCGCCTTCGGTCGCGACCGAGTCACGGCACGATACAAGGAGGAAGCTGCCCTCGCCCGTGAGGCGGAAGATTTTGAAACCATGTCGCTGTTGGAGCGCAAGCTCGCTCAGCTCGGCGTCCAGTCCAGTCGCAACGACTACGAGATCGCCCTCGATCTGGCCGAGGACGGCGATTTCAACGCGGCGTACGCCCGGATGAAACGCCTGGCCCCCGAGTCCGCGGCTGGCTATTCGCAGGCGCATTTGTGGATCGTGGTGCACTTGCTCGAGAAGAAACTGGCTGTTGCGGACGAGGACCGTCTGAAACTTGCGGAGGTCCATCTCGAGCATCTCAAGTTGCTGGGCTTTCGGGGCGAGCAGTTCGACGCGCTCCGCCGCAATCTGCTCGTCCAGGGCGAGCGATGGGAAGAGCTAGCCGACACGCTGGAGCCGATGATCGCGCGGTCGCTGGAGGCGGCCGCATCGCGACTGGAAATCGACCTGAGGCTCAACCGGCCTGAAGAAGCCCGCCGCGATGCGCGTGCCGTGTGCACGCACATGCAAGACGCCCAGCGGCGCGGCGAAGCAGCGACCTCCGAACAGTATCGCCTTTGGGCCGTGGCCGAGAGCCTGGTGGGCGATCGGCTGACGCAGGGGTTTGTGCTGCGCGGGTGGCTGGAGACGGACCCCGAAAACGCCGACGCCCGCGCGGCCGTCGTCACGCTGGCCAAGGAAGAGTTCGACGTCGTGCTTCAGTCGGCGCAGCCCAATACGTCGGCGCTGGCGGAGCGGCTCGTGGAAATCGCGACGCTCACGCGGCAGCCCAAAGAGGTCGCGCGGCAGATCGCGCAGCTCATTCAAGCAGCCGCCGGCCGGCCGACGCTGCTGGCGGCGCTGGACCAGGTCGTGGCGACGCCCGACGCGCCGCTGGAACTGCTGGCGGCCATTGGCACGCTGGCGGAGATCAATGGCCACGTCGAGCTGGCGCGTCATGCCTTAACGCCGGTCGTGGAGGCGGACCCCAATCACGCGATCGCGTGGAACAACCTCGCGTGGGCGCTGTCGCAGGAACCGGACGCGGATCTGGACGCGGCGCTGGCCGCCGCGCATCGCGCACTGGAACTGATGCCCAACCAATCGCGATTCTTGGAGACGCGCGGTCAGATCTACGTTTCGCTAGGCATGTGGCGCGAAGCCGTCGCCGACTTGGAGGTGGCGCTCAATGGCATGCCCAACGCGGAGAAGATCCACGCCAGCCTGGCAACCGCCTACGACGCGCTGGGGCAGAGCGACATGGCGGCGATTCATCGCCAGCAGATGCGCTGAACGGCCGCCTGGCGCGGCGGCGCCGCGGCGCGGAAGTTAGACAACCGTCGAAGCGAGCGCCCCTTCGTCGCGAAACGCCGCGACGGGAATCGGCTCGGCCGCGGCGCGGCGGCGAAGTTTTGCAGCGGTTCGGCGTCGCAGCCACCACCCGACGCGCGAACCGTCGAGTTCGAGCGTTTCGAGCTGCGGCAGCGTCTGGACGAGTTCCAGCACGCGCCTTGTGACGGGCGTGCGCGACAGATCGAGCCGGCGAAGCATCGGAAACGCCCCCAGCCGCAGCACGGCGTCGTCGCTCACGCGGCACCCAGGCAGCTCGACGGCCTCCAGCTCGCGGAGTGCGACATGGTCGCCAACGAGCGCGGCAATGATGGCATCGCCGTTTGCGGCGTTCTCCGCGCGGGCGGTCGACGGCGTCTCGGTCAGTTGGGCGAAGTCGCCGAACGAGTGCTGCAGCCACGCCGGCGCCAACGTGACGACGTTGACGCCGGAGCGACTGACGCGGGCAATGGCCTGCTCCAGCGCAACATAGCGCGCCATCTTACCGGCGATCCACGCGCGGCGATCCGTGCGGTACTCCATGTACGCCTGGGCGCGCTCGAACGCTTCTTGAATGGCAAGAAAGTCGGCGACGCTGCCGCCGCGATCGGGATGGGCGCGTTTGGCTTTCTCGCGATAGGCTTGCTGGACGTCTTCGATGGCATACGGCGGCGCGAGGCCGAGCGTGACCATGAAGTCGGGGCGATGATCGAGGCCAGAAGTGGGAGCGGGTTGGGGCATAGGGGCCTCGCGGATTGGCGATACGAGCTCGGCGTCCGTTAATATGATTGCTGCTTATAACAAGGCGTCCATAGCCTGCGAGCATGCAGGTCTGGGATTGATCGCAATCGTGCTATAATGAGGGCGGAGGACACGACCATGTCGACTCAATCGCCAAGCGACGCGGAAGCCTTCTACAGTTTTCTAGGTCTTTCGCTCCAGCAGGGCGGCCGCGAAACTCCGCCCGAGGCGCTGCTGCGCAAGTGGCGCGCTGAACGGGAGTTCGAAGAAACGTGCGAGGCAATTCGGCAAGGAATCGCCGATATGGAAGCGGGCTTGGGACGGCCGGCGAAGGAAGTGTTTGCTGAGCTTCGCTACAAATTCGGGATCAGCGATCCGTGAGCCAATTGCCGGTCGTTCTCCACCCGCGCGTCCAGCGATTCCTCGACGAAGCCTATGCCTGGTGGGCGAAGCATCGATCCGCCGAGCAGGCAAGTCGTTGACTGGCGGGCATCGAGACAATGATACTCGGGCTGGGAGATTCTCCTGAGCGGCGCCCGTTCGCCCGCGAGAACGATCAATTCCCCCTTCCTATCCGGCAAGCAACCTTCGGCCTGGGCCGCCAGCCCACGCATCGCGTGTTGTTTACGATCCGTCCCGATTGCGTCTACGTCCTGGCCGTTCGACACATGGCACAGGACGACGTCGAGTTCTCCGATTTGTAGAATTTCAGAGACGCTCACGCCCCGTACTTCCCCAGCCGCCCGGCATTCGCCAGCGCCAATGTCATCAGGTGCTTCGCCTCGAACTGCCCCAGCCCGCCCTTGAGGCACTCGGCTTCGCCGAACGCCTGGCAGGCGTCGGTGCGGCAGTTCTTGGCCCATAGCAGCGTCGGCACGGGATGCCAACTGTGGCTCATCAGCATGCTGGGCGTCGAGTGGTCGCCCGTGGCGATGAACACGTCCGGTTTCAGGGTCATGATCCGCGGCACCGCGGCGTCGAACTCTTCGGTGCGCTCGACCTTGGCGGCGAAGTTGCCGTCCTCGCCGGTGCTGTCGGTGTACTTGAAGTGGATGAAGAAGAAGTCGTATTTCGCCCAGTTCTCCTCCAGCACCTGCATCTGCTCCTCCAGCGTCTTGGCGGCGCCGACGATGTCCATGCCCACCAGTTGCGCGAGGCCCTTGTACATCGGGTACACGGCAATCGCGGCGGCGTTCAGGCCGTACACTTCTTCGTAGCTCGGCAGGTTGGGCTTGGCCGCGAAGCCGCGGAGGGTGAGGCAGTTGGCCTTCGTCTCGCCGGCGAGCAGCGCGCGGGCCTGCGTGACGAACTCCTTGGCGATCTCGGCAGTGGCCTCGCTCTCGCGGTTGCCGGCCACGGGGTCGAGCGGCTCGACGCCGACGGCCTGCGGGTCGGTGTCGTGCACGAAGTCGCCCAGTTTGCCGGCGTGCGGGCCCGTGCCGCGGAGCACGATGACGAAGCGGTGCTCCTTCACCGGCTCGACGAACACCTCCACGTTGGGAATCTTCACCTGGCGAAGCTTGATCGCCAGCGGCGCGCTTTCTTCGGTGGGAATGCGGCCGGCGCGGCGATCGGTGATCCACCCGGCGGCGTCGACGGTGCAGAAGTTCGCGCGGATCGCGACGTCGCCGGGCTCGAGCTTGAAGCCGATGCCGGTCGCCTCCAGGGCGCCGCGGCCGATGAGGTACTTCACCGGGTCGTAGCCGAAGAGGCCGAGGTGCCCCGGACCGCTGCCGGGGGCGATCCCCGGCGCCACGGGGATGCTGAGGCCGAGCACGCCTTCGGCGGCGAGCTTGTCGAGGTTCGGCGTGCGGGCGGTTTCCAGCTCGGTGAGCCCGCCAGGCGACTGCGGCAAGCCGCCGAGGCCGTCGGCGACAAACATGACGATCTTCGAATCGTTCTTGGCGAAGAGTTGGCGGGTGAGGGCGTGGGTATCCATGGGGAAGGCTGTAGGCTGGAGACTGTAGGCTGTAGGAAGAACAAGGCAGCTTCGCGATCTAGCCGCGACGCTACGCGTCGCCGGGGCAGCATCGCGCGATGGCCGATTCTACCGTTGCGGGCGACTGGTCGGCAGTGTCTGGCGCAAGTCGCCGCAGGGGGAGCCCACTTGCACGCTCGGGGCGAATGGCGACGATAAACGGCGCGGCGGCGGTTGCCGATGTTCAGAATGCCAAACGAACGCTACGCCGATGAAAGCCACCGGCTCTGCCGGTGGACTCTTGGAAGCCTCACGGAGGTCCACCGGCAAAGCCGGTGGCTTTAACAGGGGACGGCCGATCCTGGGGCGGCGCATTAAGGAATTATTTGAACCATGGCCAACACGCTGATCAGCTACGACCCCACGGGATGCTATTTACCGGAGCATGGCATCACGCCCGCCGACCTGGCGGGGATCGCAGGGCCGTTGGACGAGGCTCGCGACGAAACGCTGGCCGATGCGCAGTTGTGGGCTGACGGCGTCGAGGTCCCGCCGGCGAAGGATCCGCTCGACGCGGGCTTCGTCGAATTGCCCGATCGGCTCTTGGGCGAATTCCGCACGCACCGTGCGAAGAGCGAAGTGGGCCGGATCGTCGCGGAAGCCGACCGCCTGGCGTCCGCGGTGGGCAGCGTGGCGATTCTGGGCATCGGCGGCTCGTACATGGGCGCCCGGGCGCTGCTGGAAGCGTGCTGCTATGCGTACTACAACGACGCGCCGGCCAATCTGCGCGGCGGCCGGCCACGGATTTACTTTGAGGGAAACAACGTCGACAACCACGCACTGGCGGAGTTGATCGAACTGCTGGCCAGCCGTGACGAGCGATGGGGGATCGTCGTGATCTCCAAGAGCGGCGGCACGCTGGAGACCGCCGCGGCGTTTCGGATTTTGCTGGGCGAGCTGAAGGCCGCGCTAAGCCGGCAAGCGGCGGGGGACGCACTGGGGAAGTTCGTGATTCCGGTGACGGGGACGAGCGGGAAGCTGTTCGAGCTGTCGAAAGCGCTGGGTTGTGGCGAGATCTTTGAAGTGCCGGACGGCGTCGGCGGGCGGTTCTCCGTGCTGAGCGCGGTGGGCCTGCTGCCGGCGGCGCTCATGGGGCTCGACGTCGAACGGCTGCTCGAAGGCGCCGCGGCGATGAACGAGCATTTTCGCACCAAGGGGCCGGCCGACAACGTCGTGCTGCAGTACGTCGGCGTGTGCCACCTGATGGAGACGCTCCGCGGGTGCGATATCCGCCTCTTGAGCACCTGGGGCAAGCGGCTCGAAGCCGTCGGCCTGTGGTACGACCAGTTGCTCAGCGAGAGCCTGGGCAAGCAGGAGCGCGGGGCCATGCCGCTGACCGTGGTCAACACGCGCGACCTGCACAGCCGCGGGCAGCAGCACCAGGAGGGGAAACGCGATAAATTGATCACGAATCTGATCGTGGACGCGCCGCCTAAACAGCCGATCAAAATCGGCGCGAGCGACCTGAACCAGGACGGGCTCAATGAGCTGGCGGAGAAGTCGATCGCGGACGTCCTGCGGGCGGCGACGCTGGGGACCAACAAGGCTTACCGCGACGAGAATCGCCCAACGGCCGACCTCCACTTGCCGCAGCTCGACGAGTACGCTCTGGGGCAGCTCTTCCAGATGCTGATGCTGGCAACCGTGGTCGAGGGCCGGCTGATCGGCATCAACCCGTTCGGCCAGCCGGGGGTGGAGGCGTATAAGAAGAATATGAATGCGATTTTGCGGGGCGGTGCTTAGTACTACAGCGCTGAGTCGGATTGATGCCTGCAATGCCAGCAGCCGACGAC
>CAYSFP010000213.1:0-8728 GCA_964430075.1 uncultured Planctomycetaceae bacterium | reverse complement strand
GGCGAAAATCGGGCCGCGATGGGCGCTGAACTCGCCGGACTTCGGCTGGAAGCTCATGGTGCCGACGACGTCGCTCGGCAGCAGGTCGGGCGTGAACTGGATGCGTTCGAACTGCACGCCGAGGGCGATGCCGAGGGACTTGACCAGCAGCGTCTTGGCCAGCCCGGGCACGCCCTCGAGCAGGCAGTGGCCGCGGGTGAAGATGGCGGCGAAGAGCTGTTCAATGACCGCGTCCTGCCCGACGATGATCTTCTGCAGCTCCTGCTGCATGACGCCGCGGTGCTGCCGAAACTCTTGCAGAATGTCGCCGAGATTGCGTCCGGTGGTCGACAAGTGAGGGGCCTTTCGATCGGGTGCGCGGCGAGGCAGGGGAGATTGAACCGCCAAGGACGCCAAGGTCGGAGGGGATTAACCACGAAGGCACGAAGACACGACGAAGACGGGGGAAGAAAACCGCGAATCACGCGAATCGGCGCGAATGGAGTTTCTTTGATTCGCGCCGATTCGCGTGATTGGCGGTTAGGATCTGCTTCTACGCTTCCTTGGTGTCTTGGCGATTTTCTCTTTCCGACCTTGGCGCTCTTGGCGTCCTTGGCGGTTTCTCTTCCTCCGGATTCTATGGCCCCTGCCGAAGTGCGACAATCAACGCTCATTGTTTCGGTTGGTCGCTCGCCCTAGGATGCACGGTTGAGCGCGGTCGTAGGTACGATTGTGCCGGTCGGTTCAAATTCGACGCCAAAGGAATCGTCGATGCGCGGCAGTCTGCACGTGTTGCTTGCGGTTTCGACGTTCATTGCCGGAGTCGTTCCGCCGGCCGGGCCCGTGCATGCCCAGCAGGTTGGGGGAATCACGGCCGAGCAGGTGCAGAACGCCATTCGCCAGGGCATCGAGTACCTGCTCAACGAGCAGTCCGGCCGCGGCATGTGGGACGAAATGGCGGAGTATCCCGGCGGCGTGACGTCGCTGGTGACGCTGGCGCTGCTGACCGCGGGCGTCGAGCCGTCGCATCCGAAGATGCAGAAGTCGCTCGACCACATCCGCGGGCTGAAGCTGGAGAAGACGTACACCGTCGCGTTGCAAACGATGGCCTTGGCCGCCGGCGAGCCGCGGCGCGATCTGCCGCTGATTCAGGCGAACGCCAACTGGCTGCAGCGCGTGCAGATCAAAATGGGCGAGCGCGCGGGGTCGTGGTCGTATGGCGAAGCGCCGGTCATCGCCGGCGACAACAGCAACACGCAGTTTGCCGTGCTGGGGTTGCATGAAGCCGAGCGGGCCGGCGCGCGCGTCGATCCCGAGGTCTGGAAGCTGGCCGCCGATTATTACCGCAAAACGCAGAACCCCGACGGCTCATGGGGTTACCAGCCGCAGCTCAACGGCACCGGCAGCATGACCAGCGCGGGGATTGGGGCCTGGGTGATCTGCTCGGAGCGAGTGGCCGATCCCACGGCGCGCATCGAGAACGGCGCGCCCCAGTGCTGCCTGCCGCCGCCGCGCGACGACGTGCTGGAGCAAGCCGTCGTGTGGATGGGCCGCAACTTTTCGGTGCAGCGCAATCCGGGCGCCGGGAGCGGCGGCGGGTTGTGGCACCTCTATTATCTCTACGCGCTGGAGCGCGTGGGCCGGCTAACGGCGCGCCGCTTCCTGGGCGAGCATGACTGGTTTCGCGAAGGCGCCGAGCTACTCGTCAGCCAACAAGACCCGTTCAGCCATCACTGGCAGGGCCGCGGCCATGCCGAGGACAACCCGCACATTGCCACGGCGCTGGCGCTCTTGTTTCTCTCGAAGGGTCGCCGGCCGATCCTCATTGCCAAGCTGCGCCACGGTCCCGAGGACGACTGGAACAATCACCGCACCGACATGGCCGAGCTGACGTCCCTGGCCGAGCAGCAGTGGGATCTGGAGATGACCTGGCAACTGATGGATCCGCAGCCGGCCCGGGTGGAGGATCTGCTTCAGGCGCCGGTGCTGTTTCTCTCCGGCAGCAAACAGCCGCAACTCGCCGGGCTGGAGGAGAAGGTGCGCGCGTATCTCGACCGCGGCGGCTTTCTGTTCGTCGAGGCGTGTTGTATGGACGGCACGGGTTTCTCCGCCGGCTTCCGGCAGTTCATAGAGCGCGTGTTTCCCGAGGGAGAATATCGGCTGCGCCGCGCCGGACCGGAGCATCCGATCTGGCGGATCGATCGGCTGGTTCGCCCTGAAAGTGCGTATGTCGGCCGGTTGTGGACCATCGAGTATGGCTGCCGCACCTGCGTCGTGTTCTCTGAAGTTGACCTGTCGTGCTATTGGGAGCTGGGCGGGCAGGGCCGCACCGAAGTGCTGCCTGAGCATGTTCAGGAGCGGATCGACGACGCGAGCTCCGTAGGGCTCAACGTGCTGGCCTACGCCACCAATCGCGAGCCCAAAGGCAAGGAGCAGTCGTTCGCATCGCTGGACGCTTCGTCGCTGGATGCGCTGGCGTCGCGCGGCGTCATTCGGGTGGCGAAGCTCATTCACGGCGGCGGCTGCAACGACGCGCCGGGGGCGCTGGTGAATTTGCTCCGCGCCGCGGCGCAGGGCGACCGGAAGCTCCAGATCAGCACGCAGCAGTTCGATCTGCTGGCGAGCGATCCCAGTCTGCCGCGGTTTCACTTGGCGTTCATGCACGGGCGGCACGACTTCCGGTTTACGGACGAGGAGCGCGTCAAGCTGCGCGAGTACCTGGCAAACGGCGGCACGTTGTTCGCCGACGCGATCTGCGCGAGCAAGGAGTTTGCCGCCGCGTTTCGCCGCGAGATTCAGCTCGTGCTGCCCGATCAGAAGCTGGAGCGGATTGCTGCGGATCATCCGCTGCTGACCGCTGCGGCCGGCGGGTATGACATCCGGCAGGTGAGCCGCCGCGAGCCGGCGGCGCAGCAGGCGGGCCAGCCCCTGCGCTCGCGCGTGCAGAAAGTGGCGCCCGAGCTCGAAGGCGTGATGATCGACGGACGGCTGGCGGTGATCTTCTCGCCCTACGACGTGAGCTGCGCGCTGGAGCAGCACGAGGCCCTGCAGTGCCGCGGCTACACGCGCGAAGACGCGGCGCGGATCGGGCTGAACGTGCTGATGTATTCGCTGAACCCGGACGCGGGGGCCGCCCCGGATGCGGCGCCGTAGCCGAGTCGGGCCGGATTCAAACCATTTGCGGCTTACAAGAGAGGTTTCGTGAGGGGCAGAATTTGCGAGGCGTTCATCCCTCCTCTAGTGCTCTGTCACAGTTGTTTTTTCGGGTGGGAGATTTAGCCGGCCCGCTTGCGGGCCGAGCCGGGCAAGCCCGGCTGCTCAATGTGCTAGCCGAAATTCCTTCTGTGACGCAACACGAGCTCCTCCCTTTGACAACATGATGCAGGTGCGCTCGCCGATGTGTTCGTTGTTAGGCCCGGCGTTCACGCCGGGTTTTCCATGCATCATCCGCTGGGCGGCCGTGCGGTCGGGAGGAGCTCCGTCGGCGGCCAACCACGGCCGCATCAGGCCGCGGCTTGTTTCGGCCTCGGCCAGCCGCCGAGGGAAACGCGGCGCTCGTCGCGCGGCCGAGGAAAAAACGCGGCGCGCACAACCCGGCGTGAACGCCGGGCCTAGGAAGCAGAATCTGCTCACGCTGCATCATGTTGTTCGAGGGAGAGATTTCTGAGCGACGTCCTGCAACGCTCACGCGAGGATCAGAATCACCTCCTCGCATGCCAAGAAACGCTCGTCGCCACCGCACAGGCAGCGTTCCTTCTCGGCGAAGCCGCACTTTTGAAGTACGCGCAGCGAGGCGACATTGTGGACGGCGACGCGGGCGTGAATCGGGCGCACGCTAAGCTGCTCTAACATCAATGCCAGCGCCCTGGTCGCGCACCCTCGCCCCCAATATTTGCGATCGATTCAGTAGCCGATCCATGATTTTCCATCTGCTGGGAAGCACGTGATTTGCCCGACGAGCTGCTCGTCCAGGAGCATGCCGCGGGTTGTAATCTCCGGGGTGGCTAGCGCCTCGTGCCAATGGGCTTCAAAATGGTCCCAGGTGCGCGGCACGACCGCGGCCCTGCGATTGGCTTCGGGATCGCTTTGGAAATCGAACAACGTTGGCAAGTCTGCCGCGGTGATGCCGCGCAGCCGAAAGTCCACGTGACCGTTTTCCAGGTGAGTCCGCTCGTCCGGCATGAAAGTGTGCGGCGTCGGCCGCCTCTGCTAACCTTCGTCCACGTTCGCGAGAAAAGGATTCATCACCAGCACGTTGCCGTAGTCTTGGCCATGACTCATGTCCTCCGACTGAACTTCGACGCATCCGCCAAGCCGCGCCGTGGCGAGGATCAGCGCGTCATAATATCCGACGCCGTGGGTTCCGACGATTTGCAGAGCGAGATCAACGTGAGCGACGCCGATCGTAAGCACTTCGAGGCGCTTAAAGAATTGGATCCAGGCGACGGCTTCGTTGTGACTCAACGGCGACGTGCGCCGCTTGCTTGTCGTCGCGGAGTAAAACTCTCCCAGCACCTGCGTGGAGATGCAAACATCTGGGCTGCGAAGCACTTGGCGAGCGATCTGCGATTTGGCCGCGTCGGGCCCGAATTTCTCGATGGCGTAGACGAGAATATTCGTGTCCAGCAGGGCCTTAGCGCTCATGCATCTGATCTCGCGTAGGGCGCTCGCCGATCCGGAAGTGGGCGGTCGACTGCAAAAGCGCTTCCATCAACCGTTCCCTCTCGGCGATTTCCGAAGCCCGGCGCTCATCGAGTGATGCGGCGTTTTCCACGCGGGCTCGCAACGCGTCCTCGATGAACCGCGTGAGCGTGATGCCTTGCCGTGCAGCCTCAGCCTTGGCATCGCGGTAGATTCTGTCGTCGATGCGCAACGTCGTTTGCATAAAGCAATTATGACACGATCTGTCATTTCTGTCAAATCTGTCTATTCGAATGTGCGGTCCTTCCTCTTGGCGGCGGTCCAGGAAACGAATACCGTCTTTTGCCTCACTCGTGGGAGCATGATTGCAGTAACGCCCCGCCCCTTGCCTGAATTTACGGAGAAGCTGGCATGAGCAAGTTCTTTCTCGTTTCGGCGCTTCTCATGAATGTTGCCATCGCGCAGCATGCCCACGCCCAGTTTCCCGCGAAGCTCCGCGCCGGCGACGCCCAGCTCGTGCTCAACGGCTCGGGCGCGCGTTCCAAATATCTGATGCAAATGTACGAAGCGGGGCTGTACCTGCTGTCTCCCAGCGGCGACGCGGGGGCGATTATCGTTGCCGACGGGCCGATGGCCATTCGCCTGCACATTACGTCTGGGCTGGTCAGCCAGGAAAAGCTCGTCGAGTCGCTGAATGAAGGGTTCGCCAACTCCACCGGCGGGAAGCCTGACGCACTCGGCAAGGAAATCGCCGAATTTCGCGGCATGTTCGCCGCGGAGATCAAGAAGGGCGACGTGTTCGACCTGGTGTACCTTCCCACGCACGGCACGGTCGTGCTGAAGAACGGCGAACGGCAGGGCGCAGTGGCAGGGCTGGCGTTCAAGCAAGCCCTGTTCGGCATCTGGTTGGGCGAGAAGCCGGCTGATGACAAGCTGCGAGTGGCGCTGCTGAAGAAGTAACTCGATCTCCAAGGCGTAAGCGTTTCTCGCAAAGGCGCTAAGGCGCAGAGGAATCCGCCAAGCGGGATCCCTTCTTCACCTTGCGCCTTTGCGCCTCTGCGAGAGACTGTTGCCGGGCTCGCCTCATGGAGCAGTGCGGAGCGAGCAGACATCGCCGGTTCAGACGGGGGCACATTTATGGCGCCGCGTCGCTGAGCTTCTCGATTGGCGTCAGTTCTAGCTTGCGGAACTCGACCTCCGATCCCTCGGCCTGCACGGCAATCTGGCCCTTCGTCGCGGTGCAGTCGTGGCCGTGGTTGACCAGGTCGCCGTTGACCCACACCTTCACCTCGTCGTCCACGCATTCGACGACCATCGTGTTCCACTCGCCGAGCGGATTTTCGGAGCCGTCGGTGAGATTCAGAATCCGCCGCGCTTTGTCGCCGTCGACGCCCCAGTTCTCCTTGGGCCCGCGTCGCTCGACCATGTCCGGCACGGCGATGTCCTCGCAGATGCACCAGAAGTCGCCGGCATTTTCGTGGTGCATCTGCACCTCGATCGATTGCGGGAACATCGCGTAGAGGGCCCGCGGTTTCGAGGCGTGCACCAGCACGCCGCAGTTGCCCGGTTCGCCGGGGAAGCGGTATTCGGCGACAAGGCGGTAGTGGGAGAATTCCTCGTCGGTGATGAGGTGGCCGCGAGGATCGCCCAAACTGACGAGCAGTCCATCGCGTACGATGAACGGGCTTTTGACGTCGGGATCATCGTCCATCTTCGGCACGTCGGCGTGCCAGCCGGCGAGGTCCTTGCCGTTGAACAGGCTGCGGGTTTCGGGAACGTCCGCAGCGCTGGCGGGCGACGCCAAGTCGAGAGTGAGGAGTCCGCATGCGAGGGCGGCAAGGTGGAAGACGTGTCGTTGATTCATAGGATGTGCCGCGCGGTAAGGTGAAAAAGGATTGGTAACGCCCGTTTTGCGGGAAAAGTCCCCTATCCTCTCCGGCTCCCTCCCCCCTTGTGGGGAGGGCTGGGGAGGGGGGCGAAGCGGGCACACGCGTTCCACACGACCACCGATCAGGCCCGGCCGCGCGTGACGCAGCGCGTGTACCCGCTTCATCACCCCTCTCCATCAAGGGGAGGGGGGCGGAGGATCATCGCACGCGGGCATTATCGCGGGAGGCGCCGGTTCGCGTCTAGCGCTTCGACGTTCCGAGATGCAGCGATGTTTGTTAATGCCCGACGCGACTGCGCGAGCACATCACCCAGAATCGCCCCGCAGCAGCGTACGTGCTTCAGTTGCTCCGCATCCAGTTTGGCGCCGCGGAGTCCTTCAGGGAGAAGTCGAGCCCGGCGATCTTCGCGCCGCGCAGGTCGGTGCCGTCCAGGTTCGCCTTGCGAAGTTCCCCCGCCCGCCGCCCAGGATGCTGGAGCTGGCCACGCGTCAGCGAGCGTCGCATCAGCCGACGGCCCACAGTAACCATGCGATGGCAGGGACGACGAGCACGAGGGCCGCCGCGGTCCCGCAGCCGCCCGCGGGGGCCGCCGTGAACTTCTCTGGCGAGCTTACGCGCAGCTCCTCCGTCAGCGCCTCGATGAAGTCCTTCGACTCCTTGAGGCCCTTCCCCGTGAGATCGCGGTAGAGCTTGATCGCCTCGATCTTCTGCCCCGCAAAGATCGCATCGCGGATCTCCGCGTCGATTTCGCTGTGCGACTGATCGGACATAGGCTGATTATCAGTCACCCGTCGGGATTCGCAATTGCGCCCGCCGGGAAAAGATTGCCGAATCGGCTCGCTTTGTCAGCGCGGCGTACCGACCAGTCGCATCTTGCCGCGCGAAAGCGACAGATGCTCGATGTGAAAATGTTCCTCGAACATCTCGTGGATCGTCGCGGGCGAGGCGAGCCACTGTTCGTAGGTGTCACGTTCATGCTCCACCATGGTAGCGAAGGCGTCGACGCGATCGAGCACCTTGCGCAGCGGGGAGAAAGCCGCGGCGTGCACGAGTTGCAGCATGGGCGTTAACCAGGGTTCAACCGCCACGAAGCGGCCGTCGGCGACGAGCACGCGGCGGACTTCCCTAAGTACGCGGCGCAAGTCCGGCTCAATCGTGGGCAGATGATGCAGCCCGCCCTGCACGATGAGGACGTCCTTCGAAGCGTCGGGCCACGGCAACTCGCGGCAATCCCCCACGGTGATGCGGCCCGGCCCCTCGTACAGAGCAGCAAGCGTCGGCGAGAGGTCTACTCCCTCGACATCCTCAAATCCGAGTGCGTTCAGCGCGTGCAGCCCATTGCCGCGGCCGCAGAACAGTTCGGCGATTCGCGCGGAGCGCGGCCAGGCGTCCGCGCCCAGGGCGCGGAGGCGCCGCGAGAATTTGGCGACCTCTTCGGCAGGCGTTTCGAAGCGGCGGTAGGCCGCTTCCCAAATCGCGCCTGAGGATTCGACAGGCGTCGGGTCGATGAAGGTCAGCATGCTTGGGCTCCCACAAGACGCTTCTGGCGAAGCTGGGTTGGCGGTGTACTGAAAGTTAGCATGCGTGCGACTACGCCAGTGCGGTCCGCTCGACCGACGCATGTGTTATAATTTCCCTAATCGTGATGCGCTGGGAGGCCTTCTCCATGTCGATGATCTTGCCGGATGACCTGTCCGATCGGGTTCGAGCCCAAATCGATGCGGGATTTTTCCAATCGGAAGAGCAGGTGTTGCACGAAGCCCTGGCGACGCTTGAGCAGCGCCAGGTAAATCGCGCCCGGCTGAGGGACATGGTGCTCCAGGCTGAGGCGGACGTCGCGGCGGGGCGGATGGGGCCGTTTGATCGCGACGAACTTAAGCGCGAGGTGCACGCTCGGGCGGACAGCTAAATCCTAGTTCTACTGTCGGAAGCTGAGGATATTCATAAGTCAAGTGGTCCAAGACATTTGCGCCGGCGCTGGCATTGATTGCGAGTGTGCCAGGTTTTTGCGACGAATCTGGGTACCCGTGTCGATTCCCGAGAAACGCTCAAGCTAGCAGATTCCAAAGCGTTCAATCGGAGCGGTAACTACGACTTGGCGATAGCGTCGCTAACTTCTTGCAAGACATATGCTTCAAACGAACACAGACTTCCGACAGTAGAACTAGTTAATCCACCGGCTCTGCCGGTGAGAATTGCCGAGGCTCTGCCGTTTCGAG
>CAYSFP010000212.1:0-8829 GCA_964430075.1 uncultured Planctomycetaceae bacterium | reverse complement strand
CAACTACAAAAGACAAACCGCGTAATAGGTTACGAAAATTCAAGTGCCATTCGTATAGCTCCGTCAGATTCTGGAGCGACGCCAATTTCGCGACGCCCTCATCGGAGAACTTGCCGCGAGGACGAATATGCAGCACTTTCAACGTCTCCAAATCGGAAACGAACTGCAAGAAATCGTCCCCGAGGTCGAGTTCTTCGCCGTCGACGTACAGGGATTCCAGCTCTGTGAGCTTGACCAAAAACGACCAGTCCTTCTCCTTCACGTTCACGCCGGTAATGTAGAAATTGAGGCCGCGAAGTCCCTTAATCTTTCCAATTCCAGCGAGAGCTTTGCCATCGATTTGCACGACGTCAGGGAAGTAACCGATATCCAGATCGGACACGCCTTTGAGAGCCGCAATGCGGGCAATCTCCGTAACTGAGATAGGGTGTTCCGTGAGGAAGATCCCCTCTTTCTTGCTGTTGGCATTGCCCTCATTCTCAAACCACACGCGCCCCGTAATGCTGGGCACGGCGCTGGCGTGGGGGAAATGCAGTGCGAACGTGAACAACAAAGACAACCAGATTGTCGGGCGCGGCATCATAGAACAGGTGTCCTGTCGCGTTGAAACTACATGCCTGATTTCAGACGCCGAGGGGCCGCGCAACGAAGCCACGCAAGTAATGCAGTGGTGAGAACCGCGCCCGCAACTCCGGCGACTTGGGAATTGGGCAGGCCTCCCCAGATCACGTCCGCGACGAAGACGATGTCGAGCGCAACGCAGGTGAACACAGCCAATAGTCGGGCCACGAGTCTCATTTTCAATCAACACCCCCTCGGCATCAACGACGGCATCAAAGCACTCAACCATCGGCGGCGAACCACTGCCAGCCCATCTACAAACTGACGCCGCGCCGAGACTCAGGGGCTTGGCAGGCCGAATGCTTCCGCATCCTCCCGCAAATCCTTGAGCGCGCGATCGACGAGCCGTCGTACCTGAACCTCGACTTCGTCGACTGTGCGGCGTTCTTTCGGTAGGCCCATCCAACAGAACTGGATCGCCTGCCTGATCTGATGATCAATCTGCGTCGGTCCGAACATGGACATCGCGTCGTCGGGAACCGATTCGTCGCCGTGAAAAACCATTGGCATGACCTGCTCGCTTGGGATGGCGCTTGGGCCGCCGTGCGCAGACCCATTCTAACGCTTTCTGTTGCGGAACAGAAAAAACGGCCGGGCCGCGGCTGGCCCGCGCTTGGCGTCTTCGCCTTTCCGGGTCGCGCATGCGACAGGAGGTCGGCCGTCGTACCGGTCAACCCTCCCGCGGCTCCGCCGCACAGGTAGCCGCCGACGGCAACCTGTGCCACCCTACGCCGTTAGCCTTCCGGACTTGTCCGCAGATGATGACGCCGATCGACGCAGATGAGGACAAGAGAAACGTGGATCGCACGTCTCGTCCATCTGCGAACATCTGCGACATCTGCGGACGCTCCGGTCCCACAAGGTTAACGGCGTAATGTCCGCCCGCGAAGCTCCCGTTTCTTTGAACCATCGACGCAGCGCTCTCTGCGATCTACGAAAACGGCGTCTTTCGTCCGACGCAGCCTGTCGCACTGCCCGATAGCAGTCGCGTGGAAATCATCGTGCGCACAGAGTCGACAATCGCGTCATCGGAAGTCGGTGCGCCCCGCTCGCTGCCCTGACCGCCCTCGCGACAACCCAGCCCGTGAATCCCAATCTGCCCAGCGACTTCGCGGCGCAGCATGACACGATCTCTACGGCGCGCCGAAACGTTATTTCTCGTCAACGCCGGCTATCGATCGGCGCACTTGAATCGATGCGACGAGCGACGCGCTAACTCTCGCCGGCCCCTTGCCACATCGGCCTCCATCTGCGAAATCTGCGGATGCTGAACCGCTCTCCTCCCTTCCCATCACTGCCCACTGCCCACTGCCCACTGCCGCCACCCCAGCGACGCGTAGCGTCGCGGCTATCCTCCCACCTGAACCCTGAACCCTGAACCCCGATCCTACCGCCCACTGCCCACTGCCCACTTTTCCCCATGCCCCGCTTCCGCGCCCTCTACACCGACTATCCCTGGGCCGATTCCCTGGCCGAGCGCGAGATCCTCGCCGCCGCCGACTGCGAGCTCATCGAATCGCCGGATAACAAGGAGGCGACGCTCGCCGGCCTCGCGCCGGGCATGGACGCGATTCTCACCTGCTGGGCGCCGGTGACCGCCCGCGTGATCGACGCCGCCGACCGCTGCCGCCACATCGCCCGTACCGGCATCGGGCTCGACAACATCGACGTGCGGCGGGCCACCGAGCGCGGCATCCTCGTTACCAACATCCCCGACTACTGCCTGCGCGAGGTGGCCGAGCACACGCTCGCGCTGATCTTCGCGCTGGCCCGCAAGGTGGGCGCCTACCACCTGGCCACCAAGGCCGGCCGCTACAGCCTGACCGCCGAGCTGCCCGTCGATCGGCTCGAGGGCAAAACGCTCGGCATCGTCGGCCTCGGCCAGATCGGCAAGCTGCTGGCCGCCAAGGCGATCGCCCTGGGCATGCACGTCGTCGGCACGAACCGCTCCGGCACGGCGCCTGACGGCGTCGCCTGGCGCTCGCTGGACGAGCTGCTCGCCACGAGCGACTTCGTCTCGCTGCAGCTTCCTCTAAATGCCGAGTCCCGCCACTTGATCCGCCGTGAGACGCTCGCGCTGATGAAGCCGACGGCCTACCTCGTCAACACCTCGCGCGGCGGTTTGGTCGATCACGCGGCCCTGGCCGCCGCCCTGGCCGCCGGCCGCCTCGCCGGCGCCGCCCTCGACGTGCAGGACCCCGAGCCGCCCGACCTCGCCACGCCGCCCTGGAACGACCCCCGCGTGCTCCTGACGCCCCACGTGGCGTTCTACTCGCCCGAGGCCACCCTCGAGCTGCGCACCCGCGTGGCCCGCCAGGTGGCCGACGTCCTCCAAGGCCGCCGCCCGGAGTGCACGATCAACCCCCAGGTGCTCGCCCAATAACGCCATCATTCCGCGTCTCCGGTCTCAAGCCTCCCGTCTCCAGTCTTACCCCCTCCCGACCCCCAAAATCCGTCCCACCCGCGCACTCCGCGCGGCCCGTCGCCCCAACTTTGACGGCCCCCCCGCGGCGGCCTATATACCGTTGGGAATATCTCACGTCGCGAGAACATGCCTTCGGCGCCGAAGGCGCCCGTGCGCGACGAGACGGACGCTCTGCGCCGCCCTCCCATGCGAGGGCGGGGCGCGCGTCCCACCGTAGGCGACGTCATGGAAGAACCCAAGGTGCGGCCCGGTTTTCCGGGCGATCGATCGCAAATCGCCGCGGAGAAACTCCGCGCGCTGCGCGAACGAGCCAACGATGCGCTCGCCGCGCACCGCACGCGCCTGGGAACGATCGAATCGGAACTCGGCGAACGCGTGCGCAAACTCGCGGAAGAGTTCAACGGCGCGCCGGCTTTGCCGGCTTCCGGATCGACCGTCGAGGAGGAACTGGCCGATTTGCGTCGCCAGCTCGAGGAAAGCGACGCCAAGCACGCCCGTTTCGTCGAGCAGCTCGCCGCGGCGCGCCAGCGACTCGACGAGATCCAATCGCAACCGTGCTCGAGTTGCGAACAAGCGGCGCAGCAGCTCGCCGCTGCGGAGGAGGACGTCCGCAGCCTCCGCAGCCAGCTCGAGGCAGCCACGCGGGCTCACGAGGAGGACTGCGTTCGGCACGAAAAGTTTGTCGAACAGCTCACCGCGGCCCGCCAGGCAATTAATGTCCTGCAGCAGGCCGCCGGCGAGGCGTCCCACGAGCTCCGCGCGGAGCTGGAAACCGTGCGCGCCGCCAAGCTCCAGGCCGAGGAGCAGCGCGCCGCCGCATTGCGCGACCATGCGGCCCTGCACGACGAGTGCGACGCCGCCCTAACGCGGGCCGCCGCACTTGAAACCGAGGCCGCGGCGGCACGAGCGGAGGTCGCCGCCCTTGAGACCCAACTTGCTTCGCTGACCAATTCGCAATGCGACTGGACGGATCTCGAGCAGCAATTGCGGCGCGAACTCGACGAACTTACCGCCCAGTTGACCGCTGCCGCCTCGGAAAACGAATCGCTCAGGTCGGACGCGGCGCGCGTCGAGGAAACCGCTGCTGCAAGGCAGGCAGAGCTACAAGAACAACTTGCCGCAGCGACGAGTGAAGTCGAAACGCTTCACCGGCAGGTCGCCGCGATCGAGTCGGAAAAGCTGACTCTGGAATTGGCGCTGTCACAGTCCGAGTCCGCGCGTCTCAAACTTGAAAGCGACCTGCAGAAACTGGAACAGGATGCCGCGGCGGCGCAGGCCGCCGCGGAATCCGAGTCGCCTCAACTGCGGATGCAGTTGGAAGACGCCGAAACGGCCGCTGCCGCCCACCAACGAGCGCTCGGCGAGCTCGCTCAGATGCTCGAGCAAGCGCGCGCCGAGCTCGCCGAAATGCGGGAGACGATGGCACCGCGGGCCGACCTCGAGGCGGCGCGCTGGGAATTGGAGGCGGCACGAGCCTCCCTCGCTGAGGAACAATCGGCAAAAGTCGCCGCCGAGGCAAGGTGCGAAGCCGCGACGGCCGAGGCTGCGAAGCTTGTCGAAGGTTCGCGTCCGACGGGCGACTTCGACGAGCTCCAACAGAAGTTTGACCTGGCGCTGGCAGACGTGCAGAAGTTCAAACGCGAGAACGCCGTCCTGCGCGACGAACTCGCCCAGCGACCGGCGAGCGATCAGGAGTCGCCAGAGCTGATCGCAATCCGCCAAGAGCGTGACGAATTGGCCGCACGCGCGGCGGAGCTGGAATCCACCCTGGAAGCCGCCTCGACCGTCGACAGCGACGGTCAGCAGGAACACGCAGATTTGCAGCGCCGGTTCGAGATGGCGGTCGACGACGTGCGGCAACTCAAGCAGGAAAACGCCCAACTGCGCGAAACACTCGCGTCGGCCGGCGCGTCGAACGAGCGTGCCATCGATGCTGCCGAGGGCGGCGATTGGGCGGCCCAGCGCGCCCGGCTCATGGCCATGCTGGAACAAGAAGAAGACGCCGGCGACATCAGCGCCGAACGAGCCGCCGAGCGGGCGACCGTGTCGAAAACGATCGCCGCGACAGACCGCGTCATCGCGAACAGGGATCAGGAGATCCTTGACCTGCGAGCAAAGCTCGATGCCAATGGAGGCGACGACGCTGCCGACGAGGGATCTGCCGCTCGAGAGGCGGTGCTGGACGCGGACGAAGTCGTGGCCGCAGAGCGGCAGCGACTGGCCAAGCTGACCGCCGAGTGGGAAGCCAAGCTGCGGGCCGCGGAGCTGGAATTCTCCGTCGAACGTGCGAGGCTTGCCCGCGAGCAGGCGGCGCTGCGCGAGAAGATGTTCGAGATCGAATCCGGCACGTACGCGCCCGCCGATGGCGACGGGGCCGACGGGACCAAGCCGCGGCGCCGCTGGCTCTCGGCTCTCGGCCTCCACGAGGAGGAGCAGAAGCCAAAGAAGAAGTAAAAGCCACCGGCTCGGCCGGTGGACGGCTTACTGCACGCTGGCCAGGATGGGAGTCCACCGGCAGAGCCGGTGGCTTTCAACTACTTCACCGCTTCGCCGGCCATCTGGTAGATCGCCAGCGGACGGCCATCGGGGCCGGGCAGAACTTCCAGGCGGAATTCGCCTTCCACGGCGATGGGCCGAATCGAGAACTCGGCCGTGGCGCCGCCGACCATCGACACGAGAATGCAGTCGAACAGCGCCGCTCCGGGGCCGAAGCAGCACTCCATATTGTCGCGGACGAGCACGAACTGCGTGATTCCCTTGCGCCGCGGCGTGGGATACATGTAGCCGCGAATGCGGATTCGCTTGCCGAACAGCTCGCGAACGCGGTCGGTGAGCAGGGATTCGGCGAAATCGTCCGTCTTCTCCATGGGGAACTTGACGTCGTCGAACGTCGTTTCGACGATCCCGCCGGGCCTCGCTACAGGCTCGAGGGCCTCTGTCGTCGACTTCGAGTCAACGTCCCCCCGGGCTGCTGCTGGCGAAGACTCGCGGACAACGGCAGAAGGCCTGGGCGCGGCGGCCCGCTCGGTCTCGCGGGCCGACGACGCCCCTTCGCACCCCGCCGCGAGCGCGACACAGGCCATGACGCCCAAGATTGACCACGGCTGTCGCTTCATTTCGCGTAGTCAGCTTCAAGACTGTAGACCGGGCGACCTGAGTTTCTACCGACGTTTTCGGGATTGATTTTCAAGATGCCGCCCATGCGGTATAGACCCGGGGAGTAGTCGACCGTCATTCCCTTCATCATCGCCACTTGGATCTGATCGTAGAACTGCACTGCACTCAAGTCACCAAAGCAACACTGATTGTCGTCGCGGACCAATAGGAATTTCGTGACATTCGTCGTTGTCCGCGAAGTGCCGGGCCGGAAATAGCCTTTGATGAACACCTTCTTTCCGTCCAGCGCAGCGACCTCAGGCGGAATCGTGTGGCCGCCGCGAAGGTCGACTTCATCAGGTTTCATCTCGGCAAAGGACGTTCGCGCGTATCCCTCGGGAACTTCCGTGGCGTGAACGTAACCGGCAAACGCCAATCCTCCCGCGAGAAAAGCTGCCGAGAGCGCGATCCCCGCCTTGGCTGCTCCCGCGCCGGTGAATTCGTTCTCACTCGCCCGCATGCGTCGCAGCGAAACGACGCCTAATGCCAGGCCAATCAGCGGGATCGGCGTCAGCACGACCGCACTTTCGACGCTGCTGCGGGCGCCGACGGCGACCAGCACGGAGAGCGCGCCGAAGACAAGCGACGCGATTGCGGACACGCTCAACGGGCGGTAGTCAAAGGTGACGCCGTCCGAGTGATCGACAGGACTAAGTACTTGCGTCGCGGACATCGAAATCTGAATCGTTCGAGGGTATGAATCAACAGAATGGCAGCGCCCTTCCCATGCGCATTGCTACGGGGTTTCGTTCGACGAGCGTGGATCCGCGCCGCGCAGCAATACGGCGAACACCGCCAGCAGGACGGCCGCGGCCAACAGCGGAATGCCGATGATCTTCGTCTTGCTGGGAGGAGTCAGCTCGGCGGCGGCGAGCGGCGGCGCGGCGGGCGTCGGCGGGGCAGTCTCGGCCGCCGCAACTTGCCCGGCGGCGGCCGGCGCCGCTTCCGCTCCAGCAGAGGAGCTTGCCGGCGCCTCGCCATCGGCAATCGCAACCTCCTGTGGCAATACCTCGGATGTCGCATCGGCACTGGCGGCGGCGGGTTCGGTCGCGTCCGTTGCCACGGCAACTGATTCGCCGTCGCCGGCATCGCTGGTTGCCTCGGTGGACGGCTCTGCCTCTGCGGGGGGGGCGGCAGCGGTCGAGGCGTCTGCGGCGGCCGGAGCGGCCGCGCGAGCCAGGAACGTGAACGCGGCAAGATTACGCGCGCGCTTCACGGTCTCGGGATCCATCGCCTCCAGTTCTTCAATCGCGGCCTGCGCCTCTTGCCCCACATCGCCCGGCGCTTCGGCGGCGACGAGCAGATAGGAGACGACCGGTTGGCGAATCCAATCATCCTTCTCCGAATCTTTGAACATCGCGATCAGCCGCGGCATGACCTCCCAATCTTCCCACCGCGTGAGATCGGGGATGACCTGGTCCGCAAAATCGCGATGGGCGAGCGCCAGCCGCATCGAGTTGAGCAAATCGGCGCGCGGAATCTCGTCCGTCTCCTCGCCGTGGAATCGCAGGGCCATGATCGCCGAGTGCAGGTGCTTGTACTCGACGTGCGGATTGCCGAGGAACAAGTCGTTGACCAGCGCGAGCCCTTCAGGGCCCTTGAGCTTGAGGTAGCACGCGATCATCGCGTCGAGACTTTCGCGCTTGCGGCGCTCCTCGGCGTGCAGCATTTCGTCGACCATGCCGACGCCGGGCGCCGGACCCTGGAGTACGCTCATGGCAATTGTGGCGGCAATGGCCGGTTTCATGGCGAGATAGTCGTAGCTCATCAACTGCTCGAGCAACTGGATGTCCGCGGGCTGTCCGCAGATGCCGAGCATGGTGAGGTACAAGCGGCGGCTGGAGGGGCCCACGGTCGAATCATTGATCCATTTCAGCAGTTGGGGGCGGTCCATCTTCGGGGCGAGTGCGATCACGTCGGCATACGGCGTCCGCGCGAACTCGTCGTAGGCGTCCTGGGCGAGCAGCGGGTCGTCGTTCTCCAAATACTCCTGGAAGAAGGCAAGTCGCTCGGGGCCCTGGGCCGGGATCGTGAGCAGCTTTCGCACGTAGGCCGCCGCGGCGTTGCTTAAAGGCACGGGCGTGGTCCAGTCGAGACCGGGCCCAGTCACCCCCGCGAGGCCCGTGATCAAGAACGGTTTTCCGGGGGCGTCCTCGCCGAAGTAGATAACGTCGATTTCCTGCTTGCCCTCGAGTCGTTCTTCGTTGCGCAGGACCTCGACGACGCGAAACTTGGCCGCGGCCGGGGCGTCGCTCGTGCCATCGAGCGCGCCGGCAGGCATGGGCGAGATCAGTTCGGCAATGAACGCGACGTCCGCGGCCTCGATCTCCTGGCTCAGCGTCTGCATGGCGGCATTGCAGAACGGGCATGCACGGGCGGTCGGAAGCGCGGCCATCGTCGCAGCAACGACGGCGGCAAACGTGCAGGCGAAGCGGAGCAAATCGGCGGGATTCATGGCGCGCCTCCGAGCGGGCAGTACGTACATGTCGCGGAAATTCATTGTACCGGGTGCGATGCGCTGCGGGGAATGCGGGGGGCAATCGACCGGCAGGCGGGGGAAATCGGTCCTTGAAGTTAAATCCTAGTTAATCCACCGGCTCTGCCGGTGAGAATTGCCGAGGCTCTGC
>CAYSFP010000211.1:0-9066 GCA_964430075.1 uncultured Planctomycetaceae bacterium | reverse complement strand
ATCATTTCAACAGCGAACGAGTTAGACAAAGTTCAAGTGCCATTCACGGAGCTATACCTTTCTTCCTCGTTGATGACGGACCAGTCGCTGAGGACGATTGGCGAGCTGAAAAAGCTAAGAAGACTGTATCTCTGGTCGCCGCATCTGACCGACGATGCGGCAGAGCGTCTCGCGAATTCAAGGGAGTTTGAGGTCATCACCGTTGGCCACTTTCACCGAACGAACGTCGAGAATCGCCCGAGGGATGAAGTTGAAGAAAGAGAATAGCGGCGCCGCGCTCGGCGCGCACACACCCTCGCATGTCTGAGCTGATGACCGAGAACGCCCGCCGCTGGCCTTTGTTGCGAACGCTGCGGAGCGTGGCGTCCGTGGGTTGCTTCACGCTTTGCGTCGCGCTGGTGTTGCTGTGGGTGCGTAGCTACTGGAAGAGGGATTCGGTCAGCGATCCTCGCGGCGGTTGGAGTGCATGCTCATGGAGAGGGACGATTGAATTTCTGTACTACAGTGGGATCGGAAGTGAGGGGTCGTTCAGGTACGAGTCGATCTCCCCGCGGGACTTCGGACGGCACGTACAGGGACTAGTTCCCCTCATAAAGCCGCAGTATTCCCGGTTCGGATTTGGGTACGAGAACTTCGGGAACGAGGCCATGGCCGTGGAGGGCGTCGTAGTGCAAGTCCCTTGTTGGTTCCTCGTCGTGATGACGGCAGCCGCTTCTGTTGCCCTGAAGCCGAAGCCGCGTTATCGCTTTAGCCTGCTCGACTTCCTCGCGCTAACGACGTTCGCCGCGATGCTGGCGGCGTTGGTGGCTAAGATTAAGGGGTTAGGTTTTCCGCTGACAACGCGTGTACTCGTGTCATCACCTCTCCCCCGGCCCCTCTCCGTCGAGGAGAGGGGAGCGGAGGAAAATCAGCGATTCGCCCTGGGCTGCCGCCGTTCTCGAATGGGATTGAAGCAATGCGATCACCGTTTGTTCGAGGTTTGATCGGCTTCATCATCGTGATGTCGGTGCTTGTCGGCGGCGTGGAGGCCGCGGGGGCGTGCCACCGCTTGCTAACGGAAGGCATTCCGACGCTTTACATGTTTTGGCTGTGGGTTTGCCTGATTCCCTTCTGGTGGCTTTGCTGCTCGACGCTGGCTCGCGAACGCATTGATCGGCCCGTGGCGACCTACGTTTGGTTCTTACCGCCGCTGGTGCTTTGCTCCTTGCTGATTGACGTTTTGGGGCCGCTTAACCCGTGGCTGCTTCCTGCGATGGTTGCAGTATTCGCCGCACCTGCCATCGTTCGTTATGCAGTGCAAAGGCTTGGGACGAACCGACGTTCGGCAGGAAGGGCGAATTGACGAGACATTCTCAATGGAAGCTACGACTTCCGCCCGCCCTGAAAGGGCGACATGCGACAGCCCCAGCAAACCCAGCGTTGAACAGGATGATGCATCTGCCATCAGGGCCCCGGAGGGGCCGAGTCATGTAGCCAGGCGGCGTTAAGCCCCTGGTCCTGGGCATGATCACGAGATCGAGCCCCGAGAGGGGCGGCATCGACAACACGGAAGCTTGCCATGTCGCCCCTCCGGGGCTCGTCAGACGTTTCATCGCATGCTGACCAGGGCCTTGCGGCTCCTGGCGACATGACGCGGCCCCTCCGGGGCCAAAACCCTATGTGTCGATAGCAGATGCATCATCCTGTGAATCGCTGGGCTCGTACCGGTCGTCGCTCCGGGACCATCGACTTGAGTAACAACGAGGGCTGCGCCCTGGGCTATCGCCGCATGCCCTTTCAGGGCGATTGGGCCGCGTCGCTCGATGCGGTCGGCTCGCCCTCCGGCGCTGGGCAGACTTCGGCACTTGCCGGCGACTTGACGAGGACCAGCGTCACCAGTTGTTCCGGCTCGGCGGTTGTTTCGACGTCGGCTTCGGCCGACAAGTCGTTGAGCCGTGCCGTGATGTGGTACTTGTGGCCGGCGGCCAGCTTGAACGTCGCCAGGTTGTTGAGGTCGGCGGTTTCGCCGCGGCTGGCGTCCTTCAGCACGTTTGCGGGGGCGGCCAGGTCGGTGACGAGGATGTCGGCGACCACGCGTTTTCCGGACGAGTCGGTCACTTTAACGGCGAGCCGCACGTCGCCGGTCGCGGCGACCTGGGCGGCGTAGCGGTGGGTGACGTTGACGGCGCTGACACTCTTGTTGCGGCGGGCCCAGACCATGGGGAAGGGCACGTCGGTGCGGCGGTACGACGAGGCGTAGATCGCGTGCCGCGGCACGTCGGCCTGGGCTTCTGACGCCTCGTGCGTGAACCAGGCGCGGTCGAGGCCGGCGGGGTCGGGCTCGGCGGCGCCGACAAAATGCCAGTCGCCCGCGTCCCAGACTTCGACCCAGGTGTGGTTGCCGCGGTTGTTCGACCACATGGGCGTGCCGACGACGCGGGCCGGGACGGCGACGCTGCGGCAGGCGTCGACCAGCAGAATCGACAGGCCGGTGCAGGTGGCCATGCCTGAGGCCATGCTTTCGCGGGGGCTTTGGTCCGTGCGGCGGCGGCCCGTGTTGTAGCGAACCTTCACCAGCGGGAAGACCTTTTCGTTGAGCACGTGGGCGGCCTGGCCGGGCGTTTTGCAGTCGGCGACCAATGGCGCACACAGTTTGTGCAGCTCGGCGCGCCAGGGGTCGCGCGGCTCGCTCAAGCTGGCGTAGGGCAGGACGTCGTTGAAGAACGCGTCCTGAGGGACCTGGTCGTGCCAGGGCGCCGCCTCCCAGGCGTCGTAAGCCAAGGCGAGGTTCTCAAGGAGGAAATCGGCCGTGAGCGTCTTCAAATCCTGCTCGGGCATGTGCTCGACGAGGAAGGCGGCGCCGTCGCGGCGGGCAGCGGGAGCCTCGTTAAGGAAGCGTTCGAGTTGGCGGCGATTGTCGCCTGATGCGCTGAGCTGGCCTTCGACGGCGGCGTTCCACCAGGGTTCGGCGGCGCGGGCGCAGGGGCCAAAACCTGTTGCCAGGCAGGTGAACAGGGCGAGCGCCGGCATCAGTTTTTGCATGAACATGGGATGGTCTCTCGTTCCGGGTGGCGGGAATGCCTCGGGACGGCGAAGGGGCCCATGATACCACAAGCGAGAAATACAGAGCGCCCTCTGCCTCAAACGGGCGCGAGAAGAACGCTCGCAAAGGCGCGAAGGCGCAAAGGCAGACGCTAAGAGATGCATTGTCCGCTTTGCGTCCGTCTTTGCGCCTCTGCGCCTTTGCGAGAGGCATTTCCTAAGTAAAACCGCATCGCCGGCGCGGACTTTTCCCGCCATCGCGGGGCGAAGATCTCGGCAGTCATGGTCGCCGAACCGGCGGCCGGCCGCGTCGCCCCTGAGTTTTGGCCTCAAATCGGCGGCGCCTGCGTAGGATTCTTTCGCGGGCGCACGGGTTGAGATTGAAGGCTTCCTCGGCGGGAATGATACTAGAGCCGGTTTCAAACCCCTCTCCCCTGCGGGGAGAGGTTGGGTGAGGAGCGAATTGTTCGAGCAAATTCAATCCCTCCCCTAGCCCCTCCCTTCGAGGGAGGGGTTTTGAAACCGGCTCCAAGAAGGGGCGCCAGCGCCGCCCTCGTGCCGCGGGCTAAGCTCTCATTGGAGGGGCGGGTGGGGCGGGCCTCGTCTTGCACTCCGGGATCGCACGTTGGCATCCGTCCCGTAGCACCGTCCACCGGCAGAGCCGGCGGCTTTCAGGTCATTAGAATTGCATCATTGATTGACTCGTCGGCATCGCACGCGCTTGCATGAAACCCCTTCGCGCCAAACAGAAGCTCGGCAAATACCTGATCGAGCGCAAGATCGGCGAAGGCGGCTTTTCGGTGGTGTACCAGGCCCGCGACACGATCGAGGGCATCCGCGTGGCGCTGAAGATTCCGCACGCGCATCTGCTCACCGGCTCGGCGATGGAGGATTTTCGCAAGGAAGTGCGGCTGGTGGCGCGGATGGAGCACCCCAACATCCTGCCGCTGAAGAACGCACAGTTCATCGAAGAGTTCTTCGTGATCGTCTCGCCGTGGGGCGTGATGACGCTGGATGAGCGCCTGCACCGGCGGCTGCCGTTCGAGACGGCGATCGATTTCGCGGGGCAGATGCTGTCGGCGGTGAGCTATGCCCACAGCCAGCGGATCATCCACTGCGACATCAAGCCGGATAATTTTATCGTGTTCGAGAACAATCGGCTGCGGCTCACGGACTTCGGCGTGGCGAAGGTGGCGCAGCGCACGCTGCGGGCGAGCGGCGCCGGGACGCTGGGCTACATGGCGCCGGAGCAGGCGATGGGCCGGCCGTCGTTCCGCAGCGACGTGTTCGCGCTGGGGCTGGTGCTGTACCAGATGTTTTCGGGACGGTTGCCGGAGTATCCGTTCGCGTGGCCGCCGCCGGGTTACCGGCTGCTGGAAAAGCGCGTGAATGAGGGGCTGCTCGCGCTGATGCGGCGGTCCATCGAGCTCGCTCCGACGAAGCGATTCGCCGACGCGCGGGCGATGCTCGCGGCCTTCACGCGGGTGAAGGCGCGCCACGGCGGACGCGCGACGACGGCCAAGACGCCGAGCAAAAGCTCGCGGCGCACGGCGGATTGGAAAGAGATCCAGCGGCGGCAGTTTCAGCAAGAGTTCGGCAAGGTGCTGGACACTGATCACGAGTGCACGGTGTGCCACGGACCTGTGTCGGAAGCGATGCAGGCGTGCCCTTGGTGCGGCAAGCCGCGCCTAGCGCACGAAGGCACGACCGACTTTCCCTTGCGCTGCACGCGGTGCCGGCGCGGGATGAAGCTCGACTGGGAGTACTGCCCGTGGTGCTACGGGCCGGGATTCGAACCCTCCAGCACGCGCAAGTTCAGCGACATCCGCTACACGGCGCGCTGCCAGAACCCGAAGTGCACGCGAAAACTTCTCATGCCGTTCATGCGTTACTGTCCGTGGTGCCACCGGAAAGTACGGCGCAAGTGGCATATTCCGGAATCGAAGAAGAGCTGCCGCCATTGCGGATGGGGCGTGGCCGCGGGATATTGGACGCACTGCCCGTGGTGCGCGAAACGACTGGGCGGGCAGTGAGGGGCAGAGGCCATCGGCTTTCGGCCGTCGGCAGAAGATCGCGAGAATGCATCGCTTCAATTTCTGGCCGAGAGCTGACAGCCGAGAGCCGACAGCCAAGCGGAGCGACACGTATGCCGAGCCAAACCCTCGCCCCGAGCGAGGCGCGCGTGTACCTGGACGTCGACATGCTCGAACCGGATGTGTTCGAGCTGGCCGGCGGCGCCGTGGCCGTGTTGTCGATGCGGCGACCCGGCAAGACGACGGCCAACGAGGATGCGGCGGCCGTCGTGGCGGCGGACGACGGCTCGGGCGTGCTCATCGTGGCCGACGGCTGCGGAGGGATGGCCAGCGGCGCCCAGGCGGCGCGGATCGCCATCGAAACGCTCGTCGAGCACATCTCCGCGGCGGCCGCTCCCGAAGGCCCGCCGATGCGGACGGCGATTCTGGATGCCGTGGACGCCGCCAACCGCTCGATCATCGACCTCCGCAACGGGGCGGGCACGACGCTGGCCGTCGTGCAGCTCGACCACGGCGAGGCGAAGCCGTACCACGTGGGCGATTCGCAAATCGTGCTGGTCGGCAATCGCGGGCGCGTGAAGATGCTCACCACGTCGCACTCGCCGGTGGGATACGCCGTCGAGGCAGGCATGCTCGAGGAGCACGACGCGATCGACCACGAGGAGCGGCATCTCGTGTCGAACTACCTGGGGTTCGACGGCATGCACGTCGAGGTCGGCAGCGTGCGGAAGGTGTCGAGCCGCGACGGGCTGCTGCTGGCCAGCGACGGCGTGCTGGACAATTTGCTGATGGACGAGATCGTCGCGCTGTTGCGAACGGGTTCGGCGCCGAAGGCGGCCGCGGCGATCGGTGCGCTGGCGTGGCAGCGGATGCAGGAGCCGCCGCAGGACGGCACGCCGCACAAACCCGACGACATGACGCTGATCGTGTTCAGCCAGCGGCGCGGGCGGCGGGCATAGTGCGCAAAGACGGCGTGCCGCCCCTCTCCCCTAAGGGGAGAGGTTGGGAGAGGGGCGTGGGATTGGCGAAGAGACCAATCCCTCCCCTAGCCCCTCCCTTCGAGGGAGGGGGATTTCAGTCGAGCAGGCGGTCGTAGACGCCCTCGAGCGTCGCGGTGAAGCGTTCCCAACTGAAGAGTTCGGCCGCACGGCGCCGGCCGTCCTGGCCCATGCGGCGGGCAACGGCGCGATTGTCGAGGAGAGTCAGCAACGCCCTTGCGAGTTCGTCACTGTTGCGCGGCGGCACGAGCAGGCCGGTCTCGCCGTCGGCGACGGACTCCGGGGCGCCGCCGGCGCGGCAGGCCACCACGGGCTTCTCGAGCAGCGCCGCTTCGAGGTACACCAGCGCGCACGGCTCGCGGTGCGAGGGCAGGCAGAACACGTCGACGGCATTCAAGATGTCGATCGCGTCCCGGCGGAAGCCGGCGAAACGCACGCTGCGAGCGAAGCCGCCCTGAAGCGCCGCCAGTTCGAGTTCGCGCTGCAGCTTGCCTTCCCCGACGACCCAAAACTGCGCGTCTGGGACGTGGGTGAGCACTTGCGGAATGGCCGCGAACAACTCGCGATAGCCTTTCTTGGCCGATAGGTGGCCAATCGTCCCGATCACCGGCGTGTGCATGTCTGCCCCGAACTCGTCGCGAATGCTCGCGGCGCTGCGCTCGGGCTGCAGGTCGTCGTGGTCGAGGGCATTGTGCAGGACGGTGATTTTGTGAGCGGCGATGCCTTGCTGCACGAGGTCGTCGCGCACGGCGTAAGACACGGCCAAGAGATGCGACTGATGGCGATGCCACTTCGCCGAGGTGAACCCTTGGACGTGTCCGATGGACTTGGGGCCGCCGGCCGCTTCGAGCCAGCCGCTCCACCAGCTTGCCGAGGACAACGTGGACTGCACGACATCGGCCCGCACGCGCCAGGCGGCCTGGGCGATGCGAACGGCGGCTAGTGCGTTGAGCTTGCCGCTGATGCGGGCCGTGTCGAAGGCGACGCCACGCCGCCGCATTTCGGGAAGGGCGCGCGAGCGGTCCTTCACAAGCACGGGCATGTAGTGGCCGCGCTGCTGCATGACGCGGGTCAAGCGCACCAGTTGCGTCTCGGCGCCGGAGAAGTGCGAGGGCGTGATGACCTGGAGCACCCGGCGCCGCGGTCGCTGAGGGGGCACGACCGGCGCCCGACGGGGCGACCGCAACAACGGGGCGCTGGCATTCATGGCGGCGGTCTCGAACACTGCTGGACCTCGACGCTCGATCACGCGGGGTTTGGCGTGCACTAGGCCGCGCGAACGCCGCCGGTGGCTTCGCCGCGCCATTCGGCGACGAGGTCCGTGTTGGCGTTCTCGGCCTTCTCGTACCAGATGTTCAGAATCGAATTGCGTTCGCCCAACGCCGCGGGGATCGTGCTCTTGCCGTGCCAACTCTTGAGCGTCAGCGTGTTGAGCACTGCGAAAGCGTAGGCCGTATTGGGCAAGAACGGCATGTGCTTGGCAACGTCGAACCCGCGCGGCTCGCGGAGCAGCGCCATCGGATTCAAGCTGCGGCGGTAGAACTCGGTGCCGAGGTCGCGCTGGCTGTCGTCGCGCGGCAGCGCGATTTGCATGGTGACGACTTTCTTGCGCGTGTCCGGATGCGGCTTGATCGAGTAGCCTTTGGCCTCGTGGAACAATTCTGGCAGCGCAAATCCCGGCAGCGATCGGGCCGCTTCCGGCCGGATGCCGTAGCGGTGGGCGAGACCGGGCGACACCTTGTCGAAGATTGCCGACTTGAGCGCGGGGCTGCCGAGCGCAGCGCGAATCGTGTACCAGAAGTTCCGGAGCGGCCCTTCGAGTTGGTCCAATTGCGCGTTGTTCAACTGAAAGCGATGGCGATTGCTTTGGCCGTCGGTGTGATGCTTCTCGTATGAAAAATCCTCGTAGCACGTCCGTGGCGGCAGCGACTCGAGCATTCGCTGGTACACATCCTTGGGGAAAAACCCGCGGATGAGCACGTGGGGAAACGGATCGGGCTCATACGGCGCCGCGGCGACGATCGCCGTCATGTGGTCGATGATGCGATTGCGGAGTGCGCGATCGTAGTTGATCGACATGGCAAGATGTTCCTGGAGCATCGAGCGGCGATCGGATAAAAGCCACCGGCTCTGCCGGTGGACCTTCAAAGCGATCGCGGAGTCCACCGGCGGAGCCGGTGGCTTTCATTCGTTCGCTACGCGGCCTGCGAACTGCGGCGGTACAGGTACGGGTTGAGCGTGGGATCGTTGTACATCTTCATCTGCCGGTAGACCTTGAGCAGCTTGCGGCCGGCGGCGAGATCGGCCAGCAGTTCGACGAGCGACTGCGACAGATCGGCCTGCTGGACGCGGCAGCGCTGGAGCCGATGCGTGACGCGCTCGATGTGGGCCCGGTCGACGTCGTCGCGCTCCAGTTGTTCCTGGAAGTGGTAGATCCGCAGCGACATGATCGACAGGCGGTCGATGGCGCTGCCGGGCGTCTCGGTGTTCAGCCGCGCGTCCTTGGCAGGCGTGGCGTCGGCGTCGGCGAGCATCTCGACGAGCGATTCGTCGACGCGCTCGATCCAATCGTTACGTTGCTGGTTGTAGCCGTCGATGGCCCGCTTCACCATCGCGATGCGGGCATCGCTCACTTCGGCGCTGCGGGCAATGTCCTCTTCGTGCCACAGCAGGTAGTTGTATTGATGCTGCTGGCAGACCATGGCGAGAAAATCGGCGTAGGGGTTGTCCGGCTCGCCCTGGTGCCAGCGGACGACCGTCTCCTGATGGAGCTTGTTGACTTGTTTGACGATTTTTTGGGGTTCGAGCGCCATGGTTTTTCGTAGTCCAGCAAAGGGCAGGGCAGGGGAGGGCCGCCTCCGAGTAGGTAGGACCGCGTCGGCAAGGGGCCTGCGCGGGGGCGGGAGTTTAGTAACGGCGACCGAGAGGGACAAGGGCAGCGGGGGCAGGTTCGCAGGCGGGGGGCGTAAGAAGGCATTCGTAGTCTTGCTGGGTGCTGGTAAGCTGGGGTTCGG
>CAYSFP010000210.1:0-9106 GCA_964430075.1 uncultured Planctomycetaceae bacterium | reverse complement strand
CCTTGGCGATGTGGGGATGGTCCATCATCGCCAGGGCTTGCCGCTCGGCCTCGAAGCGGGCCACCACTTGCTTGGTGTCCATGCCCAGCTTGATGATCTTCAGCGCCACGCGGCGGCGCACCGGCTGCTCCTGCTCGGCCATGAAGACGACGCCAAAACCCCCTTCGCCGATCTGCTCGAGCAGCTTGTAGCGGCCGATCGTGGAGCCGGGCCGTTCGCTCACGAGGGCGAACAGGCGCGTTGCTTCGCCGTTGGGAAGATTCAGGAAGCTCCCCGCCCGGTCGTGGGCGGCCAGCAGGGCATCGACGCGCCGGCGCAGCTCGGGGTTGCCGTCGCAGGCCCGGTCCAGATAGGCGGCGCGGGCATTAGGGGCCGTTTCGGCCGCCGCCGCGGCGAACACTTCGTCCAGTTGTGCGGCGTTCAAGCTCATCGGTCCAGTTTTTCCCCATAGGACATGCGAAAAAACGGCCGCCGGAGTTCCAGGAAAAATCCCGCATCGCGTCAGAAGGTTTCCGACGCGCCCGTCAGGGCGTCGAACAGCCAGGCGCGGGCAAACTGCCAATGGCGATAGGCGGTGGTCCGGGAGATGCCCCGCGCGGAGGCCGCTTCGTCGAGATTCAACCCGGCAAAGTAGAGCAATTTCACCAGCTCGGCCTTTTCCGGATCCTCCTGGGCCAGACGTTCAAGGGCCGCGTCCAGCTCCAACAGATCGTCAAGGTTGTCGCACGGCCCGACGAGGGGCGGAAAATCGTCGAGCTCGACGCGCTGGAGCTGGCCGCCGCGCTTCAGGGCCTGCTTCGCGCGGGCGTGCTCGATGAGAATCCGCCGCATGGCCTCGGCTGCCGCGGAGAAAAAGTGGCCGCGGCCATCCCAACGGACGTCGTCGCCCAAGAGACGCAGGTACGCTTCATGCACCAGCGCGGTCGCTTGCAAGGTGTGCTCGGCCCGCTCGCCGGCCATGCGCGCTCGAGCTAATCGGCGCAGCTCCTGGTAAACCAGCGGCAAGAGCTGCGCCGTCGCTTCTGAGTCGCCGTCGTTAATCGCCGCCAACAGGCGGGTGACTTCGGACATGGTGCGATTGTGGCACTGCCGTCTTGCTCACCGTCCCTTGGGCAAGACGAACGCCGCAGGCCAGCCAGCGTTCCAGTTCCGAACGCCGCCTGGAGATAAAGTTCAACCGCCGGTCCCGCCGCCCCGACTGTTTTCAGCAACGAGCCCTTCAGCGACTTCAGACGAGTTGCCCGCGTCGAGCCGGCGACCAAGAGCCCAATCACGAAGGCGCGAACGATGCGGAATCGCTGCTTCTTCAGATTTTGGACAAGCAGTTCGCAAGCCCGTCACACGTCGGCCATCCGCCCCGTCGAATCGCCGAACCGCTCGAGGCCCTGGACGCCCATGCGGTCGGCCATGCTGAGGAACAGGTTGGCCGCCGGCACGCCGCCGTGCTGCACGTAGCGGCCCGCCTGCAGCGTGCCGCCGCCGGCGCCGGCCAGGATGATCGGCAGGTTCGTGTGCGAGTGTCGGTTGGCGTCCGCATTGCCGCCGCCGTAGACGATCATCGAGTTGTGCAGCACGGTGTTGCCGTCGACGTCTCGCACCGCGGCCAGCTTGTCGAGAAACCGCGCGAGCTGCCGCGTGTACCACAGGTCGATTTCCTCGATCTTCGCGATCCAGTCCTCGCGATTCTGGTGGTGCGACAGGTCGTGGTGGCCCTCGGAAATGCCAATGTCCTCGAACGAGCGGTTGCTGCCGTCGTGCGCCAGCAGGAACGTGGCCACGCGCGTCGAGTCGGTCTGGAACGCCAGCGCGAGCATGTCGTACATGAGCTCCATGTGCTCGCCGTAGCTGCCGGGGATGCCCTCGGGGGATTCGACGCCCGGATCCTGGATCGACCCGAACTGTTCGACGCGCTGGATGCGCGCTTCGATCTCCCGCACGCCGGTCAGATATTGATTGAGCTTGTCCGCATCGCCGGCGCCCAGCCGTGCCTGCATGGCGCGGGCGTCGTCCATCACAAAGTCGAGCACGGATCGTTGCTGGGTCCGCCGCCGTTCGAGATTGGCGGCGCGCTCGCCCGGAGCGCCGGCGCCGAACAGCCGCTCGAACGCCAGCCGCGGGTTCGATTCCGGCGCCAGCGGCGTCGTGGGCGAGCTCCACGCCAGATTGAACTGGTACGCGCATGAGTAGCCGCTGTCGCAATCGCCCGTGCGGCGCCGCGGCTCGCAGCTCAGCTCCAGCGACGGCATCCGCGTCGCGTGCCCCACCTCGGAGGCGATCACCTGATCGATCGACACGCCCGCGCGAATGTCGGTCGCGCTCTTGTTCACGCGCACGCTGGTGAGAAACACGCCGTTGGCCCGGGCGTGGTCGCCGGCGCCATCGGGGCCGCCCTCGGCGTTCACCTGGTCAACGCCGCCGAGCACCTGCAGCATGTCGCGGTGATTGGCAAGCGGCGCCAGCGTGCGGCTCAGCGAATAGTCCCGCCCTTCGCTCTCGGGCCACCAAGCCCGCGGAATGGCGCCATTGGGGAAGTACAGGAACGCCGTGCGCAGCGGGGCGCCGGTCGCCGTCGTCGCAACCCCGGCGGCGGCTTCCGCTGCCAGGACGCGCGAAGTCAAGAGCGACTCGAACGCGGGCAGCGCCACGCAGGCGCCGACGCCGCGCAGGAAGTTTCGCCGGCTGAAGCCCGCACGCCGCTCGGCCATTTTCCACCCGCGCTCGTCATGCGTTCTCGACATCGCTAAAGCTCCTGCTTCTAAAATCCCCCTCCCTCGAAGGGAGGGGCTAGGGGAGGGATTTGCCCGCCAAGTCGATCCACCGCTGGTCGTGCATGCAACGATTCACTTCGCGGCCGTCTGCTCGCCCGCGGCCTCCGGCCGCCGCGAGCGCAAAAACGGCGGCGACTCGACGATTCCCTGCAACAGGGCCGACGGCCGACCGTCGTTCTCGACGACGCGCTCCAAAATCCGATCCACCGCCTCCACGTCGTTGTATTCGAGTCCCCGGCCCAGAGCGTAGGTGAGCATTTTCTCGGTCGCGCACCGCAGAAAATCTTCGCTTCGCTCCTCCGCCAGGATGCGTTTCAGTTCGCGAATCCCCTCGAAGTTCTCGCCGGTGATCAACTCGCCGGTGGCGTCAATCGGCTCGCCGCGTTCCTTTTCACGCCACATTCCCAGGGCGTTGAAATTCTCCAGGGCCAACCCGATGGGGTCCATGCGGTTGTGGCACGAACGGCACACCGGCGCGGCCCGGTGCAACTCCAGCAGCTCGCGCGCCGTCGGCGTCCGGCCCGCGAACCCCTTTTCCGATTGCTCCAGCGACGGAATGTCCGGCGGCGGCGGGGGCGGCGGCGTCCCCAGCAGCGTCTCCAGCACGTACAGCCCGCGCTTGGCCGGCGAGGTGCGATCCGGGTTCGACGTGATCACCAGCGTCGTTCCCTGGGTCAGCACGCCGCCGCGCACGCTATCGGCAGGCAGCTCGACCAACTGCATCTTATCGCCTGTAACCCCTTCAATGCCATAATGTTTCGCCAATCGCTCGTTCAAAAATGTGTAATTCGCGTCGACGAGCTCCAGCAAACTGCGATCTTCCTGGACAATCCGCTCCAGCAGCATCTCCGTTTCCCGCTTCATAGCTTGCCGCAATTCGCGGTCGAGCTCCGCCTCGCGGAAACGGTCGAACCGTCGGCGGAACTGTCGCCGCACGGCGTCCAGTTCCTTCCGCTCCTCGTCGGTGAGCGACTCGGGATCCTTACGCTGCAACTCGCGGAATCGTTGCCGAATGCGGTCCCGCTCGCTGTCGGGGTTCTCGCGCCCCAGCACGGCCCGGGCGTCCACTTGCGTCGTCTCGATGTCTCGAGCCCGGAGCCACTGACCGGCATACTGGCGAATAAATTCCTCGGCCTTGTTCGCCTGGAGCATCCGCTCGAGTTGCCGCGGCAGGTCGTTCCGCAGCTTGCCTTCGCCAGCCAGCCGCATCAGCTCGTCGTCCGGCATCGACGACCACAGGAAGTAAGACAGCCGCGACGCCAGCGAATACTGATCGACATAGGGGTAGGCGTGCTCAGAATCCTCTTCAAGCTGCTCCTCGCGGAACAGAAACCGCGGCGACGCCAGCACGGCCGTCATCGCCCGCGCGACGCCCGCCTCGACCGTGGCCCGGTCGTCCGCGTAGATGCTTTCGGCGAGATCGGCGAGCCGCTCGACCGTTGCGGCGTCCGGCGGCCGCCGATAGGCCTTCGTCACAAACCGGCGAAGCACGTCTTCGACGTAGTCGCGCCGCTCGTCGGCGCCCTCCGGCGGAGTGCGGCCAAAGAACCTGTCGTAGTTTGGCGGCTGCACGCGATGCGCCTCGTCGATCGGTCCCTGGAGCGTGACGGCGCGAATCTCCAGACTCAGCGAACGACGCTGCTCCTCGTCCGGGGTGAGCGGCTCGAGCTCCAGCGTCAGTTCGTGTCGGCCTTGATCGAACGTCGCTTCAAAATCGAAGTGGTAGGCTCGATCGTTCTGCCGCACGAATTCCTGGCTCAAGCGCTCTTCGCCATCAACCTTGAGCACCAGGCGGCAGCGGTTGAAATCGCCGGGGCCGTCATTCCACCTTTCCTGGGCCTTCAGCTCGAGCACCGCACGATAGTCGCCGGCGTTGCGGATGCGGACGCGGGCCGTTGCCAAAATCGGCTTGTAATACGACAACCGAAGCGAGCCGCCGCGATCGCCTTCCGCGTCGCCCTCAACGCGGAAACGGGCGCCCTCGACCCGCTGCTCGTCGAGAATGCCCGACGTCACGGGCACCGCCTCTGCGACGATCGCTTCCGCGGCTTCGATGTACTTTTCCAGATGCAGCGGTGACATCGTCAGCACGTCGCCGATGTTGTCGAACCCGTGCCCCGTGTCGTCCGGCGGGAACATCGTCTGGGCGTCGAACCGCACGCCCATGAGGTCGCGGATCGTGTTGCTGTACTCGATGCGGTTGAGCCGCCGCACGGTTACGCGACCGGGGTCGGGGTTTTCGGGGTCGATGGCGAACACGCCCCGCTTGATCCAGCTTTCGAGCGCGGCCAACTCGTCCGGCGTCGGCCGATCGTATTCGGCCGGCGGCATCATGCCGGCTCGCAGCATGCGCAGGGCGCGGAACCAGAGCTGCTTGTCCGCGACCGCTGCCTCGGGCGTCGCAAACTCGTCGAGCGTGACGCTGCCCTCCTGGCCGCCGTAGCCATGGCAATCGTAGCAGTGGGTCTCGAGAATCGGCTCGATCTCGCGGGTGAACTGCTCGGCCGCTGCGGCGGCATCCAGCGGCGCGGGCGTCGGCGCTCCGCCCTGGGCCAGGCCGCAAGCCGCCCCGGCCACGAGCCAAACCGAGCCGTATTTCAGTGCTCTCGAGAACACGATGCCCACCCTGCCCTGGGGTTCGACACACGGACGCCTGCACCGCCGTCACTATACCAGATCGGCCCCGGGCGTGGCGCCCATGATTTTGGCGAGACTTCCGGCAGCTTCCGGCGACCTCCGCACTTCATGGAGAGGATTCTTGGATCAGGCGCCCAGCAGGCGTTGCCCCAGCCGGAAGCCAAGCCCCACGGCCGCGAGCCCCAAGGCACAGCTTACCGCGACGTTGGCGAGGGCAAGCCGCATTTCGCTGTCCCGGCCGAGTGCGTATGTCTCCCAGGCGAAGGCTGAAAACGTGGTAAACCCACCGACGACGCCGACCACGATGGCCAACCGCACTTCCTCGCGGACGGCCCACGTGCCGGCAAACGCGGCGGCGAGAAGCCCGATCAGGGCGCAGCCCACCACATTCACGGCCAGCGTCCCGGCGGGAAACGGTCCGCCGGCCCAACGCTGGACGGCCCCTTGCATCGCGTATCGAAGACACGACCCCGCGGCGCCGCCAGCAGCGATCAACAACCACTTCGTCATGCGGGCCAATCTACCCGGCCAACTCCGAATCCGAAAACGCCAGTTCCCCAAGGTAGGGTGGGTGCAACCCACCAACTCGCCCTCGCACGAAGCATGGGCCGCAAAAATCTCTCAATCGCCGGGGGGCATATTAACAAAACGCATCTAGATTGTGCGAGTTCGGAAAAGGAGACGGGAGGACGGGAGTCGTTGTCCCACGCCAACAACGGGAGGCATGACACCGCAGGCGGACTCGATCGCGCCGCCCGCTCCGCCGCGCGGGAAATGCGGCGGCACGCATTCCCCGCGAAACACGCAGGAGGACTGCAAAGTCGTTCGGAGCCGGTCATTCTGAGGTCTTCCGAAGAATCTTGCTTCCGTCTCCCTGAATGATTCCTTCGTTCAGGATGCTGCCAGCAAGACCCTTCGGCAGACCTCAGGGTGACAACTCGCGACTTTGCAGGTCTCCTGGCGAAACACGCCATTTCTTTGGAGCGCTCCACGGCCGCCGTTATAATCCGGGCATCCTGCTCCTGCGATCTCTTCCCGCGTAGAGGCGTCCGCTCATGAAAGCTGACCTCCCTGAACGACGTGCCGGCAAGCGTCGCGCGATTGCCCACGCGGTTGCGCTGATTGCCACACGGCCTGTTCCGCTGCGCCTTTCGTTGTTCGTCTTCGTCACGCTGTTGACGGCGGCCCCTGCCACGGCGGCGACGTACACGTTCACCAAGATTGTTGAAAGCCAAAGCCGCGATCCGATCTACTCCTCCCCCGCCGTTAACAATTCGGGGGCGGTGGCTTATCGACGACGGCTTGCTGGTTCCCCCGACGAGATCCATCTCAGCCAGGGCGGCGTCACCACGAAGATCGCGGATTCCGCCGGCCCGCTGTCGCTGTTCGGCTCTCTCGATCTCAACGACGCAGGAACGGTCGTGTTCTTCGCGAATCTCGACGCCGGGGGGCGAGGGATTTTTACCGGCAACGGAGGGCCGCTCGCCACGATTATCACGACCGATGACGAAAGTCCCTTGGGCGGCGCGTTTACCGGCTTGCATTCGCCCTCGATCAACGCCTCGGGGGCCGTCTCGTTCATGGGGCAGGTCGGCGCGCGCCGCGGGATTTTCAAGTTCGACAACGGCGCCGTCGCGACGGTCGTCGACGACTCGGGCCCGCTGAAGGACTTCGGCTTTTCCGCGTCTCCGATTAACGACGACGGCCTGGTCGCCTTCAGCGCAGCGTTCGACGACCGACCGTTGATTCAGGGGGTGTTCACCAGCAGCGGCAACGGGGGGTTTACAACGATTGGGGAAAGCAGGTTCGGAATGACAGCGTCCTCGTTGAACAACGCAGGCGCACTGGCGTTTCACGTGGAAGGCAGCGTCAGCGTGGACCCCCACGGCGACTCTATTTTTGTCGGCAACGGCGGACCGACGCAAACGATCGCCGGCAGCGAATTGAATCGCTACTTTGTCGACCACCCTGCCATCAACAATGCCGGACTTGTCGCTTATGCAATTATCATTGACGCAAGCGGCGTTCTTCCCTCGGGCATCTACACAGGTCCCGACGCGACTAAGGTCATTCAACACGGCGACCCGCTCTTCGGATCGTTTGTCGACGCTGCATTGGGAAGCATCAACCACCTTGGCATTTCGTCGTCCAGCCTCAACGACGCCGGGCAAATCGCCTTTACGTATTTTCTCGCTAACGGTCGTACAGGGGTTGCGCTCGCGACGCCTGTCCCCGAGCCGTGCGCCTTGGCGATCGTGGGCTGGCTTGTTCTCGCTTGCCGGGCTTCTGGAACGCCGGCGTTCTCCGGATTGCTTGCCTGAAAGGATTGGCGTCCGCAACCACATGCTCAACACTTTCAATCAACGAGTGCCTCCATGGTCAACCTGCCTCGTCTGTCTGGCTCGTCTGCTCGGTCGGCGGCGATCGCCCTCGTCGCCGCGCTAGCCGTTTCCCACGCCGCCGCTCAGCCGGCCTACACGTTCACGAAGATTGTTGAAGGGCAAAGCCGCGACCCCGTCTACTTCTCCCCGGCGGTTAACAATTCGGGGGCCGTTGCCTTTGTGCGACGGGATGCTGGTTCCCCCGTCGAAGTCCTGATCAGCCAGGGCGGCGTCACCACGAAGATCGCGGATTCCGCCGGCCCGTTGTCGGGCGTCGGCAGTTCGCTCGATCTCAACGACGCGGGGACAGTCGTGTTCTTCGCGAATCTCGACGCCGGGGGGCGAGGGATTTTTACCGGCAACGGAGGGCCGCTCGCCACGATTATCACGACCGATGACGAAAGTCCCTTGGGCGGCGCGTTTACCGGCTTGCATTCGCCCTCGATCAACGCCTCGGGGGCCGTCTCGTTCATGGGGCAGGTCGGCGCGCGCCGCGGGATTTTCAAGTTCGACAACGGCGCCGTCGCGACGGTCGTCGACGACTCGGGCCCGCTGAAGGACTTCGGCTTTTCCGCGTCTCCGATTAACGACGACGGCCTGGTCGCCTTCAGCGCAGCGTTCGACGACCGACCGTTGATTCAGGGGGTGTTCACCAGCGCGGGCAATGGCAGCTTCACGACAATTGCCGAAGGCGGCCATGAAGAGGTCCTCACGGCCTCGTCGATCAACAGCGCGGGAACACTGGCATTCCACAACTTTCGTGGCATTGGGTTTGGTGGGGGCATCTATACAGGAAGTGGCGGGCTGGTTCAGACAGTGATCGAAAGAAACGACACGTTCACCGATGGCCTCGGCAATTTTCCGTCGATTAATTCCTCGGGCCTCGTGGCGTTCCTGACTTTCAATGCGCAACCGGGACCGGGCATTTTTACCGGACCGAACGCAGATAAAATGATCGAACAGGGCGATCCGCTGTTTGGATCAACCGTCAGAAATGTTAACATCTCGTCCTCCAGTCTTAACGACCTCGGCCAAATCGCCTTTACGTATTTCCTTGAAGACGGCCGCCGAGGTGTGGTACTCGCCACGCCGGTCCCCGAGCCGTCCGCTATTTTCCTTATCTGTCTTGCGTTTCTGCAGTTTTCATCCATACCAAGCATTCTGCCACGAGCCTTTGCATTGAAATCCCAGGTTCCTTCTTGCAAATTCCTTTGAAGGACCTAAGCTCATCAAACGTTTGACATCCCCTCCAACATGAAGGTGTTGCTATGCGAATGGCACTTGAATTTTCGTAACCTATTACGCGGTTTGTCTTTTGTA
>CAYSFP010000209.1:0-9293 GCA_964430075.1 uncultured Planctomycetaceae bacterium | reverse complement strand
AAATCGCAGGGCGGCCGCGCGGACGAATTCGGGATCCCGCACGGCGGCCGAATTGATCGACACCTTGTCGCAGCCGGCCAAGAGCAGCGCGCGAATGTCTTCGATCGAGCGGATGCCTCCGCCGACGGTCAGAGGCATGAACACCTGCTCGGCGGTGCGGCGCACCACGTCCAGCATGATGTCGCGGCCTTCGTGGCTGGCGGTGATGTCGAGAAACACCAGTTCGTCCGCGCCGTCTTGCTCGTATCTCGCCGCAACCGCGACGGGGTCGCCGGCGTCGCGAAGGTTCACGAAGTTCGTGCCCTTCACCACACGACCGCGGTCGACGTCCAGGCACGGAATGACGCGTTTGGCGAGCATGAACTTTACGGCGCACGCGCGTGGGCGCGTCGCGAGAATGCATGGGACCACGGGACGGCGTCGCACACCGCCCCCAGGAGACCCGTCCGCGGACGAGCGAAACGCCCGAAGTCCCCTGAATCCCTTAGCTTAAGTGGGGTAAAGGGGGGGGTCAACCAGACCGGCCCCTCCGCAACCCCCTCCGCCAAACTAGTGGGCCTGAGTGCCATTCACGCAGTATCCAGCCGTGAGAACACCGCCAGATCAGTCCCCTAAGCCTGACGCAATAGTGCTCGGAAACCCGCTTGTTCAAAATGCCCATCTGCGGTGAGCGCCTCGCTGAGTCCTCGCGAATGCATCACAACAAATGAGACACAGTCCGTCAGGCCCCATTCCTTGTCGGGTCGCTCGCCGAACAAACCGCGGGCGCTGGCAAAGAGATCGTCGGTGAGAGGCACAACTTCAATTGCGGGATCAGATGCCATCGAATCGAGCAGATCAACGGCTGCTGCACGATATTGTTGCTTGGACAGCGCGTTGCCGATCTCCAGAAGAACCGTGTGGGTTGTCACCATCCGCCGCGAATTCTGCTCGATTTCAACAGCGAGCTCAACGGCCCGCCGATGGAGCTGGTCCGAGTTGGCCGCCAATGCAATCGCGTAGCTCGAATCCAGGAACAAAGTCATCGGCACGCTCACGCTTCCCGACCGTAAAGATACTCGTCGAGATTATTAGCCCAGTCCGGAGGACCCTGAAGGTGGAGCTCGCGCGCCGTGCGTAAGAGCGACGTCGACGATCGAGGTTCCTCAGGTAAGGTTTCGACGATGAGCCGTACCGGCGTATTCGGCGAAAGGGGAACCGGCCCTGTCAGGCGAAACACATTGCCGTCGAAGGTAGCTTCGATTGTGGTGCTCATCGTTCTTGTACCTTCATGCGAAAGCCAGCCCGATACGGACTTGGAATATCAGGACTTTAGTCTAGTCTAATTCGCCGCAGCGGACGCGACAGCCGACTCTCGCAGCCCGAACACCTTCGTGCGGTACAGCACCAGCCCGTGGGCGGCGTGGTACAGCGCGCCGCATTCCAGGTCGAGGTGCTTGGTGCGTTCCAGCAGGCGGCAGAGATACGCCACGGCGCGGCGGACCCACATGTCGTCGAGCTGCTCAGGCGGCAGCGCAAATGACAGAAACTCTAAAATGTGGCCGGTCGCGGAGAGGTGTTCATCCAGGTTGGCCGAGTTGGCCGGACGCTGGAAGTACTGGACGGACAACGCGCCGCTGGGAAGCTGATTGGCGCGCGCCTGCTCGATGGCCCACTGAATCCGCTTGTGAGCGGCCAGCCAGCCGCCTGTGAGCTCTTCATTGGGCCGCTGCCGACGGTAGTTGTTCAGCGCGATTGTCAGGCCGATCAACCGGTGCGTGCCGCCGCAGGCCCCCATGTTGATCATTTCCCGACCGACCTCCTCCTCGTAAATCGGGCCCGCCTCCATCGCGACGAGCCGCTCGACCGTCCACTCCTCGCCCACGCGGCTCGTCCACGTCTGATCGATGGGATCGAGGTACGCCGACAGCGCGATGATCGACCAACTGCCTTCCTTGCCGGTGAACGTGTCGTACATCGAGTACTTCAGCATGTCGTACAGCGTGAATCGCTCGCCGTCGACAAGGACGGGCGTGTTGATCGGGAGGCCCCATTGCGAGATGATCGCCAGCCACTGGTCGTCGTGCCCCTGGCCGACTTTGCCGGCTTCGATCTTGGCCTCGACGCCATACTGCGTTTTGGCGAGCGTCCAGCCGGTCATCGGCTTGCCGGAGAACACCCAGTCGAGGGCCTTCACCCGTTCATCGCCGTTGAGGATTTCGAATTCCGGGCCGAACGCCAACACGCCGTGCAAGAGCTGCCAGGCGGCGTGATCTTTCAGGTTCATGATGCGGCCGTGCTCGGTGAACTCCAGCGTGCGATCGAGTTGCTCGCGGAGCTGCTCCAGAGACGGGTCGGCGATGGGCTTGGCAACGGCCGCCGTGGGCGTGACGGGAGCAGTCGCCTCGTCGGCTTCCGGCGAGTTGCAGCCCAAGAGGACGGCAGCGGCTGCGAATAACCAGATAGACTGGCGCCCCGCGAGCCGGCACGGCCGTTGACGGCGCTCGGTTACATCGAGCATTTTTGGAAAATCCTGGCGGAAAAATTAGCCGAACGTGCGGCGTCGGCGGCCGCTGGCGGCAACGAACCGAACCGCCAGCGGCTGCGTACAAACATTGCGATTTGCCCAAGCTTACCACGGCGCGGGGGGATTGCACGACGGCGATCGAGCTTCGCTCGAAGACGCCTTCGGAACACGTTTTGCGGACAAGAATTACTCACCAAACCATGCCACTCGCCTTTTATCCTTTCGAGCTTTTGCTCTGGATCGCCCCCGCGATTCTGCTGGCCCTGTGGGCGCAGATGCGGATTCGGTCGACTTACGCCCAGGCCCAGCAAGCTCCGGCTCGTTTAAGCGGCGCGGCGGCGGCCCGCCACATCCTGGACGCGGCCGGGCTGCAGCACGTCGGCATCGAACCCGTGGCGGGCGAGCTGACCGACCACTACGATCCCCGCGACAAGGTGTTGCGTCTCAGCCAGGGCGTGTACGGCTCGCGCTCGTGCGCGGCGGTCGGCATCGCTGCCCACGAAGCGGGGCACGCCCTTCAGGATGCCCATCAGTACGCGCCGCTGGTCGTTCGCAATCTGGCCGTCCCGATTGCGAACTTCGGCGGCAGCGTCAGCATGATCCTGCTGATGCTCGGCCTGGGCATCGGGCTCACGCCCATGATCTGGGCCGGCATTGCCGCGTTCGGCACGGTCACGGCGTTTCAACTGGTTAATCTGCCGGTCGAGTTCGACGCCAGCAACCGCGCGAAACGCCTGCTCGTGGACTACGGCATCGTGCCGCGAGAGGATATGACCTACGTCAACCGCGTGCTTAACGCGGCGGCGTGGACCTACGTAGCCGCCACGCTGCAGGCCGTGCTGACGCTGCTGTTCTACGTAATGCAATTCGCCGGCGGTCGCGACGAGTGAGCGCCGCCCTCTGCTTCGTCAAACTCACCGCAAACCCTAAAATAGCCGCCGGCGCAAGCCGGTGGTTCTCGTTGCGCCGCCCCTCGCCGCTGGATTGCCGTCTCCCGTCGCGGTAGGATGCACGCGTAGACGCAGACGCCCAACGGCGGCCTATTGGCCGCTGCCACGGCGCGTCTGCTACGAGGGCCTGACCATGATTCAACGCCTGGGAAATCAAGCGGCGCTTTTGGTGGTTGGCATTGCGCTGGGAGCCGTGCTCGTCGCCGGCTGGCACGGCGTCAGCCATGCGCCCCGGGCACTAGCCTCGGCTACGCACGGGGCGGACAACTTTGCCATCGCCACGGGACTGGTCGACGATGGCATCGAGGCGTTGTATTTCCTCGATTTCCTTACCGGGGACCTCCGTGGGGCCGTCGTTAGCCGCCGCAACGGCGAGTTCACCGGGTTCTTTCAATACAACGTCCTGGCCGATTTCAACCGAGTGACTGACATGCCGCGTTTCCTGATGGTGACTGGCATGGCCGATATCCCACGGGGTCGCGGGGTGACGCAGATTGGCCAGTCCTTGATCTACGTGGCCGAAGCGACCAGCGGGCAGGTATTTGCCTATGCCCTGCCCTTCAACAGCACGCTGAACGCCGCGGGCAAACCGCAAGTGGGCACGTTCATCCGCGTCGGCGGCGGGTCGTTCCGCGATACCTTTGTGCGAGACGAGTGAAACTTTGGCTGGAGATCGAGTCATCCAGATCACCGTCAATGGTCAGCGGCAGCAGGTAGACGCTGGCCTGACAGTGGCCGATCTCTTGCGTACGCTCGGGCTTGATCCGCGGGGCTTGGCCGTGGAGCGAAATCGGGAACTCGTGCCGCGCCGCGAGCATGAGGCGACCATGCTTGCACCCAACGATCGCGTCGAAGTTGTGACGCTCGTCGGCGGCGGGTGACCAATCCGTTCGTTGTCCGTCGTCCGTTGTCAGCCGGCAGGGACGGAAGACGTGTGCTTGCAGCTTTTTGCCACTGACCACTGACTACGGACCACAAACAATCATGTCCGCCGACCTGCTCACCGAAGATGCACTCTCAATTGGCGGGCACGCGCTGCGGAGTCGACTGATCGTCGGCACGGGAAAGTACGCCAACTACGCCCTCATGGGCGAGGCGCTGGAGCGATCCGGAACCGACTGCATCACCGTCGCCGTGCGTCGCGAGCGGCTCATCGACGCCCAGGGCAACAACCTGCTCGACTTCATCGACACGAGCCGCTACACGCTGCTGCCCAACACGGCCGGGTGCTTCAATGCAGCGGACGCCGTGCGCGTCGCGCGGCTCGGCCGCGAGATTCTGCTGGGGCTCGACAACCCCGGCGCGGACTGGGTGAAGCTCGAGGTGTTGGCCGACAAGAAAACGCTGTTGCCCGACCCCGTGGCGACGATCGAAGCGACGGAGCAGCTTGTTGCCGACGGATTTCAGGTGCTGTGCTATTCGACGGACGATCCGATCGTCGCGCGAAGGCTGAAGGAGGCGGGCGCCACGAGCGTCATGCCCGCCGGCAGCCCGATTGGCTCGGGCCAGGGGATTCTCAATCCCAACAACATCCGCATCTGCCTGGAATACCTCAAAGACGGCGACCCGGACTACCCGGTGATCGTCGACGCCGGCGTTGGCACGGCCAGTGACGTGACGATTGCCATGGAACTAGGCGTCGACGGCGTGCTGCTGAACACGGGGATCGCGCACGCCCAGGACCCGCTGCGAATGGCGGACGCGATGCGGCATGCGGTGCATGCGGGGCGGCTTGCTTATCTCGCGGGGCGAATTCCCAAGCGGCTGTACGCCACGGCCAGCAGTCCGGACGAAGGCGTCATCTCTCGGCAGCCGAGGTAGCCGTTCACGGATCCGCCGTCGCCAGCAACGCGGTGAATCCCGCCTGAACAAAGTGGTGGTCCGCGGTGAGTGCTTCGCTGATGCCAACGTCCTGCATGACCACAAACGAAATGCAGTCCGTAAGCGACCATGCCTTATCGGGCCGACGTTTGTAGAGTTCGGCCCCGCGCATCACCAAGGCGTCTGAAGCTGGAACGATGGTGACTGTGGCGTCTGCGGCGAGGCGTTGCCACAACTCCATGGCTTGGTCGCGTGACTCGCTGCCGGCCAGGGCGTTGGCGACCTCAATCAGGACAAATTGCGTGACGATGACGGGTTGCCGGGCGACGGAGCCCACGCGAATCGCATCCTGATGATGCTGGTCGCGCGGGCTGAGCAGCGCCACGTAGTACGACGCGTCGGCAAAGACGGGCGTCATTGGCGCTTGGGCGTGCCGTAGAGGTAGTGGTCGAGATTCACCGACGCGTCCGACGGGAGGTCGTGAACGGTTCCAATGAACCCCTGGAGCCGTTCAAGCAGCGTCGGCAATTCTCCAGCAGCCTGGTCGGGCGAATTCGCGACGGCGGGCTCCGACGGCTCAATGCGCAGGTTCACCCGCGCCCCTTGGGGTAAAGCAAGCGGCTGGACAGGCTTCAACACGCCTTCATCAAAAATGGCTTCCACATTCTGGAGCATGTCGCAAGTATACGCTATCCACCGCGCCAATCCCACCGCTACTCACGTTTGTCGGAGTCTGATAGGTTGTCGCAATGCCCTTTTCCGCCGCTGACGTCCTCGGCTCCGAAGGCTCCATCGCCCGCCGGTTGGCCCACTACGAGCTCCGGCCGCAACAGTTGGCGATGGCGGAGGCCGTGGCGACGGCCATCGCGGGGAAGCGCCATCTGATCGTCGAAGCGGGCACGGGCGTCGGCAAGAGCTTTGCCTACCTCGTCCCCGCGATTCTGGCCGCGACCGATCCAACAATCGACAAACCGCCGCGGGTGGTGGTCTCTACGCACACGATCAGCCTGCAGGAACAGCTCATTGCCAAAGATTTGCCGCTGCTCAACAGCGTCATTCCGCGCGAATTCTCGGCGGTGCTGGTCAAAGGACGCCGCAACTATGTCAGTCTGCGGCGGCTGCACGCGGCCGTGGTCCGCGGCGGCAGCCTGTTCGACGGCGACGAAGCGGCTGGCCAGCTGCGCGCGATCCGCGCCTGGAGCGAGCGGACGGTCGACGGCTCGCTGAGCGACCTCGAATACAAACCCCTGCCGCAGGTCTGGGACGAGGTCGCCAGCGATCACGGCAACTGCATGGGCCGCCGCTGCCCGACCTACGGCAAGTGCTTCTATTACCAGGATCGCCGCCGCGTGCAGCACGCGCAGCTCTTGGTCGTGAACCACGCCCTGTTCTTCAGCGACCTGGCGCTGCGGCGCCAGGGCGTGAGCATCTTGCCCCACTACGACATCGTCGTGTTGGACGAGGCCCACACGATCGAAGCGGTCGCCGCGGACCATTTGGGCATTGGCCTCACCAGCGGGCAGTTCGAGTTCACCCTCGCCCGGCTTTGCAACGACCGCACGCAGAAGGGCCTGCTCGTGCACCACGGGCTCAAGACGCTGTGCCAGGCGGTCGACCGCGTGCGTCACGCAGCCAGCGAGTACTTTGCCGACGTGTGGGAGTGGAAAAGCCAATCGGTCCCTACGAACGGTCGCGTGACGGCGCCGCCGCCCTTCGACAACAAGTTGACCCCGGAGCTGCTCGCGCTCGCCCGCGGGGTGAAGCAGGCCGGCGACGCGATTAAGCAGGAAACTGAGCGGCAGGATTTCACCGCCGCCCATGACCGGCTCGTGGGTTTGGCCGGCGAGCTGACGACGTGGCACGCACAGCAACTGACCGGGGCGGTGTACTGGATCGAATCGAGCTGGAACCGCCGCGGATCGCCGCGGCTGACGCTGTCCGCGGCGCCCATCGACGTCGGCCCGGCGCTGCGCGAACAGCTCTTTCAGTGCACGAAGTCCGTGATTCTCACCAGCGCCACGCTGTCGACGGGCAAGCGTCCATCGTTCGACTTCTTCCAGCAGCGCATCGGGCTGACGCAGTGCGACGCGGTGCGGCTGGACAGCCCGTTCAACTACCGCGAACAGGCCGAACTCGTAACCCTCGCCGGCATGCCCGACCCGGGCGACCAGCGCGAAGCGTTCGAGCGGGCGTCGATCGAAGCGATCAAGCACCTGGTGCGTGAGAGCGACGGCCGAGCCTTCGTGCTGATGACCAGCTACGACGCGATGCGCCGTGCCGCGCAGGCGCTGGCCGCGTGGCTGGCGGCGCACAATCTTAATTTGCTGTCGCAGAGCGACGGCACGCCGCGCAGCCGGATGTTGGAGCTGTTCAAGGCCAACCCCCGCACCGTGCTCCTGGGCGCCGACAGCTTCTGGCAGGGCGTCGACGTGCCCGGCGACGCCCTCGAATTGGTGATCATCGCCAAGCTGCCGTTCAGCGTGCCGGATCATCCGCTGCTGGAGGCAAAGCTCGAGGCCATTCGCGCCTCGGGCGGCAACCCGTTCCGCGATTACCAACTGCCTGAGGCTGTGCTCAAACTAAAACAAGGCTTTGGCCGGCTGATCCGCACCAGCCGCGACCGCGGGCGCGTGGCGATCCTCGACCCGCGCGTGATGACGAAGCAGTACGGCCGCACGTTCCTGGAGTCGCTGCCGGAGTGCCGGACGGCTGAGCTGGATTTGCGCGCGGCGGCGCGATAGGCGTTCTCGCCCGGAGATTCCACCACGGAGTCACGGAGCACAGAGAAGAATTGTGGGAAGAATAGGAACTTGTCCGCAGATGTCGCAGATGACCGCAGATAGAAGGAACCTTTATTATCTGCGCTAATCTGCGTCCATCTGCGGTTCCAAAACTCTTTCTCCGTGTCCTCCGTGACTCCGTGGTCCTTTCTGATGAGATCTCCGGGCTAGTCGAGGCGGTCGATGGGGCGCGCGCGATATGATGAACGCATGACTCGATCTACGGAGTCCGCATGGAATTCGCTCAATGAGCGCATCGTCGATTGCGCGGCGTGCGGGCGGCTCGTCGCGCATTGCGGCAAAATCGCCGCCGAGAAGCGAGCCGCCTACCGCGAATGGGACTATTGGGGCAAACCGGTCCCGAATTTCGGGGACGCCGGCGGGCGGCTGTTGATCGTCGGGCTCGCGCCGGGGGCCCATGGCTCGAACCGCACCGGCCGGATGTTCACGGGCGACGACTCGGGCATTTGGCTGTTTCGGGCGATGCACCGCGCGGGATTTGCGACTCAAGAGCACGCCCGCGATCGCCACGACGGGCTGCAACTCGTCGACTGCGCTATCACGGCCGTCGGGCACTGCGCGCCGCCGGACAACAAGCCGACGCACGGCGAGATCGAGGCCTGCCGCCCGTTTCTCGAAGAGGCGTTCGATCTTTCGCCAGCGACCGTGTTTCTCGCGCTGGGCGGCATCGCCTGGCGGGAGATGTTCCGGCTGTTCAAGCAGCGGTCATGGTATGCCGGCGCGCTGCCGCCGTTTCGCCACGGCCAGGCAACGCCGCTGGCGGGCGAGCGATGGGCGCTGGCCAGTTATCACCCCAGCCGGCAGAACACGAACACGGGGCGGTTGACGCAGCCAATGCTGGATGGCGTGTTCACGCAGGCGCGTCGATTGCTCGCCGAAACGCCTTGATAAGAACAAACGGTCCCCGTCCCGAGCGGGCAGTGCGAGCAGAGTCCAGCGATTCATAGGATCATGCAAGTGCATTCATCGCTCTGCGCAGTCTTGGCCCCCGAGGGGCCGCGGCGTGTCGCCAGGGGCGCCAGCCCCTGGAAACGAGGCATTTGTTAAAACGAAAGCCCCGGAGGGGCGACATCGATTCAACTTGCCGCGGAACGATGCCGCCCCTCCGGGGCTTTCGGGCAGACGCGCCGCGATCGACCAGGGGCTGGCGTCCTCGTTGTTCCACACAAGTCTTCGTCCCAGCGGGACAGCGCGACAAGAGCCCAGCACTTCCCG
>CAYSFP010000208.1:0-9442 GCA_964430075.1 uncultured Planctomycetaceae bacterium | reverse complement strand
GGCCCCTTTTAGGGGCCTTCCTCATACCACCGGCTCTGCCGGTGGTTCTGATTCCACTTGTGTCCGCTACTTTTCGACGGCCCTCCCTTGTTTCACCACGGTTGAAAACGCTGTCCGCCTCCAATCCTGTACCCTGCAAAAACGCGGACGGTTGGAATTGATCGCCCAAGACTCGTAGCATGCAACTCACGATCGACTCGTCACTTTTTCAGGGGGCGGCCGAGTTTCTGTTTCACGCTGGCGACCTTGGCTTGGATGCTGCCCTGAGCGCCTTTGCGAACGTCGATTTTGGCGGTGCAGGTGACGCGGTTGGATGACGCCGCGACATGTTCGATGCAGCGGCGCATCAGGTCGAGCAGCTCGGCCAGGTCGCCCTCGACGATCGTGCCCATGGCGTGCAACTCGTAGATGAGGCCGGAGCGGTCGACGATGTCGACGCACCCGGCCACGTGCTGGCTGACGCTTTCGCCCTGGCCGAGCGGGACGATGCTCATTTCCAGGAGGGCCATGGCGGGGTGTTTGGCGAAGGAGTGCTTGCGCGGCGGAGTTGGCGGCACGTTTCGCTCATTTTAGGGCTCCCAGCGCGAGTGTCGACCCGCGTGCTAGCGGCGGGGCGGAGGATCGCGCCGTATGCGGCTTTGCATGCAATTCGCGCTAAGCCGCAAGCGGCTGGAGCGGCGGGGCTCGATTGAAGTCGGGCTTCGCAGGCGGTGGGGGATGCCGTAACCTTCGCATCCCCCCCGGCACCCCGCACCGACGCCGCGATGATTCGACGCACGTTTTTACCCGCGACCTGTCTGGCGGTCGCCGTCTGTGCTGTTGGTCTGGTCCGGCCGGCAAGCGGGCAGGCTCCAGGGTGGCAACCTTATCGGGACCCCCTCCTGCCGCCCACGACGCTCGCCGACGCGGCCGGCGTCGATGCGCCGCTGGTGAACCCGGCCGCGGCGGTCGCCCCGGTGGCTTCGCCCGCCGAACGGCTCACGCCGTTGCAGGTCGCGCAGGTTCCGTGCGATCCGGCCCTTGTATGCCCGACGCCGATGTACGTGGCGCCCGCATCGCCTCGTTACGGCTTGCCGGTGTATGTCGACGCTTCGGCGGCCGGCGTCCCTCAGACCTCCGCATTCTGGCAATGGCGGGTTCTGCCCGAAGGCGTCGTGTGGCAGTCGTATTGGGCGGGCGTGCACGAGCCGCGGATCAGCGGCGTGCCGTATTTCGACGCGGAAGGCCCCGCATTGCTCGACGTGACGCTCGGCGGCCGGGCGTCGCTTTTACGCTACGGCACGGATGGTCCCGGACGTCCGATGGGGGCGGAACTGCAGATCGAGGGCGCGGCGTTTCCGCGGCTGAACCTTGACGAGAATTGGGACGTGGAAGCGACGGACTTCCGCTTTGGCCTGCCGCTGGTGTACGGCCGCGAGCGATGGGAGGCCAAATTCTCTTATTACCACTTGAGCGCCCACATGGGCGACGAGTTTGCCATTCGCGAGGACGCGCTCGACCAGCGGATTAACTTCAGCCGCGACTGCCTGGCGCTCGCCTTGGCGGTCTATCCGCTGCCGGCGTGGCGGTGGTATGCCGAGACGGCGTGGGCGTTCCACTACGATGACGGGGCCGAGCCGTGGGAGTTCCAGTTCGGCGTCGACGTGGCCGAGCCGGGGCCGACCGGCCCGGCGGGGGCGCCGTTTTTCTCGGTCAACGGGCATTTGCGCGAGGAGCACAACTTCGGCGGCAACGTCGTGTTCCAGGCGGGCTGGCTGTGGCGGGGAAACACGTCGAACCTCATGCGGGTGGGGTTCCACTACTTCAACGGCAAGTCGAACCAGTTCGAGTTCTTCGACCGGTTCGAAGAACAACTCGGCGGCGGCGTGTGGTACGAGTTTTAGCGTTCAGGGTTCAGGGTTCAGGTAGGGATAGCCCCCGGCGCGAGCCGGGGGTTTGCGGTTTGGAGTACGTTTGATTTCGCTTCAAACCCCCGGCTTGCGCCGGGGGCTAGCGCGCTGATGAACTCTGAACCGTCTGGAGGTCCCCTGCCGATGCGGCTCCGTCCTGCTTAGAATGCGGCGATGGGGAGCCGCGGCGCGAATTATCGACTTTTTTGGCAGGAATTTCGCCGCACGTTTTATAGCACCGGCGCGGTGCTCCCCAGCGGGCCGCGGCTGTGCCGTGCGCTGGCCCGGTTTGCGGCCGCCAACGGGGCCCCGCGGCGGCTGCTCGAAGTGGGGCCGGGGACGGGGGTGGTCACCGAGCGGATCATCGCGGAGATGGGGCCGGAGGACACGCTCGAGCTGTGCGAGCTGAACGACCGGTTCGTCGCGGCGCTGAGCGAGCGGCTCAAGTCGGAGCCGACGTGGCAGCGGGTCGCGGAGCGCGTGACGATTCGCCACACGGCGGTCGAAGAATTGGCGCCCGAGCGGCCGTACGATGTGATCGTGTCGGGTTTGCCGCTGAACAATTTTCCTACCGAGAGCGTGCGTGGGATTCTGGACAAGTTCGCGGCGCTGGCGGCCCCGGGGGCGACGCTCAGCTTTTTCGAGTACATCGGCGTGCGCAAGGCTAAGGCGCTCGTGGCGCGGCAGGACGAGCGGCGGCGGCTCGGCGGCGTCGAGGAGGCGCTCCGTGACGTGCGCGACCGGTGGCAGTTCGATCGGGACTGCATTGTGGCGAATGTGCCGCCGGCTTGGGTGCATCATTTGAGGTTCGAATAGTGGGCGGTCGGCAGCGGGCGGCGGGCAGTTGGGGAGAACGAATCCTGAATTGCCACTGACAACTGATCACAAACAGAACGAATGCTCCTACTGACGATCGAATCCACGTGCGATGAGACGGCCGCCGCAGTGATCAGCGGCGAGCTGGAGGTGCGCTCTTCGGTGGTGGCGTCGCAGGAGAAGTTTCACGAACGGTTCGGCGGCGTAGTACCTGAGATTGCCTCGCGGGCGCATGTCGAGCGGATTCTGCCGGTGATCGACGAGGCGCTTGCGAAGGCGGGCGTCTCGCTCGCAGATCTCGATGCGATTGCGGTGGCCCATCGGCCGGGGCTGGCTGGTTCGCTGCTGGTGGGGCTGATCGCGGCGAAGTCGCTGGCGCTGGCGTGCGGCAAGCCGCTGGTGGCGATTGATCACCTGCAGGCCCACATTTACGCGTGCCGCCTGGCGGCGGGGCGCGATGTGTTTCCCTGCGTGGGGCTGATCGTCAGCGGCGGGCACTCGAACATTTACCGCTGCGAGACGCCGCTGGATTTCACGCCGCTGGGCGGCACGATCGACGACGCGGCGGGCGAGGCGTTCGACAAGGTGGCGAGCATGCTGGGGCTGGGGTTTCCCGGCGGACCGGCGCTGCAGCGCGCCGCGGAGAAGGGCGATCCCCAGCGATATCGCCTGCCGCGGCCGCTGCTGGACGATCCGACGAGGCTGGATTTCAGCTTTAGCGGGCTCAAGACGGCGGTGCGGTATCAGTTGTTCGGCGCTGGCCGGCCGGCGATGGATGGCGCCGCGCTCGACCCGCAGACGATCGCCGACATGGCGGCGAGTTTTCAGGCGGCGGTCATCGACTGCCTGGCCGGCAAGGCGCTGCTCGCGCTTGAGCGCACTGGCTACAGGCGGCTGTGCGTGGGGGGCGGCGTGGCGGCGAATCGGCCGTTTCGCGAGCGGCTCGAGTCGCTCGCCGCGGTGCTCGGGTTCGAGCTGCACATTCCGCCGCTCGCGCTGTGCACCGACAACGCGGTGATGGGGGCGATCGCGGTGGAACGGTTCAAGGCGGGGCAGTTCGCGGGGCTGGATCTCGACATTGACGCGGGGCTGGATCGCATCGCAGTGTGATCGGCTTCGTTGGAGTTTCGCGGACGGAGGAGATTCAACCACGGATTGCACGGATTCGGAAAGGGTGGATTCGAAGGGTCGTCCAAGAGCGTTCGCTCATTGCCTGTCGCCAGAGCACGACGCCAATAGCAATTTCCTCCCCTCCGTGAAATCCGTGTCATCCGTGGTCAAATCCGGCATGGAGCGCCGGCAGCGCATAAAAACACGCGGCCCGGGCACAACGCCCGGGCCGCGTCCATCCTTGAAACCTGACTCATCGGCAAGCCACGTCGCGTGGCTCAACGCGGCGGCGGCCTTAGAAGCCCATCGCCGCACGTTGGCACGACGGGCAGTAGGACCCGTTGGTCAGCGTGGGGTAGCCGGTCGACATGATCGAGCCGCCGCGGTAGTAGCTCGTCTGAGCGACCGGCCGCGTGCCGGCCTGATACTTCGCCAGCGTGGCCGACCACGCAGACTCATCCATCTGGCCGGCGTTCTTGAACAGCACCACGGCGCCCGTGCGATCGATGATCGCGGTGTGCGGGAACTGGGTGGCCTTGAACGCCTGGGCGACTTTCTGGCCGTATTCGGTGCTCACGTCCACGTGGCACAGTTCGTATTTGGCCAACAGCTCGGCCTGCTCTCCCTCGGTGGCGAGCAGTTCGCCATCAAGGCTCGCGTCGGGGCTGGCGGGCACATCCAGCACGACCAGCAGCGGGCGCTGATCGGTGCGGGTGGCCGCGAGCGCCTTTCCGTAATCAGCGTGCCACTCCAGCTTGCTGGGGGTGACGGCCAACGACGAAGCGGCAAGCACAGCGGCGGCGAGGTAGTGAACCATCCAAACAACTCCTTTAAAGCTGCGACGTCCGCTCGCGACGGATTGACTCGGTTGAGAGGGAAGCCGCTGTTCGACGCAGTGGGTGCGTCAATCACGGCCGCGAGAGAATCGCATCAGTGCGACATCAGCGGCTCCGCGTGCCCTCGTCCAATCGAAGTGGCCTGTGCGGTGCGGACGCTGCTGCCTGAAGGTGGGACGAAAAAAAGGGAGGAACGTCGATGTGCGGCCCGGATGTCGACAAACGCACGTTTGTCAAAACTTAACGCTTGGGCGAATTTACCGGCCAGGCGGCGAGACGCAACTCCCCCGGGGTCCGAAACGGGCGGCGCCGCGGCTGGCGGGCGGGTCGCGGGGCGGGTTCCCCAAGATGCTTGCGGCTTTCCGCGTCAACATCAAAAGTTGTTGCGGCACGAAGCATTGCATTGCGCGGCAGGGCCCCCGAAGGGGGCAAATCCCCTCGCCCTAGGGGGCGTAGAGCGCGCAGAGTGAAATTTTGCAAATTTTTTTTGCGAGTTGCGGTTTTATCGGTTCCGGACCGTGGCGCGGTCCGCCAGCGGGCCGGCTCCATGGGGGGATTCCCTTCGGCGGCTTCGTGGCGCGAAGCTACGCCCCGGCGAGCGTCACAGAGACGTCCATCGGCTCGCCGTTGCGAATGATCGTCAGCTTGATGACGTCGCCAGGGCGGTGCTCCCAGATCTTGTCCTGGAACTGAACGCCCGTGGTCATCGGCTCGCCGTCCGCGGCAATGATGCGGTCGGCCTGGGAGCGATCGATCGACGTTTCGACGAACCCGCGGTCGCGGCGCACTAGCACCTCGAAACCCTTCAGGCCGGCCTGGTCGGCGGGCCCGCCGGGCGTCAGGCGGCCGATGACCAGGCCGTTGTTGGTTTCCATGACCTCCGAGATGCCAATGTCCGCGCGGACCACCTTGCCGTGCTCGATCAGGTCCGGCAGCACGGCACGGATGCGGTCGATGGGGATCGCAAAGCCGACGCCGGAATTCTGGCCGGTGCGGCTCGCGATGGCGACGCACATGCCGATCATCTCGGCGTTGGTGTTGAGCAGCGGGCCGCCGGAGTTGCCAGGGTTCATGGCGGCGTCGGTTTGGATGAGCGCTTTCATGTCGCGGCCGCGCACCCGGCTGGGCAGGTTGCGGTTGAGGCTGGAGATGATGCCCGTGGTCATCGTGCCATCCCAGCCGAAGGGATTGCCCACGGCGTAGACGCGCTGGCCGACGCGAAGCTGGCTGGAGGAGCCCAGGGGAATCGGCACGAGCTCGTCGGCGGGGGCGTCGATCTTCAGGATCGCGATATCGAACTCCTTGTCGCCGCCGATGAGCCGGGCCGGGTAGGTCTTGTTGGACGCCAGCGTCACCCCAATGCGTCCGCTGGATTGCGCGCCGTCGATGACGTGGTAATTGGTGACGATGTGGCCCTGCCGATCGACGATGGCGCCGGAGCCGGATCCTTCGGCCTCGCGTTGGAGGCCCCAAAACCGGTCGACCTGAATGATGGTCGTATCGATGTTGACGACGCTGCGGTTGGCGGATTCGTAGACGCGAATGTTCCGCTGCTCGTCCGGCGTGAGGCCCAGCGGCATGGCGGCCGGCCGGGTGGTCGACGCCGAGCTGCCGACCGCGGTGGTTTGCGCGCGGGCGGAGTGCCAGGGGTCGATCGCGCCGGGGTGGCTCGCCAGCCAGCCGCCGACGACCAGGCCCACGGCCAGGGAGGCGGCAGCGATGACGGAGATGCGTTTCATTTCAGGAGAATTCCACGGGAAACGGGGAATGCGTGCCGCCGGCGCGTTCCCCGTACGGCATGCACATTGCAACGTGGTTAAGCATGGGGGAACGCGGTTCGTTGGAGTTTCCTACGATGATGCGGCGGTGCCTGTTCACCGACAAGGCGAATCGTAAGCATTCTGCGGGCCAAGGCGGAGGCGGGGGGAGACGGTTCAGAATTCAGGAGGGAGATAGCCCCCGGCGCAAGCCGGGGGTTCGAGGGGGGCAGGAGTCAGGAGTCAGGGGTCAGGAGTCAGGGGTCAGGAGTCAGGGGTCAGGGGTCAGGGGTCAGGGGTCAGGGGGCAGGGGGCAGACGGGCTCATTGTCCGTCCGCCGTCTCCCGGTTCCCCCGTCCCCCGCCCGCCGCGGTCGCGCGTCGAATCTGCCAATTTCTTGTGGCGACCACATCGAAACGAGCTTAAACTGGGGGTTGCTGGAGGTTTATGGAAATTTTCAGCACAATGAAGTCGTCCAAAACTGCGCCTCGCGCGGCTGCCGCCACGGAACACGGCTGAGCCGCAGCGCAGACCGTCCATTGCGGGAGCATTCCCATGTGTATGCGTCGAACTTGTCTTCTCAGCTTTCTGGCGGCGGCGCTTCTCGGCGGCGCCACGGCGCGGGCCGAATCGGCGCAGCTGGCGTCGTACGCGGCGGACGGCCAAACCTCGTACGCCCTGACGCTGGCGGCGGACGTGCCGCGGGCCGAACTCGATTCTGTGGACGTCGTGGTGCTGTTTGACACGTCCGCGAGTCAGGCCGGGCCCTTCCGCGCGTCGGCGCTCGCGGCCCTCCAGACGATGTTGGCTGGGCTGCGCGACGCCGACCGAGTGCAGATTGTAGCGCTCGATCTGGACGCCGTGCCGATGACGAACAACTTCGCTGCGGCCGGCGGCCCCGAAACCAGCGCCGCGCTGACCGCACTCGGCGAGCGGGCGCCGTTGGGTTCGACGAATTTAGAAGGCGGCCTGCGCGCCGCGATTGACTCGTTTGAATCCGCTCGGTCGACGCACCGCGCGGTGCTGTATTTTGGCGATGGTTCGAGCATGGCGAACATGCTCGATGCGGCGACGATCGGTCCGGTGATCGAGCGGCTGCGCGCCACGCGGACGCCCGTGTCCAGTTACGCGATCGGTCCGGCGGTCGACGGGCAGACGCTGGCCGTGCTCGCCAATCAAACGGGCGGCAATCTGTATGCCGCCGAGCCGCTGGCGCGCGAGGACGCGGACGCGGGGATCACGGCCGAGCGGGCCGCCGAAGAAAACAAGCGCGCCGCCCAGGCGGTGGGCAAGCACCTGGCGGTGTGGGCGCGCGGCGCCGTGCTGTGGCCGAGCGCGACCACGCTGCCAGATGCCTTGGGGCAGACCTATCCGTCGCCGGTTCCGCCGTTGCGCGCCGATCGCGACACGGTGCTGTTGGGCCGCACGACGGCAACGCTTGCGGGCTCGCTGCCGGTGCGGGTCGCGGCCGTTGACGCGGACGGCGCGACGGTCGAGTTGTCCTGGAGCGTGACGCCCGAGGCGTCGCATCAGGATTACGCCTACCTGGCGACGCTGGTCGACGTCGCGGCGCGGGACCATGGCCTGATGCTGCCGACGGTCGGCTCGGCGGGGCTTGCCGAAGCGGCCCGGCTGGTGGGCGCGCGGGCGGATCAACTCACGATGCTGGCCGAGCGGGCGATGGCGGCGGGCGACCGCGCGTCGGCGGCCCGAATTGCCCATGCCGTGCTGCAAGCGGACCCCGGGAATGTCCAGGCGCGAACCGTGCAGGCCGTCGTGGGCGAGGACGACCCGTTCGGCGACAGCGATTTTGGGTCGGACCTGCCGGAGGCGGAGGGTTCGGTGCTGGAGGCCGTGCCGCCGCTGGAAGCTCCGGCTGGCGTTCCGGCGGCCATTCCCGCCGCGATTCCCGCCGACCCGGCCGCGGGCGGCGACATCATTTTACAAGGCCCGGTCGACCTGCCCGAGGCCCGTCCTTCGTTCGGCTCGGCCGGCCGCGACGGCGCATTCCTCGACGAGGTGGAGCAAGAGCGGCGCGTCTGGGTGCAGATGCTGGAGCGCGAAATCACCAACACGGTGATCGACGCCCGCGAGCGGATGAGCCGCGATCCGCGGGCGGTAATTCAGGACTTGAAGCTCGCGATTGAGAATCTGCTCAAGGCGCCGGACGTCGACCAGGCCAAACGCGCCGCGCTGCGCGACAAGCTCGAGATCGCGCTGCGCGAGGCGACGCGGCAAGCGTCGCTGAAGGACGAGCTGGATCGTCTGCGTCAGGAGGGGGTCGCCGCCGCTATGGAGCAGCGGCTGCTCAACGAGCGGCTGTTGCGGCGGATCGAGCGCGAGAAGCAGTTGATGAACCGCTTCGATGCGCTGATGGACGAGCGGAAGTACGCCGAGGCTCAGGAAGTCGCGGAGTTCGTGAACGAGATCGACCCCGACGGCGTGACGCCCGTGGCGGCCACGCTGTGGGCGCGGCACGCGCGGCATAAGTACCTTCAGGATGTGGCGCGATCGGCGCGGCACGCGGCGGCGTGGGAGACGATGTATCAGATCGAGCTGGCCGCCATTCCCGCTCCCGACAATCCGCCGATCGTCTATCCGGACGCCTCGTGGTGGGAGGAGATGTCGGTGCGGCGCAAAGAACGTTGGGGCTCGATGGATCTCGCGGCGCCGGGCGACGCGGAAACGCGGATTTATTCGGCCTTGCGGAAGCCGCTCTTGAGTCGGCTCGATTTTCCGGAGACGCCGCTGAGCACGATCATGCAATTGATCGCCGAAGAGTATGATTTTCCGATCGTGTTCGACACCGCGGCGCTCGATGCGGTGGCGACGAGCCCCGACACGGAGGTATCCGCTAATTACAGCGGCATTACGCTGCGTTCGGCCATGGAGCTGATGCTGGGGCAGGTCGAGGATTTGACCTACATCGTCGACAACGAAGTGCTGCTGATCACCACCGAGGACGAAGCGGAAACGCGCCTGCAGACCAAAGTCTACCCTGTTGCCGACCTGGTCATGCCAGTCGAAAACATTG
>CAYSFP010000207.1:0-9492 GCA_964430075.1 uncultured Planctomycetaceae bacterium | reverse complement strand
CCCTTACCGCTGCTATCAAACCGCCGCATAAAATACAAAGTGCGACTTGCACCCCTGGAGGACTGCCAAGTCGCAGTTTGTCACCCTGAGGTCTGCCGAAGGGTCTTCCAGGTAATACCCTGAACGATGGAAACGCTCAGGAAGATCGACGCCAGATTCTTCGGCAGACCTCAGAATGACAGGCACTGCCGCGACTTTGCCGTCTACCCGCGCGGGGCGCCGGGATTGCGTTGTCGAGCGGTAGCCGGGCAGTAGAATGCACTGTTTCAGCCGTTTCGACACGCGACGCGGGGTTCCGCACCGATGAGCTCAACGATTCCGCCTAATCCTGGCTCGGCGCCGCGGCCAGCCGCGCCCGTCGCCGTCGGGCCGCAGAAGATCATCCTGCAGCAGGAGCGGCCGACGGCGTTTGGCCGCTACGGCAAATGGCTGATTGTGGCCCTGGTGTTGTGCGTGGCGACGATCTTCGGACAGGCTGCTAGCTACAAGAGCTACTTCAGTCCGCCCGGCGGGCCGACGGAACGGTACCACTCGCTCAGCAAGGACGCCGAGAAGAAGATCGCGATCCTCAAGGTCGAGGGGGCGATTCTCGACCCGGAAGGCTTCGTCAAGCGGCAGATCGATCGCATCCGCGGCGACGAGAACGTGGCCGCGGTGGTGCTGCGGATCGACTCGCCCGGCGGCACGGTGACGGCGAGCGACTACCTATATCACCACCTGCGCAAGCTGGCCCGCGAGCGGGAGCTGCCGATGGTGGTGAGCATGGGCGGGCTGTGCGCCAGCGGCGGCTACTATTTGGCGATGGCGCCGGAGGCGGGCGAGGACATCGTGTTTGCCGAGCCGACGACCTGGACCGGGTCGATCGGCGTGATGATTCCGCACTACGACCTGTCGGGGCTGCTCGCGCGGTGGGACGTCCAGGACGACTCGATCTCCAGCGGCGAGGACAAGCTGATGGGCAGTCCCACGCGGCAGCTTTCCGAGGACGAGGAGAAGCGCGAGCGCGAGTTGCTGCAGGATCTCGTGGATCGCAGCTTCGAGCGGTTCAAGAACGTGGTGCTCGATGCACGGCCGCAGTTGAAGGACGACCCGGAGGCACTCAAGACGGCGACGACGGGGCGGATTTTCACGTCCGAGCAGGCGCAAGAGCTGGGGCTGGTCGACAAGATTGGATTCATCGACGACGCGGTCGCCCGGGCGGCGGAACTGGCAGGCGTGGACGCGAACTCGGCGCGGTGCGTGCAGTACGATCAGCCGCCGTCGACGCTGGAAATGCTGCTGGGTGCGAAGAGCCCGCTGGGTTCGCCGCGGGGATTGGACCTGAGCGCCCTGTTTGAATTGACGGCGCCGCGGGCGTATTACCTGTGTTCGTGGCTGCCGTCGGTGGTTTCGGAGAAGGATTGAACCGCCAAGGACGCCAAGGTCGGAGGGGAAGAAACCACGAAGGCACGAAGGCACTAAGAAAACAAAACAAGATCGACGAACTAAGGATAGCACAGTCATATTTCATGCCTCACTTCTCTTTTTCCTGGTCTTTTTCGTGACTTAGTGACTTAGTGCCTTAGTGGTTCAATTGTCTGAGTTGTCTTTTTCCGGCCTTGGCGTCCTTGGCGTCCTTGGCGGTTCATCTCCCCCGACGCCATGGTCGACCCCAAGCCGCACGTGTTGGACTCCGCCGAGCGGCTGATCGGCGCCTGGGCCGTGGAGCGCGGCTTGCCGGCCTATCGCGTGGCTCAGGTGCGGAAGTGGCTGTTCGAGAAGCGCGCCGCCGACTGGGATGCCATGTCGGACCTGTCCAAGGCGCTGCGGGCCGAGCTGGCGGAGCGGTTTCGGCTGTGGACCGCGACGATCGACCGCCACACGCAGGCCGACGACGGCACGGAGAAGCTGCTGCTGGGCCTGGCCGACGGTGGGCAGATCGAGTGCGTGCTGCTCCGCGGCCGCGAGCGGCGGACGATTTGCATCAGCACGCAGGTGGGCTGCGGCATGGGCTGCGTGTTCTGCGCCAGCGGACTCGACGGGGTCGACCGCAATCTCACCACGGGCGAGATCGTCGAACAAATGCTACGGCTGCAGCGGCTGTTGAAGCCGGGGGCGCCGCAGGAGGAGCGGCTGAGCCACATCGTGGTGATGGGCATGGGCGAGCCGTTGGCGAATCTCGATCGCCTAATGCCGGCGCTGGACGAAGCGCGCCGCGAGGACGGGCTGGGGATCAGCGCGCGGCGGATCACTATTTCAACCGTCGGGTTGCCGCCCGCGATGGAGCGGCTGGCCCGACACCAGGTGCATTACCGGCTGGCCGTTTCGCTGCACGCTCCCAATGACGAGCTGCGCAACCAGCTCGTGCCGGTGAATAAAAGCATCGGGTTGGAGGCGATTATCGAAGCGGCGGATCACTATTTCGAGGTTTCCGGGCGGCAGCTCACCTTCGAATACGTACTGCTGGCCGCCGTGAACGACGCGCCGGACCACGCCCGGCAGCTCGCCCGGCTGCTACGCGGCCGCGAGGCGCTGCTGAACGTGATTCCCTACAATCCCGTGGCGGGGCTGCCCTACGGCACGCCCACCGCCGAGCGGCGCGAGGAGTTTCGCCGCATTCTCGAGGCGGGCGGCCTGCGCGTGAAGTTCCGCCACCGCAAGGGCGACCGCATCGACGCGGCCTGCGGGCAACTGCGGCGATCGCAAGCGGGGCAGGCGTCGAGCGGGTTGGTGCAGATTTCATGAGCGCCGCGACCGGACCGATCGACGCCACGGGGCCGCCGCTCACGCACTTCTGGCGGATTCGCAAGACGCTCCCGGGGCGGCATGGGCAGGCGTGCCGGATCGTCGTCCGCGGGCGTGGGCCGGGGCCGCGGAACGTGGCGGTGGAGTTCGGCGACGGATTCCGCGTCGTCGCCCATCGCTACGCGGTGCGGCGATTGTCCGATCGAGGCTGACCAAGGACCTTCTGGTATCCACAGTCGAATCCTGTAGGGATTCCATCTTCCCGCCAGGGGTCGATCGCACAGCGATCGACCCCTGGGACCGGAAACAGATGTCCATCGCAACTCTGAAAGAGTTGCATCACAACTGTCCGGCGCCGGTGATGCAACTCCTTCAGAGTTGCGGATTTGTTGCGGGTCATCCTGGGGTAGATCGCTGCGCGATCAACCCCGGGCTACACGATGCAATCCCTTCAGGATTGGATTCAGGGCGACATCCGCATGCGCCAGGGCCAAAGCCGTCGGATATTCGTGTGGCCTACGGCACGAGGAATGCTAGCACTGCTGGCAGACGGACGCCGTCACGCCAGGAGGGCCTCCCATCGCTCCAGCCTCCGGCCCTGCCATGCCCCGTCCAAGTTGGAAAGGTTTCATCCGCGTCAGTCTCGTTTCGATCCCGGTGGAGGGATACACCGCCTCCGCGACCGGCCAGTCGCAGATCGCGCTCAATCAGTTGCACGAGGGCTGCGGCGAACGTATTCGGTACAAGAAAACGTGCCCCATCCACGGCGAGGTCTCCAGCGACCAGATCGTGATGGGCTACGAGTTCGCCAAGGACCAGTACGCCGTGGTCGATCCCGACGAGATCGAAGCGCTGCGGTCGGAGGCCGACCGGTCGATCAACGTCGACCGCTTCGTGGCGCCGGATGAGGTGGACCCGCGCTACTTTTCGGGCAAGACCTACTACCTGCTGCCCAGCGGCCGGCCCGGGCAGAAGCCGTACGCGCTGCTGCACCGCGCGATGGTCGACGCCCAGGTGGTGGGGCTGGCGCAAGTCGTGATCAGCAGTCGCGAACAGCTGGTGATGCTGCGGCCGGTGGGCAAGCTGCTCGCCACGTCGGTGCTGCAGTACGCGGCGGACGTCAAGCCGGTCGAAGAGTTCGAGAAGCTGCTGGACAACGAGCCCGTGTCGGCCCAGGAGCTGAAGCTCGCCAAGACGCTGATCGACGCGACGCGCGAGGACGCGGCCGAGATCGAGCGCTACCACGACCTGTATGCCGAGCGGCTGCGCGAACTGGTGGAGGCGAAGGTCGAGGGTCGCGAGATCGCCAAGCCGAAGGCGAGCAAGGCGCCGCCGACGATCAATCTCATCGACGCGCTGAAGGCCAGCCTGGAGTTCAAGAAAACGCGGGCGTCGCTGCGGAAGACGGCGGCAAGCGAAAAGGCGCGGACCACCAAGCGAGCGCCGGCGAAGAAGCGGAAGACGGGGTGAGGGCGAGCTCCTCAAATAGTAGAGATCTCGATGTACTCGCCTTGCTGTGCGTTCTCGATCGCTTGGCGAATGCGATCGGCATGTTGCCGAATGCGATTCCACGACGTGGTTAAAAGCACGCAGATCGTAATCTTTCGATCGGCAAGATTTTGCTGATAGCGCAGGTTCTGGTCGGTCGTCAGGAAGACGTCGAAGCCGTCGCGTTCTGCAGCCTCCAAAAGTTCGCCGTTTTTTAGCCGCGCCCACCCAAGTTCAAAGACGGTTGAAACGTCGTGGCCTGTCAAGTGGCGTCGCAACGGAACCGGGGCTCCTTGATCGAAGAGAATCTTCACTTTGCGGCCACGGCGTTAATCGCTGAGTGACGCCGCTTCATGGTCAAGAACGGCAACGACCTGCCCGCGAGAAACGCCGGGAAACCACTCGAGAAAATCATCAACGGTGGCGCCGTCTTTGAGATTCTCGAAAAGGGCGGCAACAGGGACGCGCGTTCCGCGAAAGATCCACGCCCCGCTCAATTTGGCGGGATCGCGTTCAACCGCCGGACAGGTGTTCCAAGGGGAATCGACCATTGAGCAGGCCAATCAAGAGTCCATGCCAAGCTACGGTCCTCCAATTATACCACCCCTTGAAGTCTCGGTTTGCGCCCAAAAAGCGCCGACGGCCGCGGCTCGGGGGGAGCCGCGGCCGCCGCGTAAGATCGGTTGCCGTTCTAGGGGAGGGGACGTTCGAGCGCGCGTGCCGGGCTTGGAGCCGCCCGGACGCGCGCCGGCAACCGATCGGGAGGGGCCCGCGGGGGCCTTGCGACGCCGGAGGATGCAGCCGGCGTCAGCGACCCTTCGCTGCGTATGTAACCCTACTCACGCTTCGTCGGATCGGGGCGCGCTCTTGGAATTTCAGCCCTCGGAATTTTGCTCCTGGAGCTGCTCTTGGAGCTGCTGGAGCTGCTTTTCGAGCTGTTCCATCCGCTCGAGCAACTGATCCCGAACCTCGTCGCGAGCCCGAACGCTGGCTTCCTCGGCGGCGCGATGGGCCGCTTCAGCCTGCTCGCGGGCGGCGTTGATGTGGGCGCTCATCTGCTCATCGAAGTTGAAATCGAACACATGGCCCGGGCCGCCCCGCCGCCCGATGCCGAGACCGCCGGGCAGGCCCTGCATGACGCCGCTCTGGCCGCTGAGCATCCGCTCGACGAACGGGCGGATCTCCTTGGGCAGCTTGTCGAGGGCCTGCTCGTCGCCTTCCTCGACGGTCCACGACTCGTCGCCGCGGCGTACAGTGACCTTGGCCGGGCCGTCGCCCTCGCGGGTGATGTTCACTTCGATGCCGCCGGGCATCTGGTTCAGGTCGAAGTTCTGGCCGCCGAGGACCAGGCCATTGCCGAACACCCGCATGCCGCCGCCGCGCTGCAGTTGCTCGAGCATATTCTGCAAATCGCCCATCGGCATGCCGCCGGGAACACCCCGCTGGGGCACGTTGACTTGCAGGTCAGCAGGCCGCTCCTCCGGCGTGACGCTGAGCGTCTCTTCTTTCGCCAGGCGGATCAACGTGAGCTCCACCGGCTTGCCCTCGCTCGCGGCGACGGCTTGTTGCAGCACGCCCATGTCGGTGATTTGCGTGCCGCCCACCGAGATCAGCACGTCGTGCCGCTTGAGGCCGGCCTTTGCGGCGGGGCTGTCCGGGACGACCGCTTCGACCACGACGCCGACGTCGTCCGCCAGTTGCAAATGCGTGCGGAGCACGGCGCTATCGAGAGGCTGGCCCTGAATCCCCAGCCAGTAGGCCGGGGCTTCTTCCTCTTCTTGGACCGAGAGTGCAGCCGCCCCCTCGTCGCCGCCCGGCGAGAGATTAACGATGCGGCCTTCCTCCTGATCCTCGTCTGCCCACGCGTGCTGCGCGTAGGCAAAGCTCACCGCCAGGGCGGCGATCGCCATCAATCCCGCGGCGCTCCATGCGCGGCTTTTCTGTTCGCAAGACATGTCAGGACCTCCTACTAAAAAAAGTACAAAGTGCAATTCTCTGCCTCCGGCGCCCTACCTTCCGCAGCGGGTCGGCGCGCTTTTCCGATGTGTTTATCCATTCAATACACGGGCCGGCTTACGGGCGTGATCACGGCGTCGTCGACCGGCACGATCATGGGCACCACGCGATCGTCCTGCTCGAAATACAGCGGTGCGTAGCGGCGGCGTCCCTGCAGATTGAGGCCCCGCTCGGCGAGCTGCCGGCGCATCGCGGGGGCGAGCCACGCGGGCGTCTGGTCGAACGGGCCGCCGAGCTGGCCGCCTTCCACCAACGGCACCTGCACGCGCTGCGGCATGCCGTGGCGGTCCTGCACGACCAGCGTGATCGCATCGAGATCGGGCCCCGCGGGCAGCTCGTCGATGACCGCCGGGGCGTCCGGGGCGCCGCGGACATCGAGCGGCTGGCCGGCTAGCTCCACGCTCTCCGGCACGGCTCCCGCCCCGCCCCCGCTGAGTTGCCAACCGACGCTGAAGGCCGCGACGACGGCCGCGGCGGCGGCGAGCCAGGCGCCCGCATGCGACGCAGAGCGCCATCGACCCGAGGGCGCTCCGAGCATCGTGCGTCCTACGGACGCCGGCTCGCTCACCATCCGATTCATCGCCCCCCGCCAGCTCTGGGCCTCGAGAAACGCCAAGGCGCAACGCCGCCAGCCGTCGGCGCGATCGTCCAGCGAGGCGAGCAGTCGCTGCCGCTCGGCGGGCGAAAGCTCGCCGTCGACCAGGCGGTCGAAGAGGGCGTCGTCGTGGTTCGGGGCGTGGACGGACATATTGCTAGTTGTCGAAACAGTTCTTCCGATTCGCGTGCTGATTGTCACCCTGAGGTCTTCCGAAGGGTCTAGCCGGCAGTGACTGCAGACAAGATTCTTCGGTGGACCTCAGAATGACACGATGAAAACCCGCACTCTCGCTTCAACTTGCTCGTTCGGGCGCCAGGCTCGGCGCTAGCCGCATCAGGGCGGAGCGCAGTCGAGCCCGCGCTCGATGCAGCCGCGCCTCGACGGCGCTTTCGCTGACCTCGAGGCGGCGGGCCAGCTCGCGATAACTCCAGTCTTCGGTGTATTTGAGGAGCAAGATCTCCGCGTCCCGCGGCCCGAGGGTCGCGATCGCGCGGCGGACGAGCTGCTGTTGTTCCTTGGCCAGCAGCCAGGCGAGCGGATCGTCGTCGACCGCCTCGGCCGGCGCCGCGCCGCTGCCGGCGTAGCGCGCGACCAGCTTGCGGCCGCGGCCGACCCGCCGCCGGTACAGCAGCGCCTGCGTCACCGCGATGCGGTACAGCCACGGCGCCAGGCGGCTAGCGTCGCGGAGATTGGCCGCGTTGCGCAATGCTTCGCGGGCTGTCTCCTGCAACACCTCGTCCAAGGCGCCGCGCTCGACGCCGCGGGCGATCAGCACGGTCCGCAGCCACCGGCCATGCTCCGCCAGGCCGCTGTCGACAAGCGCTGTTCGCTCGCCGCCCGGCGTTTCCAACTCGCTGTGGCCGGCTGGCTGGTGCATGATCGTCGGCTTCACGGGGAGAGTTACCGACCGGGCGGGGCGTCTTGCGGGAATTCTTCGAAAAATGTCTTAAACGCTGGCCGGAGGCGGCGAAATCCGCGAATCCTGAGGGATTTCCGTCATGCAGCCCGGGAATCGTGGCCCCGCAACTCGGAAAGAGTCGCGTCAACCGGCGGCCGTGATCCAACCCCTGACGGGGTTGTGGTTCTTTCTACGCCGGGAAACCCGGGGTAGATCGCCTGCGCGATCAACCCCGGGCTGGACGATTCAATCCCGTTGGGATTGCCGGCGAACTCGGGCTGGTGGGGGCAAGAGCGTTGGGACGGGCCTGCGACCGCCGCAGAGACACCCACATCCCCACCCCAATCGCAAAGATCACGATGCTGAGATTCTGCGAAATGCTCAGCCCGGTGCCCCACACGGCGTGCTCGTCGACGCGGATGGCCTCCAGCAGGAACCGCGAGATCGGGTGGATCATCAGCATCAGCGCCATGACCTCGCCGTCGCGGCGGCGGTACGGGTAATACAGCCACAGCACAGCGCCGAGCAGCGCCGCGTCGACGGCGCTGTAAACTTGCGCCGGATGCACCGGCAGGCTCCGCGGCGGCGTGGCCATCGCGGCGATCGTGCGCGGGCCGCGGCTGGTGGACAGTTCCAGCGACGTTTCGTCGCGCAGCGCAGCGAGGAAGGTCCTTGCGGCGGCGCTAGGCATAGCGGCGACATCATTGATCACGGTGATCTCGTCGCCCGTTTCGAGGCCGGCGTCCGCGGCGGGCGAGCGGGGATCGACGCCCGTGACCACGAGCGTCGCCGGATCGTTCGGCTTGCCCGCCAGGTGCAGGCCATAGAAGCGACCGGTCGTGGCCTGATCGGCGTAGGGCGCGCTCAGCGAATCGGTCATGTTCTCGCGCGGGAAGGTTATCGCCCAGGCAGCATGCGACTCGCCGCCGTAGCAGCAGCCGTTCATCAGACAGCCGATGCGGCCGAGCGCCAGGCCGGCCATCATGGCGGGGGCCATGATGTCGGCCAGGGCGAGCGCCGGCAGCTTCCGCCGCATCACGAAAATCGCAAAGCCCGCCATCGCGCCCGCGAAGGCGCCGTACACGACGAGCCCGCCCTCGGTGATCGCGAAGATGTTCCTCAGCGTGCCCGCGAGATCCGGCTCGCGAATGCGGTCGCTCCAGTACTGAACGACGTAGAACAGCCGCCCGCCGAGGGCGCCGCCCGGGATGACCCAGAGGGCGAGGCTGAAGATGTCGTCGAGCTCGATCCCTGCTTGACGGGCACGGACTACGGACATGGCAATGCCGGCCACGATGCCCGTGAGCATCAGCACGCCGTAGCTGCGGATGGGTACGCCGCCAGGCAAGAATTTGGGGATCGCGAGGGCGATCACAGCGGCGACGACGAGCATCGTCGGCAGTTGGGCCTTGAGCGCCTCAGGCCAGCCGACCTGGCGGGCCATCGCAGACATGGCGTAGCCGTTCACGCCGAACCACACGACGAGCACCAGCCCGAAGCCGAAGATCGGCACGCCGTTGGACGTGATCGGGATGCGAAAGAGTTCGGAGCACATGAGGACGTACCAAGCGGCGGGCGCGCATGTTGTTCATCGCCTCCGTTCCCCTCCCCTTGATGGGGAGGGGTTAGGGGAGGGGTGAAGCAGCGGGTACACGCATCGCCGTTCGCGTGAGCTTTCCGTGTACCCGCCGCATCCCCCCTCCCCAGCCCTCTCCAGGATGATGCATCTGCTATCGACGCACGCGTCTTGGCCCCGGAGGGGCCGCGT
>CAYSFP010000206.1:0-9522 GCA_964430075.1 uncultured Planctomycetaceae bacterium | reverse complement strand
GCAAGGACATCGGCGCCGTCGATCAAGGCATCATGTTCGGCTACGCCTGCAATGACACGCCGGAGCTGATGCCGCTGCCGATCGCGCTGTCGCACCGCATCCTCAACCGCCTGACCGAGGCCCGCAAGGCCGGCAAGGTCGACTGGCTGCGGCCCGACTCGAAGAGCCAGGTCACCGTCGAGTACGACGGCCACACGCCGACGCGGATCGACACGGTCGTCGTTTCGACCCAGCACGGCCCGGACGTGTCCAACGAGACGATCCGCAAGTACATCGTTGAGCAGATCATCAAGCCCGAGCTGCCCGAGCACCTCGTCACCGGCGACATCACTTACCACATCAACCCGACAGGGCGGTTCGTGGTGGGCGGCCCGCACGGCGATTGCGGGCTCACCGGCCGCAAAATTATCGTCGACACCTACGGCGGCTGGGGCCGGCACGGCGGCGGCGCCTTCAGCGGCAAGGACCCGACCAAGGTCGACCGCAGCGCAGCCTACATGGCCCGCTACGTGGCCAAGAACATCGTGGAGTCCGGCTTGGCCGACCGCTGCGAAGTGCAGCTCGCCTACGCCATCGGCGTCAGCGAGCCGGTGAGCATCTACGTCGACACCGAGGGGACGGGCAAGATCGAGGATAGCCGCATCTGCGAGCTGGTCCGCGAGCTGTTCCCGCTCACGCCATCGGGAATCATCAAGTATCTCGACCTGCGCCGGCCCATCTTCCGCAAGACGGCCGCCGGCGGCCACTTCGGCCGAAACGAGCCGGAGTTCACGTGGGAGAAGACCGACATGGCAAAGAAGCTGGCCAAGGCGGCCGAAGCGGATGCGGTGGCGACGTAACGATGGAATTGCATCGAGCGCGATATCGTCGGCGAGACCCGAGCGCTGAACTTATTCCTCCGGCTCCCTCCCCTCGGCGGGGAGGGAGCACCGAGCACGGGCGACCCGAAGTCGCCCGAGCACAGGTGGTACCGTGGGCGAAGCCATCGGGGAGCGGGGAAGCCCCACGAAGGAGGCCGGCCTGACTCTTGCGCCTCACCCCTCCCTAACCCTCCCCATCAAGGGGAGGGGACCGGAGGAAATCCTGCGCCGCGCGGCGCTCTGCGCGACTCTCACGTTGGCCGCCGTCGCCGCGCTGATCACGGCACGGCGCCTTAGCGGCGCGCTGAGCGCCGATCTCGCGATGACGCCGCTGCTCGCGGCCCTCGTCCTGGCGTCGGTGATCGTCTTCGGCGGCCGCGCCGCATGGCGACGGTTCACCAACTCGGCGCACGTGGCCGACGCGAGGCTCGCCTGGAGCGGCACGGCCGCGCTCATCTTGCTGTGTCTCGGATGCGCTCCGCCGCGCGTCGATGCCTTCGGGTGGATGGTTTGGTTGCCGGTGATTGCTGCGGACTTTGTTTCGCGTACGCGATTCTTGGCAAAGAATGTTGAGTCGCCGCGCGGCGAGAATCTTCAAACGTCGCGAATCCCTCCCCTAGCCCCTCCCTTCGAGGGAGGGGGATGCGGGGACGACGTTGTCGTCGTCCAGGAGCTGACCCGCGTGCGCGACGCCGCGGGGATCGAAACCGTCCGCGGGACGCTGCGCGCCGACTTCGCCGTGGGTCAGCGGCACGCGATGCTGTACGCGGGGTTCTGTCCGCCGCTGGTCGCAGCGCCGGACGTGGAGTTTGCGGCAGTCGACGGCCCTGAAGCGTCGGTCAAGGTCGTGCAAGCACTGACGCAGGGCGTGGAGCTTGAGCTGCGTCTGCCTGAGCCGGCCGATGAGCCGTGCTCGGTCACGGTGGAGATCGTCGCTGCGCCGCCGAGCGCTCCGCTGCCGCGTGGCGGCTAAACGTCCCCTGACTCCTGACTCCTGTCCCCTGACTCCTTCCCCTCGCCCGCTCCTATGGTCCGCCCGTCCCACGGTCCGCTATAATCCGCGCGAACGGCGACCAGGGCGTGGGATCGCCCACCACTCGGGGGCGGCACGTGACGAACCTACGCATCGGCCTGGGCGAAGACTCGCACCGCACGGCGGAAGGCGGGCCGCTGCGGATCGGGGGCGTCGACGTGCCGCACGATCGGCGCCTGCTCGGCCACAGCGACGCCGACGTGCTGCTGCATGCGGTGACCGACGCCCTGCTCGGCGCCGCCGGACTCGACGACATCGGAGAGCTGTTTCCCAACACGGAGGAAGCTAATCGCCAGCGCGACTCCGCCGACATGTTGCGGCGGGCGTACGCCGACGTGATCGCCGCGGGCTGCCGCCTGGTCAACCTCGACTGCGTCGTGGCGGCCCAGCGGCCCAAGCTCTCCCCGCACAAGGAGGCCATCATCGACCGCATCGCCGAAATCCTCGGCGTGCAGGCAAATCAAATCAACTTAAAAGCCAAAACCGGCGAAGACGCCGGCCCCGTGGGCCGCGAGGAAACGATCGAAGCCCGGTGCGTGGCGCTCGTCGAAGCGACTTCCTGACTAATCGCTTGCGGTTTAGCCGCGACGCGAACGTCCTCCGTAGCGGAGCGCGATCCGCGTCGTCCGTTGCCATCAAAAGTCCAACCCCGCGCCCCTGCGAGCCGTAGGCTCGCGGCTATCTCGCAACTCGTAACTCGCCACTCACAACTCATACACTCGCTACTCCCCATGCACGCCGCCGCGACCCGCCGCGAACCTATGCAACTCTCCGAACCCCATCCCTCGCTCTCAATCTACAGCACGCTCACCAAGCGCAAAGAACCGTTCCGCACGGTCGCGCCCGGCAAGGTCGGCATCTACCTGTGCGGGCCCACGGTGTACGACAAGGCCCACATCGGCCACATGGTCGGGCCGGTGATCTTCGATTGCATCAAACGCTATCTCGCGTACTGCGGCTACAAGGTGACCTGGGTCGTCAACATCACCGACGTCGACGACAAGCTGATCAACAAGGCCAACGAGCGCGGCATCTCGATGCTCGCCGTCGCCGAAGAGAACATCGCCGACTACCACGGCAACCTCACCGCGCTGGGCGTCGACCAGATCGACCACTTCCCCCGCGCCACCGAGTGCATGCCCGAGATCATCGCGATCGTCGAGGACCTGATCGACCGCGGCTTCGCGTATGAATCCGACGGCGACGTGTACTTCGACGTCGCCAAAGACGGCGAGTACGGCAAGCTCTCCAACCGCACGCTCGACGCGGTGCAGGGCGATGGCGGCGGCGGGGCCGACCGCAAGCGCCACGCGGCCGACTTCGCCCTGTGGAAGAGCGCGAAGCCCGGCGAGCCCTCGTGGGACAGCCCGTGGAGCCCGGGCCGTCCGGGCTGGCACATCGAGTGCTCGGCCATGAGCAAGAAGCTGCTCGGCGAAACGTTCGACATCCACGGCGGCGGGCTCGACCTGGTGTTCCCGCACCACGAAAACGAGATCGCCCAAAGCGAATGCTGCCACGGCAAGCCGTTCGCCACCTACTGGGCCCACAATGGCCTCCTCCGCCGCGACGCCGCGGCAGGAAAAATCGGCGGCCGCGCCGAACGCGAGCCATCTTCCCCATCCCCCGACGGCGCGGCCGCTTCAGCGGCCGCGAGCCCCGCCGAGCAGGTCAGCGGCAAAATGTCCCGCTCCAAAGGCGCCGGCGGCCTCGCCGACCTCATCCAGCGCCAGGGCGGCGAGCGAATCCGCTTCTTCCTGCTCCGCACGCACTACCGCAGCACCGTGCTGTTCAGCGAAGAGGCGATCGCCGAAGCCGGCGTCGGCCTCGACGGCTTCTACCGCTTGTTCAAGCGCTACCATCGCATCACCGGCAGCGACTTCTACGCGCTCAAGGCGCCCGCCCACCGCGCTGCGACGGCCCCGCCGACGACGCACAACGCCGCCGTCGACGCGGCCGCCGCGTGCAAGGAAAAATTCCTCGCCGCGATGGACGACGACTTCAACACCGGCGGCGCCATCGGCGAGCTGTTCGAGCTGGCCAAGATCGCCAACCGCTACTGCGACGAACACAACCTCGAATCCGGCGGCGCCGACAACGCCACCATCGGCACGCTCACCCTCCTGATGAGCACGCTCAAGGAACTCTCCAACATCCTCGGCATCTTCCTCACCCCGCCCCAGTCCCCGGCGCAAGCCGGGGGTTCCGACGCCGCGCTGCTCGCCAACGTCATGCCCCTGGTCATCGACCTCCGCGCCGACGCGCGCAAGGCGAAGAACTTCGCCGTCGCCGACGCGATCCGCGACGGCCTCGCACCCACGGGCGTGAAGCTCGAAGACCGCGCCGGCGGCACCGAGTGGACCGGCGGCGGCGAAGGAGCGCTCGACGCGGTGATGAAGCTGCTGATCTCGCTTCGCCAAACCGCGAAGCAGAGCAAGGACTTCGCCACGGCCGACGCGATCCGCAATCGGTTGGCCGAGGCCGGCGTGAAGCTCGAAGATCGTCCGAGCGGAACCGAATGGACCGGGGGCTGATACAATGGAAGAACCGCGTTCTGCGAAGGAAGAGAGGCGTCGCCAATCCGAACAGCGGTGGGACGAGCTGTTTCAACGCTCGCCCGAGCTTCTCGAGAAACTCGCGGCTGAGGCAATTGCTGAACTCGATGCAGGGCTGACAAAGCCTATCGACGCTGACGGGTTCTGTGACGACTGTGACTAGCTGTGTGGTCGGCAACACGAGCCGATGACGCCCCACACCATCGGAACATCGTGCCGATCCTGGTTTCGGCAAACATGCAAACGCCAATCGCAGGATCGTTCCAACAAGGACACAACAGGCGTCGTTGGGCGGTCATCGCACTAATTGCGACGCTCGCCTTGGCTGCTGATTTTGCCATCATTTCAACGCGACGCTTTAGTCAGCCAGATACGCTGGCGGTCATTGCGGCCGGCGCCCTGGGGTTGTTCATCTGCCTGGCGCCCGCAGCGAGGCACGATTTGGGCCTGAGACTAACCCCGGTCCAAGGCATTCGTCACTGGCTGAAGGTCGGATCAATTCTTTTGGCGATCGTCGTGGCGTGGGGTCTTGCCGCAGGCGCCGTCTTGCTTTCAGGACATCTCTGGCGCGTGCCGCCAATGATCGCTCCGGCAAATGTCCCACGTGCATTTCTCGACATGTGCATCATCTATCCTGTTTTGGAAGAGTTACTCTTTCGAATGATCCTGTGCGTCCCAATCGCTGCATGGAGCCCCAAGGCTGCCATCATCGCGAGCGGGGCCGCTTTCGCAGTAGCTCACTTCGTCGGTGGCAATCCCGGACCAGACAACTTTGTCGCCGGCTATTTCCTGGTGTGGGCCTACCTCAAAAGCGGTACGATTGTAGTCCCCATCCTGCTCCACGCCTGCGGGAACGCGATTGCACTCGGCTTTCAGGTCTTAGCTTGGTACGTTCTTGTGGTTAACTAGGCTCGCCTCGATTCTCTCTACCACGAACTCCATGCGCATCCTCGGCATCGATCCCGGCCTCAACACCACCGGCTACGGCGTTGTCGAAGTCGTCGATCGCCAGGTGCGTCTCGTCGAAGCCGGCGTCGTCCGCGGCAAAACCAAGGGATCGCTCACTGCCCGCGTGCAGGAGATTCACGACGGCGTCGCCGACGTCATCCGCACGCTCCAGCCGGAGGCCCTCGCGCTCGAGAAGCTGTATGCCCACTACGATCGCCCCACGACCGCCATCCTGATGGGCCACGCCCGCGGCGTGATTGTGCTCGCCGCGGCCCAGGCCGGCATCGCGGTACACGACTACGCCGCCACGCAGGTGAAGAAAACGCTCACCGGCAACGGCCGGGCGCCCAAGTCGCAAATGCAGGACGCCATCCGCCGCGAACTGCGGCTGTCGAAGACGCCCGAACCGCCGGACGTGGCCGACGCACTGGCGATCGCGCTGTGCCATGCGTGGAGCCGAGCAAGACTTGGGGCCGAAAGCTGAGGCCTGTATGATCCCCTCCGACCTACAGCCTCCAGCCTACAGTCTCCAGTCTGCTTCATGATCACCAAAATCACCGGCATCCCCGTCGCCGTCGCCGGCGACGTGCTTACGCTCGCCGTCGGCGCCTTCGAGTACGAAGTGCTCATCCCGGAGTTCGCCCGCCGGCAGCTCCAAGGCGAGATCGGCCGCGAGACGAGTCTGCACACGATCGAGTATCTCGAAGGCAACCAGATGGCCAGCCGGCTTACGCCGCGGCTCATCGGCTTCCTCAATCCCATCGAGCGCGAGTTCTTTGACCTCATCTGCCAGGTCGACGGCGTCGGCGTGAAGAAGGCGCTCCGCGCCATGGTGCGGCCCGTGCAGGACGTGGCGGCGATGATCGAGGACCAGGACGCCAAGGGTCTCGCCGCCCTGCCCGGAATTGGCCCGGCGACGGCCGAGCGGATCATCGCCAAGCTGCGGCGCAAGGTGCCAAAGTTCGCCCTGCTGGTCGGCCGCGTCATGCCCGAGGGCGTCGGCGCCGACCGCGACGTGCTCAGCGAAACCTTCGACGCCCTGCGGGCGCTCGGGCACAGCGAATCGGACGCCCGGCGGTTGCTCGACGAAGCACTCTCCCGCAAGAAAAAGTACAAGGACGTCGACGAGCTGCTGCGGGCCGTCTACGACCACCGCCACGGCGGGTGACGCGCGAATCCGCCAACCTTGCACGATTGAAACAATTCCGCCACGACATATCCGCCACGCCGCAGGGCAACCGCTTGAACCCGCGGCCCGCCAGCGGCGTAGGATTTATACGAGCGTTTTCCGTATCGTTGATTAAAATGAAGAAACTGGCCTCGCTCGCCGCGACCGTGCCCCGCTACGCGTGGCGGCTCCTCCGGCCGGTCCTCGTCATTTACCTGCTGGTGGTCCTCATGCTAAGCGCTTTCGAACGCTGGCTGGTCTATCCTGCGCCGCCCCACGCGGGCGCCGACTGGATTGCCGCGGACTTGCCGCACGAGGACATCCACTTCACGGCCCATGACGGCGTGCGGCTGCACGGCTGGTACGTGCCGCACCCGAACCCGCGGGCCGCCGTGCTGTTTTGCCACGGCAACGGCGAACATGTCGCCCGCCTGGCCCCCACGTTGGCCCTGCTCCGCGAACGGACTGGCGTGAGCGTCTTCGCCTGGGACTATCGCGGCTACGGCCACAGCGGCGGCAAGCCGCACGAGAAGAACCTGCTGGCCGACGCCCGCGCGGCGCAGCTCTGGGTGGCCGCCCGCGAGGGCATCCGCCCCGAGGACGTCGTGCTGTACGGCCGCTCGCTCGGCGGCGCCGTGGCCGTGGGTCTGGCCGCCGAACACCCCGTGCGCGGCATGGTGCTGGAGCGCACCTTCGCCGACATGATCGAAACCGCCGCCTACCACTTCCCCTGGCTGCCGGTGAAGTGGATCATGCGCAATCGCTATCCTTCGGCCCAGCGCATCGCCGCGTACCAGGGTCCGCTGCTGCAGACCCATGGCACGGCCGATCGCATCGTGCCGTTCGAAATGGGCAAGCGGCTGTTCGACGCCGCCACGACGCCGCACAAGCGGTTCTTCGTCGTCGAAGGCGGCGACCACAACGGCCCGCAGCCGGACGAGTTCTACGAAGCGCTCGGCGAGTTTCTCGACGAGCTGCCGCCGGTGCCGCTCGCGACCGACCGCTCGGCGTGATCACGATGATCGTCGCGCCGATGCGGCATCGCGCGGAGCGCCCCAGCGAGCCGTAGGCTCGCGGCTATTGGCAGCGACTTGATGCGTCGAGCATTGCGCAAACGAGCCGCGAGCCTACGGCTCGCCGGAGCGCACCGCACTAAGCCGCCTTCGTACGACGCCCTCACACGCTCACCATCGATTCGGGCATCTCGCGCAGGAACATGTACACCATCACGCCCTGCCCCACGATGCCCGCGAACAGCACGTTCGCGGCGCCGCGCCAGCCGACGACGGCGCACAGGTAAACGAACGTCGCCGCGGCGACGGTGCTGACGCAGAACAGGAAGTTCGCGGTTTGGCTGATCGGCTCGGCGCGCAGTTGCTGCTTGGGCCGCAGCTCGCGGAAGTACTGGTACGCCAGTCCCACAAAGATCAATGCCGCAGCCAGGTTGTAGTCCACGAGCGCTGGCAGGACGATGAACGCATCGTACAGTCCGTGGGCCGCGACGATGCCGCCAAACATGGCCAGCGCAGGGCCCGCCCACTCGCGCGGCCAGACGCAAGCGCGATACGCGGCCAGCCCGACAAGGCCCGTCATCGCCATGTGCAACGGCGCCGCGCTCAGCATCCGACCGATCGCGTCGCCCTGGCCGCGGATGTAATTGACGTTTTCCTCCGCCGCGAATCCGATGCCCACGCAGCCGGCCAGCACCAGCGCCGCCAGTTCGTCCCGCCGCCGCACGCACCACGCTAGCACTGGCAGGAAGCACACAAACTTCGCCAGCTCCTCGCGCAGGCCGACGCCGAACACGAAATACTTGAGGCCGGCCCGCAGTTCCTCACTCTCGGTGATGCCCAAGCGATGCTCCTGCCAGACGATCAAGAGGATCGTCGGCCAGATGCTGAGCACGCCGAGCGCGAACGCCACGGGCACGAGCCACAACCGCCCATCGCGCCGCGAGCGCGGCTGAATCGCCTGCGCCGAAAACGCAAGCCAGCAGACGCCGGTGAGCAACGCGAGCGCCGTGACGCCAACATGCCGCCAGTCGCGCAGCATGATGCGGGGAATGGTGCGCCATACGGCCAGCCACTCGCTCTGGGCGCCGAGCTGGTCGAGCCGATCCCAGGACGCCGGCTGGTCGTCGGCGCCCGGCTCCGAAGGCTGCGTCGCCTGCGAATCGTCGACCCACCTCGCGATCATCCAGCGAAATTCGCCGTGCACGACCGCATCGACGGCGAACCCCGCCACCAGCCCGCCCAGCAGAATGCCAATCACCATCCGCCACAACCAGGCGGGGTTGCGAGTGCGCGACTGCAGATAGCGACGCCAGGTCATGGGGGGGGGAAGGCTGTAGGCTTTAGACCGTAGGCTGTAGGTCGGAGGGGCGCGATCCTTAGCGAGCCGGCTCGTCCTCGAGCCCGGCAAGCGCGACGCTCACGCGCCGCAACCCGCGCCATCTTGCCCCATTTTGCAAAAAGCTGGTAGAGTGGCGCGACCGATAGCATACAGGCGTACAGAAAGGGTTCAGGATTCGGAAAGAAGCAGCCCCCGACGCAAGCCGGGTTTCACCGCCGCCAACCCCCGGCTTGCGCCGGGGACTATCCTCTTCCTAAACCTCGAACCCTCCGCGCTCCCCTCCGACCTACAGCCTACGGTCTACAGCCTACAGCCTCATTCCTCCCCCCATGCGCGAACCGCTCCTCAATCCCGACGACGCCGAGCCTCCCGACGTGCCGCCCTCGCGTTACTCGGCGCTCACCCGCGAGGACGACCTGGCCCTCCGCCCGCAGCGGATGGAGGACATGGTCGGCCAGCGCGACGTGTACGAGCGGCTCAAGATCGCCGTGGACGCCGCCCGCATCCGCAGCGAGCCGCTGGGGCACATCCTGCTCGACGGCCCCCCCGGGGTCGGCAAGACCACGTTCGCCACGTGCATTCCCCGCGCGCTCAACGTGCCATTGCAAA
>CAYSFP010000205.1:0-9616 GCA_964430075.1 uncultured Planctomycetaceae bacterium | reverse complement strand
CGGCCGGCGGCTGGACGCCCTCATCGAGCGAACGGTCCCGGAGGTGCACAAGGCCGTCAAATGGAACTCGCCCTTCTACGGCCTCGAAGGCCAGGGCTGGTTCCTCAGCTTCCATTGCTTCACGAAGTACATCAAGGTGGCGTTCTTCCGCGGCGCCTCCCTGCGTCCGGCGCCGCCCGGGGAGTCCAAGCACAAGGACGTGCGGTATCTCGACATCCGCGAGAACGACCCGCTCGACGAAGCTCAATTCACCGCGTGGGTGAAGCAAGCCAGCAAGTTGCCCGGGGAACATATGTGAAAGACCGGCCCAGGCGAATGCGAGGCGCGAGCGGCGTCGAAGGCGTCAGACCGACGCCGCCTCGGCACAACGATCGTCGCCGCGTCCGGCCCCCGAGGGGCCAAGGCTTGTAGCCACGGGTGATCAGCGAAGCGCAACCCGTGGATGAAGATTCAAGAGGTCCGCCTCGCCCCGCAGGGGCGAAGGGGGGATCCGCGTTCAAGTCAGTTCGAAGCCGTCGAGGCCGTTTCAGCGGCCGTCGATGCGGCGCCGGGGGATGACGTTCCCGCTACTTGTTGCGACTTGCGCACGTGCAGCAGGACCGGCCAGCTCGTCTGCCCGCCCTCCGCATCGATGCGCAGGTGGAACAGCCGCGACTGCTCGGGAACCCACGGGGCGGCGGTGATGAAGAACTCCCGCTCGCTTTCGCCGGCCAGGAGCGTGAGGCCGTTCAGCCCGATGTTGTCGATGAACACGCCGTGCGGCAGATTCCGGCCCGAGTGATCGCCGCCGAAGGAGATCTCGCCGTCGTTGCCGTCGCGCACCAACTCGACGATGGCGGAGACCATCTCGCCGGGGGCGATTTCCAGCTCGAGGGGCGTGGGCGGCTTGCCGGTCGCCGGGGCGTCCGCCGCCGCGACCGTTTCCGGCGGCTGATTCTTGTGGCGAATGCGGATTAGGATCTTGGGCGCCGGCGCCAGCTTCGGTTGACCCAAATCCACCGCATCCTTCGTCACCGTTTTGCCGCCGATTTCCGCCGACGCGGTGAGTTTAATCGGCGCCTGGTTCTCCGGCGGGGCGGCGGCGTCCGGCGCCGCGTTGATCGTTCCGAAGGTGATGTTCTGCCCGGCTTCGATCACCAGCGGCGACGATGCGTGGAACCCGGGCGGCAAACCGCCGACTTCGACGCGAATCGGGCCGTCGAAGTCGTCGAGCCGCTCGGCCTTGACGGAAAACTCCTTGCCGCTGCCGGCGCTCACCGCCAGGTCGCCGGCGCTCGCGGTGATCTGAAAGTCGGGCCGCGGCGGCCGCACGATCAGCTCGTACTTGTAGTCCTCGCCGCCCAGGGACCGCACGTCGCGCACCCGCACGAGGTACTCGCCGTCGGCCGGCGCCGTGAACGCCACGCGCGAGTCGGCGCCGAGTTGCCGCCAGCCGTCGTCGTCGTTCTCGTAATAAATCGTGTACTGCGGCAACCCATTGGGGATGAGCTGCTCGTCGGGAGCATGCGGCTGGACGATATAGCACGGCTCGTTCAGCGCGTGGGTGACGGCCGTCGTGCCGAAGTAGGCGTAGCGGCTGCCCTCGATGTCGGGGTACACGAGGAACCCCGAGTCCGGCCCGCGCGGGTACATCCACAGCTTCGACACTTCGCCGTTCGCGTAGAGATATTCGTTCAGCTCCATGTCCTGCCACTTGTGCAGGCGGAAGTCGGAGAGCGACGTCGAATCGTGCCCGCGGAAGGTGAAGTACGTGGGCCGCACGGCCTGGAGCACGACGCGCGGGATCGAGCGCCCCCCCGCGTCGAGCACCTCGACGTGGGAATCGAGCGGCGACTTGTCGCGCGCGGCGTTTACTTCGATCGCAAACTGCTGACCGGCCTGCGCAGCAAAGCGGTACACGTCGACGTCGGGTGCGCCGCTCTCGTCCGCGGCGGCGATCACGCCGCGCACGCTGGCGTGGGCGGCGATCGCGTTCGCGCCGTCCGAAGCGTCGTTGGGTTCCTGTTCAGCAAACTCTTGTCGCGGCGTCGCGGCGTTCAATTCTTGGTCGTCCGGATCGCTTGCCAGGCGAGCATCGGCGGCGTCGGCGTCGCCGCCGTGCAAGCTCGCCGCGTAGCGCTGCTGCGAGCCGTCCATCCGCGCGACGAGCAAATGCTCCCCGTCCGCCTCGAACGCGATGCCCGTCACGATGTCTGGCTGCGGCTCGTAGCGGTGCACCGGCGCGAACGCCGCCGCGTCCCACAGCACCAATTCGCCGCCCTCGGAGGCGCTGGCGAGCTTCGCGCCGTCGGGCGAGAACGCCAGCTCGACGACGGTGCTGTCGTGCGCCGTGCTGGCGTGGACCATGGGGTTGATCCGCGGCGCCTCGCGCGAGACGAGCCGCCAGGCGCGCACCTGACGATCGGCGCCGCCGGCGACGATCCACGCGTCGTCGGGGCTGAACGCGACCGCGCACTGCCCGCCTTCGGGTTGCCCCAGCGTATCGAGCCGCTCGCCCGTGGCGACCTGCCAGATCTTTACCGTACCGTCGGCGCTGGCGCTGGCCAGGATCGTTCCCTCGGCGTTGAACGCCAGACGCATCACGGGACCGTTGTGCCCGGACAGAGTGCGCACATGCTGGCCGGTGGATGCGTCCCACAGGTGGATCATGCGGTCGTGGCTGCAGGTGGCGAGCAGGTCGCCCGTGGGGCTGAGCTTCGCGTCGTAAATCGCGTCGCGGTGCCCTTTCACTTCCAAGACGGTCTGCGCGTCGACCGCATTTAGCAGCGACGCGACGCCATAAAGCCCGGGGATGCCCGAAGCGACGATCACGCGCGAGGCGTCGCCCCCGAACTGCACGCCATTGACCTTGCCCGGCAGCTCGGCGCTTGTGGCCACGACCTCGCCGGACGCGGCGTCGCGAATTTCGACGCGGCGGTACTTGCCCAGGGCGAGTCGCGTCCCGTCGGACGCGAGCGCGAAGCTTGTGATTTCATCCGGCGCGCTCGATGCCGGCGCAATCGACGGCGTCGTCAACTCCGGAAACTCCGGCTCCGCACCCTCGGGGCCCGGCGCCCCCGCATCGATCCAGCGGCGCAGCACGTCGATCTCTTCGTCCGTGGGCCGCTCGTTGTCCTCCGGCGGCATGACCGGTTCGATCTCGCCGGTCACCATGCGGATCAGCCGGCTGGCGTCGGCCCGCCCCGGCACGATCGCCGCGCCATTCGCCCCGCCCGCGGCCAGCCCGGCGAACGTTTCCAGCGTCAACTCGCCTTCGGGGCCGTCGGCCGCGTGGCAGCCGACGCAATACGCGTCGAAAATCGGCGCCACCTCGCGCAGAAAGTCCGGCGCCGCCTCGGCGCCATCGGCGGCTGACGAAAGCCCGCCCGCCAAGGCAATTCCCATCATCCATCGCAGCGTGTGAGCGCATCGCGTCATCGGACCGGCAACCTCAAATTCGACACGGTTGTTAGCTTGTGGTTTGTACGTTTCAGATAGGGCCCGCGAAACACGCGAAATGACGCGAAAGAAGAGAATATAGAAAAGTAGATAGACAAATCTCTCGACTTCGTATTTTGCCGCGAGAGAGAAGCCCGGCGGTCGGGGCCTTGCTTTTCGCGTCCTTTCGCGTGTTTCGCGGGTCTCATCAGACGTGCGAAAAGTCGAAGTCAGTGATTGAACATGAACTCCCGGCTGCTGAGCACCGCCCAGAACATATCCTCGAGCACGATGCGCCGCTCCTCGCCCGGCGCCTCGTTGATGATCGGCAGCAACCCGGCCAGCTCCGTGTCGGTGGGGTAGCGGGCCAGGGCGGACAAATACAACTCCTCGACGATCCGATAGTTCGGCAAGCCGCTCGCCAGCAGCGACGCCAACTTGCCGTCCTCCGCCGCGAGCTTTTTGAGAATTGTCTCGCCATTGGACAGGTGCAACGCCTGGACCAGGCTGGGTTCGTTCGAGCGCTCGCACTGGCACGTGACGGTGCGTTGATGCCGGCCGAACGTGCGCAAAAACCGCGAGACGACGGCCGAGTCATACAGCTCGATCGCCCGCGTTCCCTCGGGATAGAACTCGGTCTTCACGAAGTCGGCGCCCGAAAACTCGATCTCCGTGAACAGCGAGGGCTCATCGGCGACCTGCGAAATCGCATCGAGCGCGACCTCGGCCATCAGCCGTTTCGGGAAGTAATGCGAGAAGTTGCGCGTGTCGCCGACGCCTTCGCTGGCAGGCGTGCTGCTGCGGGCGTAGGCGGCCGACTGCAGGATCAGCCGCATGGACGCCTTAAGATCGTAATCGTGCTGCTCGAGGTAGTCGGCGAGCGCGGCCAGCAGCTCCTCGTTGCTCGCCGGATTGGAGAGCCGCAAATCGTCAATCGGCTCCACGAGTCCGACGCCGAAGAAGTTCGCCCACACGCGGTTGGCAATCGCGCGGGCGAAGTACGGGTTGTCCGCTGCGGTGAGCCACTCGGCCAGGTACTCCCGCCGCGCATCGCCCGAGTCGGCCTCCAGCGGATCGCCGTCGAGCGGCGCCGGCGGCTGCGGCACGCCGGCCGATGGCTGAATGAGATCGCCGCGGCTGGCGACGAATACGGTCCGCAGCCCGTCGCCCCTGCGCGCGTCGCCGCCCCACCCCTTGGCCCGCACGCGGGCCAGCAAGTTCGACATGCCGTAATACTGGTCGTTGGTCCATTTTTCCAGCGGATGGTTGTGGCACTTCGCGCAGCCGATCGACAGCCCCAAGAACGCCTGGCTGATGTTCTCGGTCATCGTTTCGGGGTCTTGGTGCAGCGCGTAAAAGTTGGTCGCCCCGTTCTCCAGGCTGCTGCCGCGGGCCGTGACGATCTGCCGGGCAAACTCATCCCACGGCGTGTTGTCGCGCACTCGCTCGCGAATCCACAGGTAGAACGCCTTCACCGCATCGGGCCGCAGGCGGTTTCCGTTGACCAGCAGCAAATCGGACCACTGGTAGGCCCAGTAATCGACGAATTCCTCCCGTTCGAGCAGCGCGTCGGCCAATTTCGCTCGTTTGTCCGGCGACGCGTCGGCCAGGAATGCGCGGGTTTCGTCGGCCGTCGGCAGCTTGCCGATCGTGTCCAAGTAGATGCGCCGCAGAAACGTCGCGTCATCGGCCGCCCCGGCCGGCGGCAGGTTGAGCAACTCGAGCTGCTTGAGCACCAGCTCGTCGACGACGTTGTTCCGCGGCGCGTCGGCAAACGTTTCGCGTGGCACGTTCGCGTCGTACGGCGAGATGACGATTACGTTGACGATCTTGCTCGCGTACCACACCGTCACCGCGCCGGCGCCGTGGCCGATCACCTTCAGCCGTCCATCGTCGTTCACCGTGGCCACGGCTTCATTCGTGGAGGCGAACCTGGCCCACGGCGTCACGTCGCGCACCGCGCCGTTGTCGTACCTGGCTCGCACGACGATCCGCTGCTCATCCCCGGGCCGCAGCATCGCTTCGGCGGGGAACGCTTCGAGCGACTCGATCATCGCGTCCTGGTCGGTGGGCGGCGCCGCGCCGGCGGCGATCCACTGCGACAGGATTTCGTAGGCCGGCGACTGTTCGTTGAACCGCAGGCCGCCTTTATGCGGCACGGCCATCGTGGGCTTGACGAGCACGAGGCTGCGGCCCGGGTCGGCCAGCTCGACGCGGCGGCCGCGGGCGTCGCGCGTCATCGAATGGAAGTCCGCCAGCGCGTCGTAACCGCGCAGCGACAGCTTGAACCCGCCCTTGCCGGCCAGGGCGCCGTGACACGCGCCCGAGTTGCAGCCCAACTTGGCCAGCACGGGCTGCACGTCATTGCGGAAACTGTACGGCGCCGCGTCCTGCATGCCGCGCACGGCGACCGTGGCGGAGACGGCCAGGCCGTCGATCGTGGCGGTGATCGTCGCCTCGCCGTTGCCGACGGGGCGGATCACGCCTCCGTCGTCGACTGTGGCGATGGCCGGATCGCTGGTTCCGAAGCGCGCGCGAGTCGTGTGCTCGCCGGTGAATCGTTCGTCGGCGACGCTTTCGACCAACAACTGCGCACTGGCGTGCGGGCCTGCGAGCGTCGAGGCCGCCGGCAGCACTGCGTAGCGAGGGCTGTCCGCCGCCGCCGTTGGGTTCGCCGCGATTGCGAACGCCACACAGGCGGCGATCGCCGATGTACGGAACAACTGGTCGTGCGTCATACCGCCCCGCGATCAGTTCAAGTTCTGCAGTTGTTGAAAACCACGAAGGACGGGAGAACCACGAAATTCACGAAAGGGACGAAAAATCAATCGCCATGGTTTGCATCCTCGCGATGTTCGAGGGAGGCGCACAAAGTGCTAATGGCTGTTGTGCAAAACGCATTTTGCAATCGACGCCCTTTCGTGCTCTTTCGTGGATTTCGTGGTCAAAAGCGTTCGTGTCAGAACAATTCGTGAATCTCGTGCCGGCCGAAATCAACCAGCGGAAACGGCCGGCCCGAAGGCCCGGGCAGCTCAGTTTCCAGGTTCAGCCCCAGACTGTGGAAGATCGTCGCCACGAGGTCGCCCGGCTCGACCGGCCGATCCGCCGGCGCCGCGGCGATTGGGTCGCTGCTGCCCACGACGCGCCCACCCTGTACCCCGCCGCCGGCGAAGTAGCAGGTGAAGCACTGCGGCCAGTGGTCGCGCCCGCCCGCGGGATTCACGCGCGGCGTGCGGCCGAACTCGGCCAGGTTGCACACGAGCGTCCCCTCCAGCATGCCGCGCTGGTCGAGATCCTCGATGAGTGCGCTGTAGGCCTGGTCGTACATCGGCGCCACGATGTTCTTCATGCCCTCGATCGACGTGAACGGCTTGCTGCCGTGGATGTCCCACGTGATCTCGTCGAACACCGTGAGGAACGTGTTGATCGTGACGAACCGCACTCCCGCGGCGACGAGCCGCCGAGCGAGCAGGCAGCACTGCCCGAAGCGGTTCATACCGTACCGCTCGCGGACCGACGTCGGCTCCTTCGTCAGGTCGAACGCCTCGCGGGCCTCGCGGCTGGTCATCAGCCGGAACGCGGCCTGGAAGTTCTCGTCCATCAGCCGCGCGTCTTCGCTCGCTTCAAACGACTTGATGTTCGCTTCGACGATTTCCCGCAGTTTGCGGCGGCGGCCCAGCCGCGTCTCGTCGATTTCCGCCGGCGGCAGCAGGTCGGGCACCTGGAAGTTCGGTTGCGAGGGATCCGCCATCAGCGAGAACGGATCGTGCGCCTTGCCCAGGAACCCCCCGGCCTGCCCATTGGGTAAGTTGCCGCCGCCGCGGCCCATCGTCTGCGGCAGCACTACAAACGGCGGCAGGTCGGTCTTCCGTCCACGGAGGTAACTGACCACGGAGCCGGCGTGCGGCGTGTTCACCCCGCCGGCAAACACGCGGCCGGTCTGCACGCATTGCCACCCCGCGTCGTGCACGGCCGCTCCGCCGTGATGGCACGAGCGCACGAGCGAAAACTTGTCGGCAATCTGTGCGTGCCGCGGCAGAATTTCCGAAACCTGGATGCCCGGCGCCACGGTCGAGATCGGCTTGAACGGCCCGCGAATCTCCGCCGGGGCGTCCGGCTTCATATCGAACGTGTCGAGCTGGCTGGGGGCGCCCAGGTTGAAGATCATGATCGCCGAGCGATCGTTCGCCGGCACGCTGTTGGCGGCGGCCCGCGCCGCGAAGTAGTCCGCCAGCGAAAACCCGATGGCCCCCAACGAGCCGACCTTAAGGAAATCGCGCCGCGTGGCGCCATTGCACGTGACCGCCGAGCCCTGGCCAAGCAAATCCAACATGCGACAAGCCTCCCGGCAAGCGGGTTCGGATGAGAACGGCCGGCGCGCCCCCCCCCCGACCTAACCCCTGAGTGTACCTGATTTGCGGGGCGAGGGGCACACCCGGCTGGCGTCGGGAGTGTCCGACGAGTGTGGGGGCCTATTGGCAAGTTGGCTAACCGGTGTGTATGCAGCTTATGCCGGGCCATCCGGCCAGTGCCGTGCGACCAGCCAAGTATGAATCGCAAGAACGCCCGCCCATGCGGCCCACCACTCCCATCGGTTGGCCCACCCCTTCGAGACCATAATCCAAATGATCACGACCGCGAACACATAGCCGAATGCGGCCCGGATTCGGAACTCCGCCTTGGGCGTCATAGCCGTATGTCTCCCGCCAGACTGTCGGAGGCTCAGAAATCCTCATTCAGCAGCCTTATAATCACGTCGCGGAAAGGCGCGATCAGGACGATCGCGAAGCAAAACATGGCCCCCACCAGGCAAAAGGCCATCGAGAACATCGCCAGCCAGAACGTGAAGGGCTGCTCGCGCCGAAGCCGTTGGTATGCCTCACGGCGTTTCTTCATGCCGCCCATTGTAGCCGCCTTGGATGGCGACGCTTCGGTCAAATCCCCGCTCCGCCCCCGCGCGTCAGCCGGGCGGCCGAAGCAATCGCGTCCCAATTCCCGCGAACACGCTCGCGACGATGAGCTGACAAAGGTAAATGTATACTCGAGGCTTGTTGCCAATTTCGCGGCTGAATTGCTCGAAGCCCTTATCGCGAACCCAGACCACCATCATCGTTCTAAGGGCGGCGAACAATGCCAACGCCAAGAGGATCGCAATAACACCAACGGTAGTCCGCATGGCCCCCCATAATACCTGACAGGCGGTAAGCGGTAGACTGAGACGATGCCACGCAACGTCACCTCGCGAGAAGTCGCCTTGCAAAGGGCCTTCGCTTGGGCAATGCGCCTAGCGACCGCGGTGGCCACCCTTGCCGGCGCCTACCTCCATGGCTGGACGAATGGCTTGTTCGTAGGAGCTTTGCTGCTACCGGGAGTCGCCTTTGCGGAATGTCTGCGGTGGGTTCGTGAGCGACAGCTTGCCAGGCAGCAATCGGGGGAGTGTCCAGCGGCGCCACGCACGTAGGAATTCCATAACACCCGAGGTCGGAGGACTGTAAGTCGTGACTATCACCCGAGTCAACGCTTCGTCGACGTCCGCCACGATCCCCTTCGGCATGGGCGCCGTGATGGTGCTTCGCCGATTGCTGGTCGTTGCGAGCGCGCTGTCGGCTGTTGGCGCGGCGGCCCAGGAGTTTCCCTACACGCAGCAGGAAAACGTCGTTTACGCCGAAGTCCACGGCATCGGCCTAGTCATGGATGTGTTCACGCCGACGGGGGCCAAGAACGGCCTCGCCATCGTCGACGTCATCAGCGGCGCCTGGCATTCCGACCGCGGCAAGGTCCGCGATCACACGCGGGCCCTCACCTTCGACATTCTGTGCCGCAAAGGATTCACCGTGTTCGCCGTCCGGCCTGGTTCGGTCACGAAGTTTGGCGCCACCGAGATGGTCGACCATCTCAATCAGGGGATTGTCTGGGTCAAGGACCATCACGGCGATTATGGCATCGACCCGGAACGTTTGGGGCTGATGGGCGCCTCGGCCGGCGGGCACCTGGCGTGCCTCGCCGCCGTGACGGCGAGCAGTGCCCTCGCCGAGGGTAAGCCAAAGAATGGCGCCGGCGACTCGACGCCGCCGGCAAACACGCGCGTGAAGGCCGTGGGTGTGTTCTTTCCCCCGACCGACTTCCTCGACTGGGGCGGCAAGCCCGTGGACGCCCGTGCCGAGGCGGCGCATCGCCTGGCCGATGCGGTCCTCGGCAC
>CAYSFP010000204.1:0-9658 GCA_964430075.1 uncultured Planctomycetaceae bacterium | reverse complement strand
CGTAAACATCACGGACATTCAGGACGAGAGCGGCTACATCGACTCCATCGGCCAGAAGGCCGCTTCGCAGGCCATCCAACAGGCGCGTGCGGACGTGGCCGACGAAGTGAAGCAGGGCGAAATTAGCGTCGCCGACGCCGAGCGTGAGAAGGTGGTGATGGTTGCCAGCGCCACCAAGCTGCGCGAGATCGGCACGCGCGAAGCGCAGCGCGAGCAGGCGGTGCGGATCGCCACGCTCGAACGCGAACAGACGGTCGGCGAGCAAACCGCCGCCTTCCAGCGCGACGTCGAAGTCAAACAGGCCGAGCAGGAGAAGCGGATCGCCGTCGCCGACGCGAATGCACTGGCCGTCGACGGCGAAAACATCGCCGACGCCAAGATCGCCCAGTCGCAGGCCACACTGTTGGTCGAACGGGCCGAGGCCTACGAACGGGGCGAAGCCCGCAAGCGCGAAGCGGAAGCGGCCGTCATCGAGATTCAGAACCGCGCGATGGCCAAGGCGGCGCTTGCCGAGGCGGAGCGCGTCGAAGCCGAGCAACGGGCGAAGTTCGAAGCGCCTGCGAAAGCCCAAAAGGCACGCATCCTGGTCGATGCCGAGGCAGAGGCCCAAAAACGCCGACTCGAAGCCGAAGGCGAGGCTTCGGCGATCTACGCCAAGCTTGAAGCGGAGGCCCGCGGCCAGTACGAAATCCTGGCCAAAAAGGGCGAGGGCTTGAAGATGATCGTCGACGCGTGCGGCGGAGCGAAAGAAGCATTCCAGCTGATGATGCTCGAGCATCTCGATACGCTGGCTGAATCGAGTGCCAAGGCGATCAGCAACATCAAGTTCGACAAGGTGATTGTCTGGGAAAACGGCGGCGCGAACGGCCGTAGCTCGACGGCCGACTTCCTGCACAAGATGGCGGGCACGCTGCCGCCGATGCTGCAGGTGATGCGCGACATCGGCGGGGTGAATATCCCCGATAGCCTGGCGACGCTCGTGGGCGACGAAGCCAAGGACGGGGCGGCGAAGACGAAGGCGAAGGACAACGGCGCGACGGTGGCGTAACGATCCTCTCCGTCCCGGTGCAAAGTAGCGGCTACTGTCGCTATAATTGACAAGACCTCTGCCGGGATCAATCGGAATGACGGACTTGAAGTCGAAACTAGACGATGTCGTCGCGGCTTGCAAAGCGCACGACGTTGCGCGCCTTGAGCTGTTTGGCTCGCGATCTCGGGCAGATTTCCGGGAGGACAGCGACTATGATTTTCTGGTCGAGTTTCGCCAACCGCGTGCGCCGGGCGCGTTCAACAACTACTTTTCGCTCCGCGAAACGCTAGAGGCGATTCTTAGCGCCAAGATCGATCTGCTGGAACCGGGCGCCATTCGCAATCCTTATCTCCAGCGGGCCATCGACGCGGATCGTCAGGTCGTTTATGCAGCGTGATCCTGCAGTTGCGCTCTACGATATCCTCCAGGCGGCGCGCGACGCTCGACAGTTCATGGGCGCCGCCAGCGTCGACGAGTACGCAGCGAACGACCTGCTGAAGGCCGCCGTCGAGCGGAAACTTGAGATTGCAGGCGAGGCGACGCGCCGTCTCGAAACGGATTTTCCGGAAGTCGCTGCCGCGATTACTGATCACCGCAAGATCGTCGATTTTCGCAATCGCCTCACCCACGGCTACGACCGCATCCAGGATTCCACGGTTTGGGACATCGTTCATTGGAACGTCCCGGTGCTCATCTCGGAGGTTGAAGGGTTGCTCGAGCGATTCCGTTAACTCTTCTCATTCGCAAGTTTGCCGCGCTATAATCGACATGGTAAGCGGCACGTTTGCTCTGACATCAACCGCCTGAGGAAGCCGACCATGCCTGTCGCGATGGAACTCTCTCGCATCATCATCAGCGAGATCGCACCGGAGCAAGTTATCTACCTCAAGGAAATCGACGGCGACCGGACGTTCCCGATCCTCATCGGCATCTTCGAGGCCACGAGCATCGACCGCCGCGTGAAGCACCACGAGGCGCCGCGGCCGTTGACGCACGACCTGCTGGTCAATTCGGTCGAGGCCCTGGGCGGCGAATTCCAGGACGTGGTGATCAGCGAGCTGAAGGACCACACGTACTATGCCGTGCTCCGCGTGCGGCACGAGGGCGAGTTGATCGAAGTCGACGCCCGTCCGAGCGACGCGATTGCCGTGGCGGTGACGTGCGATCCGCAGTTGCCGATTTACGTGTCGGAAGATGTGCTGACGGACGTGGCGGGCGGGGGAAGTTGAGGGCGACCTTCGTCTGAATTATGCTGCCTTAAATTGACGTCGCGCGAGCTGCGGAGGGTAACGCCATGCTACTTGCTGACAGTTCCAGTTCGCTGACAACGCCGATCACCGTGCCGCTGGCTACAAGCGGAGCTTCCGATATGGGCGTCTTCATCGTGAAGGTCCGATTGCGGAATTGGCAGAATCGGTTTCTTCCCGAAGACCGCCGCGGGGCCGACGTCGAGTGCGATGCGCTCGTCGATTCCCGCGCGATCGATCTCTGCCTTCCGGCGGAGTTGGTGGAGCAACTGCGGCTGGAACCATTGGCCACGGCCGCGGTCTACACGGCCGACGGCGCACAGCACGAGTACCGGCTCGTTGGCATGGTGGAGTGCGAAGTCGGCGGACGAACGTGCTACGTTCAAGCGATCGAACTTCCGCGCGGCGCGCAGCCGCTCTTGGGCGCCGTGCCCATGGAGCACATGGATTGGCACATCTCGCCGCTTGAGAAGCGACTTGTGCCGAATCCGCGCTCGCCCGATCGGCCATTACTTCCGTTGTGCTAGAGCAGTTTTCACATTGGCGCGCCAGTGGCACACAATTCTGAAAAACGCTCCCGTACGCAACAGAGCCATGTGACGGCGGCTTGTCGTCGCGACGTCGCGACCGCTCGAGTCACCCCATCGCGTCGGCGAACGCCTCGCGTAGCGCCTTGAGCCCGGCTTCGCCGTAGGGAGAATCGACGACGACGTTCACTCGCACCTCGCTGGTGTTGATCATCTCGACGTTGATGCCCGCCTCGCTGAGGGCCTTGAACATCCGCGAGCCGACGCCGACGTGCGTGCGGATGCCGACGCCGAACACGCTGAGGATGTCCATCGTCGCGTCGCTGGTGACCGGGCCGACGTCAGGGCCGCCGAGCGCCTCGGACGCGACTTGCACGGCCCGCTCCACGTCGGCCCGCGGGACGGTGAAGCTGAGGCTGGCGACGCCGTCGTGGCTGGCGCCCTGGACGATCATGTCCACGAGCAGGCCCTCGGCGGCGATCGCTTCGAACAGCACGGCCGCGAAGCCGGGTTGGTCCGGCATCCGGGCGATCGTGACGCGGCCCTGCGTTTGATCAAGCCGGATGTCATCGATCGTGAGATCCTCCATCCGTTGGAGGCGGGAGACGACGTCGATCGGGCTGGCGGCGCCGTGTTTGGGTCCGCCGTTGCCGAAGCTGCTGCGCGAATGAGGGGGCTTCTCGAGTTCAAATTCGTCGTGCACGGCGCGAAGAGCCGCCATGCCCTGCGAGCGATCGACGAGGCACGATATCTTGATCTGGCTGGTCGTGATCGCTTGGATGTTCACCTGGGCGTCGGCCAAGGCGCGGAACATGCGGTCGGCGACGCCGGTTTGCGTGGCCATGCCGAGTCCGACCACGGAAACTTTCGAGAGGTTGGCGTCGGAGGTGACCTCGCCGCCGAGTTCGTGGGCGGCGGCCTGAACTGCGTTGACGGCGGCGGGTAGGTCGGACTCGAGCACGGTGAACGCGACTTCCGCCTTGCCGCCGGCGCCGATGTTTTGCACGATCATGTCGACCGCCACGTTGACGCCGGCCAGCCGCGAGAAGATGCGGTTCATCGTGCCCGGCTTGTCGGGCACGCTGTGGATCGAGATGCGGGCCTCGTTCTTGGTGAGGGCGCAGCCGCTGACGGCGCGGTCGCGGCTTTCGGTTTCGGAGCCGATGATCGTGCCCTGCTCGTCGGCGAAGCTCGCGCTGTTGAGCACGCGGATGGGCACGCCGAACTTCTTGCCGAACTCGATCGAGCGGCTGTGCATCACCCCGGCGCCGAGGCTGGCCAGCTCGAGCATTTCGTCGTGGCTGACGCGGTCCATCATGCGGGCCGAGGGGACGATCCGCGGGTCGGTGGTGAACACGCCGTCGACGTCGGTGTAGATGTCGCACATGTCGGCGCGGAGCACGGCGGCGAGTGCGACGGCGGTCGTATCGCTGCCGCCGCGGCCGAGCGTGGTGATGTTGAAGTCGTCGTCGACGCCTTGGAAGCCTGCCGCGATGACCACGGCGCCGTCATCGAGGTGCTTGCGCATGCGGTCGCTGGAAATGGACTGGATGCGGGCCTTGGTGTGCGAGCTATCGGTCTTGATGCCGATCTGCGCGCCGGTGAGGCTGACCGCCGTGCCGCCCAGGGCGTGGATGGCCATGGCCATGAGGGCGACGCTCACTTGCTCGCCGGTGGAGAGCAGCATGTCCATTTCGCGGGCGGGCGGCTGTTCGGAGATTTCCTTGGCCAGCGAGACGAGGGCGTCGGTGTTTTTGCCCATCGCGCTGACGACCATCACCACCTGGTGGCCCTGCTGCTGGGCGCGAATCGCCTTGCGGGCGGCGGCCATGATCTTCTCGGTGGTGGCGACGCTGGTGCCGCCGAACTTTTGAACAATCAGTGACATGCTGCTGAGTAGTCCTTGCGGGTGGTCAACGGGAATGGGACGCGGATGAACGCGGATTTGACGGATACACGCGGATCAGACGACAAGATAGGGAGTATTCACTCCCCAAGCTTCTCTTGGCTCCGATCCGCGTAAATCCGCTCAATCCGCGTTCATCCGCGTCCCATTCTCATTTCGCATCATTTTTTGACAAACCATCCCATCGCCCGCCAGCCCTCGTCGAAGGCGAGGTTCGACTTCGCAGCGATCGTATCGCCGTAGCTGGTGAACTCGTCGGGCGCGATGCCCGTGCCCGCCATGGCCACCGGCACGTAGCCGTGGGTATGGGTCTTGGTGCGGAGGAAGGTGGGGTGATCGGGCGAGATCATCATCCGCCAATCGCCGCGGGCCGCAAGGGCGTCTGCCAGCGGGGCGACGACGTGGCGGTCGATTTCCTCGATCGCCCGGACCTTGCCGGCGCAGTCGCCTTCGTGCGAGGCTTCGTCCGAGGCTTCCACGTGCACGCAAATGAGGTCGACGTCGTCCAGGGCGTCAATCGCGTAGCGGCCCTTGGCGGCGTAGTCGGTGTCGGTGTAGCCGGTGGCGCCGGGGACTTCGATGCGTTTCCATTCGATGAGCGTGGCCAGTCCCCGCAGCAGGTCGACGGCGGTAATCATGGCTCCGCGCACGCCGTACTCTAGTTCGAACGGCCGGACGTGCGGCGCCCGGCCCAGACCCCACAGCCACACGTTGGTCGCGGGCAGCTTGCCGTAGCCCTGGCGAATGGCGTTTACTGGATGATCGCGGAAGAGCTCCACAGACTTTTCCATGAGCGAGGTCAGCACGGCGCTGCCGGGACCGCGCGGAAAGCTCTCGGTCACGGTTTGGTCGGTGAGATCGTGCGGCGGCGTGGTGCGCGTCTCCATGCTGAACGGCGCCGCGATGCTGACGCCGCGCCAGATCATGAGATTGCGATAGCTGACGCCGGGAACGAAGTGCACGGCGGGGCCGAAGTCGGCATGCTGCGCGACGAAATCCTGCATCGTGGCAAGCAGCTTGGCGGCTTCGTCGGTGCTGATGTGATCGGCAGTGAAGTCGCGCATCACCTGGTCAACGACGGTGACGAGATTGCAGCGGACGGCCCAGTCCTCGACGCCCAGCTCGATGCCCTGGGCCGCGGCCTCGATCGGCGCGCGGCCCGTGAAGTTGACGATCGGGTCGTAGCCCAGCAGGCTCATGTTGCCGACTTCGGACCCGGCCGGCAGCGACGCCGGCGTGTGGCACGCGCGGGCGACCACGCCGGCGGCGGCGATGGCGTCCATCGCGGGCGTGTGGGCGGCTTCCAGCGGCGTGCGGCCGTCGAGCTCGGCTTGCGGCTCATCGGCGGCGCCGTCGGGGATGATGATGGCGTATTTCATGGCGGCGGAATCGCTTAACTCAGGAGAAACTACCGTGAAACGTACCGCAGATTCTCCATGCCACGCAATGGACGGGGCCGACGGGCGCTCCAGGGGCTCGTTCTCAAACTTTATGCGGCTGTTCGAGAAGGTTATAATGAAAGCGAGTCGGACAATTCCTTCCTGCCGCTGTGGCGCAAACGAGAGCGGCTCGTCATGAGCATCGCCGATCAATCGATAACGTCAACAACGCCGACCGCGGCGGTGATCCCGGCCGTGGCGACTACTCCCGGCGGTACGACGCCCGCCCGTGTGCCCAAACTACACAACGGCGACCACCTGACCCGCGCGGAATTTGAGCGGCGCTACAGTGCCATGCCGGAAGTCAAAGGCGCCCAGCTTATTGAAGGAATTGTCTACATGCCGTCGCCAGTCCGTTATACATCCCATGGCGGGCCCCATAGTTCGCTGATGGCATGGCTGGGACTCTACCGCGTCAAGACGCCGCAATTGCTCTCCGGCGACAATACGACGAATCGCCTCGACAATGACAACGAACCTCAGCCGGACGCAGTGATGTTTCTGCCTGCCGCAGCCGGCGGGCAGGCGTCGATCGACGGGGACGGTTACATTGCGGGCGCCCCGGAGCTCGTGTGCGAAATCAGCGCCAGCTCGGTGAGCATCGACATGAACGACAAGCTGAACGTCTACCGTCGCAATGGCGTGAAGGAGTACCTCGTCTGGCGCGTCGAAGACGGCGCCATCGATTGGTTCGAGCTTGTCGAGGGGCGTTATGCGCCGCTGGCCGCAGACAAGGACGGCATCGTGCGGAGCAAAATGTTTCCCGGGCTCTGGCTCGATGTGCCGGCAATGCTCAGGGACGATTTGGCGGCGGTGGCCGCTGGGGTCGACGCGGGAACGGCAAGTTCTGAGCATGCTGAGTTCAAGTCGCGGCTGCAAGCGGCTGCCGGATCAACCGGCGCCGCGCCGAAACCAGACTAGCGACGGCGCAAAGCGCGCCTGGACTCGCTAATCCCGCACCCACATGTGCACCGTCTCGCCGCGGACGGCGGGCAGCTTGTCGATCGCGGCGCACGCCCGGGCGATGGCGCCTTCGGTGGTTTCGTGGGTCATGATCACCAGCGGAACAATCCCCTTGCCGTCGATCGGCTCGTGCTGCAGAACGGACGCGATCGAGATGTTTCCGGCGCCTAGCGCGGCCGTCACCTGGGCCAGCACGCCGGGGTGATCGTCGACCATCGAGCGGAGGTAGAATTTCGCGCGGGCATCGTCGTCGGGCAGCGTCGTAACGCGCGCCTTGCGGTTGCTCCACAATTCCAGCGTGCGGAAGGTGATCGCCGCGCGGCCCACCGCGATGTCGATCATGTCGGCGACCACGGCGGAGGCGGTCGGCATCTGCCCGGCGCCCTGGCCATGGAAGAAGAGCGGACCAACCGCATCGCCCTCGACGCGGATCGCATTGAACGGGCCGTGCACTTCCGCCAGCGGGCTGCGGGCACGAACAAGGGCCGGCGACACGTCGAGCTCGAGCGTGTCGCCCTCAAGGTCGGCGACGGCGAGCAGCTTGATGCGATAGCCCATTTCCTTGGCATACCGCACGTCGAGCAGGTCGAGCTTGTCGATGCCCTTGCGGGGGATGTCTTTCCAATCGACGCGGGCGCCGAAAGCCAGGTGGGCCAGGATGGCGAGTTTCTGGGCGGCGTCGCTGCCGTCGACGTCCATCGCGGGGTCCGCCTCGGCGTAGCCCAGGCGCTGAGCCTCGGCGAGAACGACGCCGTAGGGCGAGCCGTCGTCGTGCATTTTCGACAGGATGAAGTTGCTCGTGCCGTTGAGGATGCCGTGGAGGCTTTTGATCTGGTTGGCCGAGAGGCACTGGCTGATGTTGGCGATGATCGGAATGCCGCCGGCGACCGAGGCCTCGAAGGCGATTGTGCGGCCCAGCTCGCGGGCGCGGTCGAACAGCTCGGCGCCATGTTCGGCGAGCAGCGCCTTGTTGGCCGTCACCACGTCCTTGCCGTGCTCCAGGAGCTGCAGCAGGATCGTGCGGGCAGGCTCCAAGCCGCCGACGAGGTGGGCCACCACCTTGATCTCGGGGTTGTTGATCACCTCGTCGAGCTTGTCGGTGAGCACGCCGGTGGGCAGCTCGCAGTAGCGGGGCTTCTTGAGGTCGCGGACGACGGCTTTTTCGAGCCAGAGGATGCGGCCGGCGTGGCGGGCGGTGCGGTCGCCGTGATCGAGCAGCAGCCGGGCGACGCCGCTGCCGACGGTTCCGAGGCCGATGATGGCGACTTTGGTGGTTTCCATGGGGCGTGGGCGTCTCTCCGGCTCAAGTTCTGTAGGTAGGGACGCCCGCGCTGGTGCGACTCGAGGAGCGGGCGCTATGGTAGATGCGTGCAGTTGCGAACGTCAACGGGCGCTACGGTTTGCGTCGAGGGGGCGGGGCAGTAGAATCGGCGGTTTCGTGCAGGAATGGGACTCGCGCACCACGCGCTAAGCCGCAAGCGGCGTGGGATGCCGCCGCTTCGATTCCTGACTCCTGACTCCTGACTCCTGACTCCTTCCGCGCAATGCCTCGCTACAACCCCGCGACGATCGAACCCAAGTGGCAATCCTACTGGGACAAGCATGCCACATTCGCGGCGCCGCGGATGCCCGAGGGCGACAAACTTTACGTGCTCGATATGTTCCCCTACCCCAGCGGGGATGGGCTGCACGTGGGGCATCCCGAGGGATACACCGCAACGGACATCGTGTGCCGGGCCGCACGCATGCAGGGCAAGAGCGTCGTCCACCCGATGGGGTTCGACTCCTTCGGCCTGCCCGCCGAGGAGCATGCGATCAAGACCGGCGTGCACCCGCGCGTGCAAACCGAAAAGAACATCGCCACGTTCCGCCGGCAATTGAAGTCGCTCGGGTTCAGCTACGACTGGAATCGGGAGCTGGCGACCACGGACGTCGAGTATTTCCGCTGGACGCAGTGGATTTTCCTGCAGATTTACGACACGTGGTTCGACGCCGAGCAGCAGAAAGGGCGGCCGATCAGCGAGTTGCCAATTCCCGAGGACGTGCAATCGGCGGGCGAGGACGCCGTGCGGGCGTATCAGGACGACCATCGACTCGCCTACCAGAGCCACGCGCCGGTGAACTGGTGCCCGGCCCTGGGAACGGTGCTGGCGAACGAAGAAGTGGTCGACGGCAAGAGCGAAGTGGGCGGCCATCCTGTGGTGCGGATGCCGCTGCGGCAGTGGAAGCTGCGGATTACGGCCTACGCTGACCGGCTCGAGCACGACCTTGAAGGGCTCGATTGGCACGAGGGGATCAAGGCGCTCCAACGCAACTGGATCGGACGGAGCACGGGCGCGGAGGTCGATTTCTTCATCGGGCCGCCGGACGGTCCGATTGACGCGAAGACGCAGGCGAGCGGGCGCGTGCAAGAGGAGTTCGACGCCTGGGAGTTCTCGCGGGAGCAGCTCGGGTTTCCACGCTCGCCGGGGCCCGAGGCGATGCGGATCTACACGACGCGGCCCGACACGCTGTTCGGGGCGACGTACATGGTGCTCGCGCCCGAG
>CAYSFP010000203.1:0-9713 GCA_964430075.1 uncultured Planctomycetaceae bacterium | reverse complement strand
ATAGCACTTGCATCATCCTGGGGAGGGCTGGGGAAGGGGTAGTAGCGGGTACACGGTGCGACATGGCGCCGAGGCACGACCGTGCATGATCCACGCCAGTGCCAACCGTGTCCCCGCTTCATCACCCCTCCCCGTCAAGGGGAGGGGAACGGAGGATCGCAAATCAAGCGTCTCGGCCGGTCTTTCCTTGATTCGGCAAGAATACCCGCGCGAAAACCTCCTCCCCCCTGAACCTGCCATAGAAGCACCCCTCGCCCTGCGAACCCCGCCATACCCCCCCGCCATTTAACGCCCTCCGACCTCGACGACGGCGACGACCGCTTCGACGCCGCCCTCCGCGCCGCCTTCGGCCCGCCGTCCACCGCGTATTTCTCGGGCGGCGTACTGGATGAACTGCAGCAAGCGACCGGCTTCGTATCGCTAGCGGTCCTGCTGGACGAGCCGTCCGACGCCGGCCCGCTCGTCGCGGCGACGGCGACAAGCGGCAGGACATCGTGCTCACGCACGGCAACCAGCTCACGGTGCTCGCCCAAGCGAAAGACGGAGCACTCGCGCCCAGCATGGGCTCGCCGTTCGACGTAGGTCGCGAAGCCTTCGGCATCGCCGCGGTGGGCGTTGGCTACTTGGGCAACGACGTGCTGGTGGCCGCCACCGCCGACAGCCTGGAAGTCGTCTTCGCGGATGAACAAGGCGAGTTCCAACACGCCTGCCACACGCCCATGGCCGCCGGCCCGGGCGCCTACCAGGTCGCCACTGGCGACATCAATGGCGACGGCACGCCCGACGTCGCAACCAATAGCTTTGAAGGCACGGCGCTCACGATCCTGCTGTCGAACCCGTAGCGTGAGCGTGCGATGACGCGATTTGTGGTCAACGGCGGCCTCGTTCCCTAGCGGCCCTCTTTGACTTGGGCGATCCACGCCTCGATTTGCTGCTGGAGCACGTCCAGCGGCACGGAGCCGCCGCCGAGGACCGCGTCGTGGAACGCGCGGACGTCGAACTGCTCGCCCAGCTCCGCTTCGGCGCGGGCGCGCAGCTCGCGAATCTTCAGCTCGCCGATCTTGTACGCCAGCGCCTGCCCCGGCCAGCCGATGTAGCGGTCGATCTCCGCTTCGATGTTGTGCATCGACTCGGCGGAGTTGGCGGCCATGTATTCGATGGCCCGCTCGCGCGTCCAGCCGAGGTAGTGCATGCCGGTGTCGACGACCAGCCGGCAGGCCCGCCACATTTCCATCGACAGGCGGCCGAAGTCGCTGTACGGGTCGATGTAGAACCCGCACTCCAGGCCGAGCCGCTCGGCGTACCGCGCCCAGCCTTCGACGAATGCCGTGGCGCCGCCGAAACGGCGGAAGTTTGGCAGATCCTCCAGCTCCTGCTGTAGGGCGATTTGCAGGTGGTGCCCCGGCACGGCCTCGTGCAGCGACAGCGATTCGAGGGCGTACAGCGGCCGGCTCTTGAGATTGAACGTGTTGAGGTTGTAGAACCCCGCTCGCGTGCCGTCGCCGGTGGGCGGCTGGTAGTACGCGCTGGTCGTGCGCGGGGCGATGTACGCGGGAATTTCCCGCAAGCCGTAAGGCATTCGCGGCAGGCGGCCGAACAACTCGGGGAGCTTGCCGTCGATCCGCTTCAGGATGAGCGACGCCTCTTTCATGAGACCCTCGGGCGTCTCGGCGTAGAACTTCGGCTCGGTGCGTAGATAGTCGACGAACGCCGCGAAGTCGCCTTCGAATTTGACCTGCCGCATAATCTCCTGCATTTCCGCGCGAATGCGGGCCACCTCGGCAAGGCCTGTCTGGTGGACTTCCTCGGGCGTAATGTCGAGCGTCGTGAACCTCCGCACGCGATGGCGGTAGAAGTCGCGGCCATTGGGCAGGGCGCTCGCGCCAATCGAACCGCGCGCGGCTGGCACGTACTCGTCCCGCATGAAGTCGCGGAAGCGGCGGTAGCCGGCGACGACGCCGTCGCGAATGGCCGCTTGGGCCGCCTCGCGGAGCCGCTGGTGCTCGCTTTCCGGTACAGTCGGCGGCAAGTCGACCAGCGGCTCGTACAACAGGCTCCGCGTGGGATCGTCGACGATGTGCGTCTCGATCGTCGGCTCGTACCCGCGCAGAATCACCGCCGGCAGCGTGCGCTCGGCGGCGATCCCGGCGCGGAGCAGCTCGATGTACCCGGCGGCGTAGGCGTCGAAGGCCTGCAGCCGCGCGACGTAGTTCTCGAAGTCCTTGACCGTGGCCAGCGGCACGTCGCGGCGCAGCTCGGGGAACTCGATGTGGAAGCCCGACCGATTGGAAATCGGCGTCAGGTGGCTTTGAAACTCGAACTCCGCGACGTCCTCACGCAGTTGGCGGGCGAGGATGGCGTAGTTCACCTGGTTGGCGGGCGAGAGCGCATCGCGGTCGATCGTTACCAGCCGCGTTTGAAACTCGCGATCCTGGGCATTGCGCCGCGCGCTGTCGGCCAGCGAGACGGCCGGCAGCTTGTCGCCCGCGCGATGGTCGCCCACGCTCGTGGCGAACAGCGGATCCTCGTCGAGCGCGAACTCCCACATGTCGGTGTAAAGCTCGACGAACGCGTCATCGGCCTCGGCGGCGATCGCGAAGTTCGCATGGGCGGGCAGCACGAGCGCAATCGCCATGCTCCAAAAGCTGAACCAGCGTTGCATTACGGTCCCTCGGGTTGCGAGTGCTCGAAATCCTGCTCGACCAGGCCGCGGTCCTGCAGCCACGCGGCGACGCACCAGCATACCAAAGCCCACGCGACGCCGACGGCCCAACCGGCCAGCACGTCGGTCGGCCAGTGAACGCCCAGGTACACCCGGCTGGCGCCCACGGCGGCGGTGACCAGGAACGCCATGCCGATGAGCAGCACCTTCAGTCGCCGCCGCGGCACGAAGCGGGACGCCACCATCCCGAGCGTGAGATACACCGTGGCGGCCAGCATCGAGTGGCCGCTGGGGAAGCTGGCCTGGTAGACCACCGAGCCGTGCGGGACGAGATCGGGCCGGGGACGGTCGAAGGCGACCTTCAACGCCGAGTTGATGACTGCCGCGCCGACGACGGCGACCGCCACGTAGACCGCCGCGCGATGCATTCCGGCTAACCAGAAAAAGGCCGTGACCGTCACGGTCAGCAGCGACAGCACAGTGACGCCGCCCAGCGCGGTCATGTCGCGGCACGCTTCTTCGAACCACCGCGGACCAACGGGGTCGGAGGGGTTGTCGGTCTCGCGCATGGCGAGGAGCAGCGTTCGGTCGAGGTCTTCGGTGCGGCCCGCCATGACCGCTCGCGAGAGCGACAGGAAGCCAAAGGCGAGCAACGCCGAGATGGCGGCCAGGACGAGCGCGGAGCGGCGCAAGCGGCGTTCCTGCGGGGTCGGGCAGGCGACTGGTGGAGTGACGTTGGACATCGGCATGGCAAAGCAGCAGTTCCTATGCCGCGAGGCCTTCCGCCGAAGGCGACGGGACGAAGCGAGCAGGACAAGTTAACATATCGCCGTGACCAACACGCTTCTAAAAATCGCCGGCGGCGCGGTGTACGACCCTGCGAGCGGGACGGCGGGCGCGTTACGCGACGTGTGGATCGACGGGGGCAAGATCGTCGCTGCGCCGGACGATGTCAACGTGCGCCCGGCGCGAACGATCGACGCCCGCGGGCTGGTCGTGATGCCCGGCGGCGTCGACATGCATTGCCACATCGCCAGCGGCGGGGCGAACGCCGCGCGGCTGATCACGCCCGAGCAGCGCCGGGCCGCCGACGCCGTTGTCGCGCGGGGCGATCACACGCGCAGCGGCACGCTGGGGCTCGTGCCCAGCACGTTCGTCACCGGCTACAAGTACGCGGGGCTGGGGTACACAACGGCGCTCGACGCCGCCGTGGCGCCGCTGGGAGCGCGGAACGCCCGCCATCAGCTTGCCGACACGCCGTGCGTGGACAAGGGCTTCTACGTGCTGGTGGGCAACAACCATTACGCGATGCGCTGCATCGAGCAGGGTGATCGGGCGCAGCTCAAGACGTTCCTCGCGTGGCTGCTCAACGCGGCGGGGGCGTATGCCCTGAAGATCGTGAACCCCGGCGGCGTCGAAGCGTGGAAGCACGCGCCGGCGGTGAAGGGGCACGGGCTGGACGATGTCGTGCCGGGGTTTAACGTGACGCCGCGGGACATCGTGCGCGAGATCGTCGCTGCGGCCAACGAGCTCGAATTGCCGCATCCGGCCCACATCCATTGCAACCAACTCGGCATGCCGGGCAACTGGCGGACGACGCTCGCCACGATGCAGGCGGTCGAAGGCCGCCGCGCGCACTTCACGCACATCCAGTTCCACAGCTACGGCGGCGGCGAGGGGGACGAGTTCTCGATGTCGAGCCGCGTGCGCGAACTTGCCGACTACGTCAACGGCCACCCGAACATCACCGTCGACGTGGGGCAGGTGCTCTTCGGCGACGCCGTGGCGATCACCGGCGACGGTGCCGCGGGCTACTTCCTGCAGCAGCTCTACGGCGGCCGCTGGTTCAACGCCGACGTCGAGTGCGAGAGCGGCTGCGGCGTCACGCCGATCAAGTACCGCCGCAAAAGCGTGGTGCACGCCCTGCAGTGGGCGATCGGGCTCCAGTGGTACCTGCTGGTCGACAACCCCTGGCAGGTGATGATGAGCACCGATCACCCCAACGGTGGATCGTTTCTGGCGTACCCGCAGATCATCCGGCTGCTGATGGACCGCGAGTACCGCCGCGAGCAGATCGCCCGCTGCCCCGCGGCAGTGCGCAAGCGCACGACGCTGGCGGACCTCGACCGCGAGTACACGCTCGAAGAAATTGCGATCATTACCCGCGCCGGCCCGGCGCAAGCGCTCGGTCTGTCACAGAAAGGCAGCCTGCAGGTCGGCGCCGACGCGGACGTGACGCTCTACCTGCCCAGCGACAACCGCGAGGCGATGTTCCAACTGCCGCGCCTGGTGCTCAAGGGCGGCGAGACCATTGTCGACGACGGCGAAATCCGCGCGGCGCCCGCCGGCCAGACGTTTACCACGACGCCAACATACGACGCCGAGCGCGTCCCCGCGCTCCGCGACTGGTTCGAGCAGCACTATTCGATCCGCTTCGCCAACTACGCATAAAGCCGCGCCCGCTGGTCGCGCCCCGCGGCCTGCCGCGCCCCGAGCACCCGCCTCAATCCCCCCCGCCGCGCCGCAGCGCCCACTCGTATTCCTCCGGAGTATTGCAATTCACCAGCGAGTCGAGCTCGGGATCGATCGCCCGCAGTTCCTCCAGCGGCACGCGGAGCGTATGCATTGGCTCCGAATCGAGTGCGCCGCGGAGCGAACGATTGCCTGCAAAAGCTGCCGTCGCGGCCAGGCCCACGCGGCATGTTGAGCCATACACCGCACACAACGGATGCATTCGCCATCCGTCGGCCGGCGCCACCGCGATGAATCGCCGTTCGGGCGGCGTCGCGACGGCCTGTAACGCAGCCCACTGCCGCAGCAGCCGCTCGATCACCGCCGGCTTGAGCAAGGGCGCGTCGCACGCCGTGACAAAGGCGGCTTCGACGAATTCCGGCAACTGGCCAAGTCCGGCAATCAATGCCGGCAAGGGGCCGTCGCCGTTGCCGATGACTTGCACTCGGGACGGAAGCGACGGCAACTTCTGGTCAACGTCCGCGACCACGACGATGTTGTGGTCCGGCACGACCTTGCTCACGATCCGCACGACGCGCGTCAGCAGCGTCTCGCCGCCGAACGGCAGCGACGCTTTGTCTTGTCCCATGCGCGAACTACGTCCGCCGCACAGCACGACGGCGCCGTATCGTGAGTCCATCGACGGGTGGCCCATGGGCAACTACACTGCGCTTGCGACTCGCCTCCCGTCAGCGACGCTTATTCAACCGCAGGCATCGGCTTGTAGGCCCGGCGTTTACGCCGGGTTTTTCGAGCTACCTTGGGACGCGGCCGCGCAGCAGGCAGGGGAGTCAATCGGCGGTCGACCGCGGCCGAATCACGCCGCGGCCGAATCACGCCGCGGATGGCTCAGCCTCGATCGACCGCCGACGGATTCACGATCGCTCGCTCGGCCGAATATCGCGTTCACGCTACGGACCCGGCGTGAACGCCGGGCCTATGATTCCCGAACCAACCTGTTGCAGGCATTTGAATAAACATCATTGACCGGGAGACGTCGGGAGGGAAATCTCATTCCCTCGCTGGATGCCTCGTCGCCATTTTCTCCTATGCCGCTGCGATTTGCCAAGCCGCCCGCCCAGCGCATCCCGATCGACATGGCAGGCGTGACGCCGGCGACGCTCGCGCCGCTGTCGCTCGACGAGGTGCGCCGCACGACCGTGCGGCACGGCAATCGGCCGGCGGAGCTGGGCGAGTTGTTCACGATCGACGGCGACGGGCGCGACCTCGCCTGGCGGTTGGAGGGCGACTTCGGCGCCGTGCATGGGCTGGGCGCCGAGATGACCGCAGGCGAGATCGTCGCCGAGGGCTCCGTCGGCCGGCACGCCGGCGCCGGGATGAGCGGCGGGCGGATCGAGGTGCGCGGCGACGCCGGCGATTGGCTCGGCGCCGAGATGCGCGGCGGGGCGATTCGCGTCCATGGCGATGCGGGCGACTTCGTCGGCGCCGCTTACGCCGGCAGCCCGCGCGGCATGCGCGGCGGCGAAATCCTCATCGACGGCAGCGCCGGCCGCGAGGTCGGCTTCCGCATGCGCCGCGGCCTGATCGCCGTGGCGGGCGGCGCCGGCGAGTTTCTCGGTTTGCGGATGCTCGCCGGCACGATCCTCGTCTTCGGCGCCTGCGGAGCACGGCCGGGCGCCTCGCTGCGCCGCGGCACGATCGGATTGTTCGGCCCCGAGCCGACGACGCTGCCGCCCACCTATCGCTTGGCCTGCACGGGTCGGTTGCCTATGCTGGGGCTCATCGAGCGCCGGCTCCGGCAAGAGTCGTTCGCACTGGATCGCTTGTCGACGTTGTCGCAGAGCGTCGCGCTGCATCACGGGGATTTTCTGGAGCTCGGACGCGGTGAGATTCTGGTCCCGGCGACGTGACTCCCGCGGTGCGCTCCAGCGATGCGTAGCATCGCGGCTAGAGCGACGCCCGCGCGTGACAATTGCCTTCGCGCGACGCCTTCCTGACCCCTGCCCCCTGACCCCTGACTCCTGACCCCTGACCAATGCTCTCCCCCGCCGCCGCCCTCACGCCTGCCGATCTGCTGCCCGCCTGCGAGCGGCTGTGGGCCCTTGCGGCGCCCAAAATTCAGCGCATCGCCGCCGCGTTTCCGCACGGGGCGCCCTCGCCGGTCATCACCCGCGCAGGGCGCTACGCGGCCCAGGGGTGGACCGAGTGGACCCGCGGCTTTCAGTACGGCGCCGCGCTGTTGGCGTTCGACGCCACCGGTGAGGAGTCGTTGCTCGCGCTCGGCCGCGAGGGCACGCGCCAAGACATGGCTTCGCACGTGACGCACTTCGGCGTGCACGACCATGGATTCAACAATGTGAGCACCTATGGCAACATGCGGCGGCTGATTCTCGAAGGCCGGCTGCCGCAGGACGCCGGGCAGCTCGATTTCTACGAGCTGGCGCTCATGGCCTCGGCGAGCGTGCAGGCCGCGCGGTGGAGCCGCACGATCGACGGCGGCGGGTACATCTACTCCTTCAACGGCCCGCACTCACTGTTCAGCGACACGGTGCGGAGCCTGCGGGCGCTTGCGATGGGACACCTGCTCGGCCACCGTGCGATGGGCGAGAACGACCAGCCGATCGATTTGCTCGATCGGCTGCTGAAGCACGCCCGGGCGACGGCCGAATTCAACGTGTACTACGGCGAGGGCCGCGACGCGTACGACATCCGCGGCCGCGTGGTGCACGAGAGCATCTTCAATGTGAACGACGGCCGCTATCGCTGCCCGAGCACGCAGCAGGGCTACTCGCCGTTCAGCACGTGGACCCGCGGGCTGGCGTGGGTGATGCTGGGGTTTGCCGAGCAGTTGGAGTTCATCGACGCGCTGTCCGACGGCGATCTGCAGCCGCACGGCGGGCGGGCGGTGATCGAGCAGTTCATGCTGCGCGCGGCGCGAGCGACGTGCGACTTCTACCTGGAGCACACGCCGACCGACGGCGTGCCGTACTGGGACACAGGCGCCCCGGGGCTGGCGGCGCTGGGCGATTATCTGGCTCGGCCGGCCGATCCCTTCAACGAGCACGAGCCGGTCGACAGCTCCGCCGCGGCGATCGCCTGCCAGGGCTTGTTGCGACTAGGCCGGCGTTTGCTGGCCGCCGGCGATCGCCCGCACGGTGAGAGGTACTGGTCCGCCGGGCTCACGACGCTGCGCACGCTGCTCGCGGCGCCGTACCTGGCCGAAGATCCTGAGCACGACGGCCTGCTGCTGCACACGATCTACCATCGCCCGCGCGGCTGGGATTACACGCCGCCGGGCGCGAGCGTCCCCCGCGGCGAGGCCTGCATGTGGGGCGACTACCACCTGCTGGAAGCGGCGCTGTACGTCGAGCGGATTGCCCGCGACCAGCCATACTATGCGTTCTACTTGCCGCAGGCACACAGGGATTAGTTGCCGGATTGTCTCTCGCAGAGGCGCAAAGGCGCAGAGGACGGATCGCAAAGAAAGGTTCATCCGGGAATTTTGTGGGTCGGCGCCGTGAGCGTCGTTAGGTTGCTTGATGCCCCGCTAGGGACAACGTCGTGTAGCCAGGGCCGTCAGGCCCCGGAAAGCCGTTGGTTGATCGACGGAAAGCCCCGGAGGGGCGACATCTGCGTTTTCTCTGCGCCTTTGCGCCTCTGCGAGAGTTCCCTTCACGCCCGTTAGCCGCCAAGAGCGATGTCGAAATCGGAACAAGTACGAACGGCGTTCGTAACCGGAGGCAGCCGCGGCATTGGGCTGGGAATCGCCCGCGCGCTCGCCGCCGACGGCTGGCAGTTGGCGATCAACGGCATGCGGCCCGAAGCGGACGTGCGGGACGTGCTCCACGCGCTGCGCCAGCGAACGTCCACGATCTACTGCCAGGGTGATGTGTCGATCGCCGCCGACCGCGCCGCCTGCCTCGATCGCATCCGCGGCGAGTTCGGCGCCCTGCATCTGCTGGTGAACAACGCCGGCATCGCCCCGCCGCGGCGCGACGATATCCTTGAAGCGACCGAGGAGTCGTTCGACAAGGTGTTCGACGTGAATCTCAAGGGCCCGTATTTCCTGACGCAAGCCGTGGCCCGGCAGATGATCGAGCGGCGCGGCGACGACCCCGCGCTGGACGGCTGCATCATCAACATCAGCTCGGTGTCCGCCGAAGTCGCCTCGGTCAACCGCGGCGACTACTGCATGGCCCGCGCCGGCACGAGCATGGCAACCAAGCTGTGGGCGGTGCGGCTGGCCGAGTTCGGCATCCGCGTGTACGAAATCCGTCCCGGCATCGTCGCGACCGACATGACCGCCGGCGTGAAGGAAAAGTACGACAAGCTGATCGCCGGCGGGCTGACGCTCGAACCGCGGTGGGGCACGCCGGAGGATGTCGGTCGAGCGGCGGCGGCGCTGGCGCGAGGGGAGTTCCCGTACGCGACCGGCCAGGTGGTGACGCTGGCGGGCGGCATGACGATTGGGAGGTTGTAAATCCAACCCTCCGTTCCCCTCCCCTCGGCGGGGAGGGGTTAGGGGAGGGGGGATGAGGCGGGTACAAGTCCGAATGCTGGTACCCAGGGCTTCACCCCT
>CAYSFP010000202.1:0-9801 GCA_964430075.1 uncultured Planctomycetaceae bacterium | reverse complement strand
TCGGCGGCAACCACTTCACCCGCGCGCTGACGAAGGAGATGAAGCTCACGTTCGTCAAGGCCGAGCACCTGAAGCGGCACGCCATGCAGGCCGACGATCCCAAGGCCGTGTTCCAGGCGATGCGGCCGGTATTCAGCGATTTGCTGGCCGAAATCCAGCGTTCGCTGGGCTACTTCATGAGCCTGGACAAGGCGGCCCGCGTGGGCGAGGTGATTGCCCTGGGCAACGCCATGAAGCTGCCGGGCTTGCAGCGTTACTTGGCGCAGAACCTGGAGCAGGAAGTCAAGCCGATCGAGGAGTTCGATCACCTGACCGCCGGCAGCGCCGCTGGCAGCGCGCAGTACAAGGACAATGTGCTGAGCTTTGCGCCGGCTTATGGCTTGTGCATTCAAGCGCTTGGCAAGAGCGAGCTGAAGACCAACCTGTTGCCGGAAGAAATCGTCAAGCGGCGGATGGTGCGGGCCAAGAAGCCGTGGGCTGTGGCGGGCGTGGCGGCGGTGCTCGCGGGGCTCACGTTCAATTACTTCTCGCACGTCTCGGCGTGGAGCGAAGCGAACGTCAAGGACCAGGGCTGGGCGGGGGCGATCAGCAAGGCCAGCAGCACGTCCAGCATGGCCAACTCTCTGGAATCCGCGCGCAAAGAGATTCACACCGCGGTCGAGACGATCGAGGGCGTGCAGACCAAGCTGATCAGCAATGTCGAAGGCCGCGTACGGTGGCTCGAGCTGATGCGGGCGATCGACGAGGCCCTGCCGCACGACAACAGCCCGCGGGAGGATACGGCGGCGCACGTGATGGCCCGCAACGAGCTGCACATCACGTCGATCGACAACCAGTTCTTCACGGACCTGGGAACGGAGTACTGGGCCAACGTCGAGGAGTTGTACTTGGAGCGAACGGGCGGTCAGCCCGGCGCCGACGCGACGGCCGGCGACGACACGGAGGCGGCTGCTCCCGCCGCAGAGCCGCCCAGCGGCGAGGGCTGGCTCATCCAGCTTACCGGTCACCACTACCACAACGCGGACAAGACAAACGACACGCAGCGGTACGTTTACACGACGCTGATCAAGGGCCTGGAAGAGAAGTCGATCAAGCTTCCGGACGGCCCCAATGGCGAATTGGTGGACGTGCCCATCAAGGACCTCGTCATTTCGCATCCGTTCATCGTGGCCGACACGCAGCGCCAGAAAGAAATCATCGATCCCGATGCGGTGCTGTACGGCGAGGGCGGCGGCAGGCCCCTGAGCCTCGCCGACTCGATGGGATTGAACTTCAACAATCCCGCGGCAGACGACGAGGACGAGGACGCCGAGGGCGGCCAGAGCAACGCCGCGGCGCCCGGCACGATCGATCCCGCGACCGGGATGCCGGTTTCGCGAGCGTTCACCGTGGACCGGTACAACTTTGTCGTTCAGTTCTGCTGGAGTCCCAAGACGCGCGAGGAGCGTCGCGAAGCGGCTCAGGCGCTGGCCGAAGCCGCGGCGGCCGCGGTTGGCGAGGAGTCGCTGGAGGGCGAGGCGCCGCTGGAGGAGCCTCCGCTTGACGAGGCGCCGGCGGACGAGCTGGAGCCGCCCGCTGATGAGCTTCCGGACGAGCCGCCGCTGGACGATCTGGCCGAGGAGGAGACCGGGGCGCCCGCGTCCGACGAGAGCACGGCGGGCACGGACGCCGCGGCGGGTGGTTTAACGTCGGCGCCCTAACGCCACGGCCGCCTGGCGGCGGCGGCGACCGTTTGGTCGATAACGCAACGAGTCGAGACGGAAAAAATAGCAATGATCTGCGACCGCACGGCTGGCCGGCGCGTTTGAGCAGGGGAGTGAATTGCGATGGATCAAGTTCGCGCGATCGTGAAAGTGATTTGGCAGCAGCGCTTCTGGGTGTTGAGCGTGCTGGGCGTCATCGTCGCGGCGGTGTGCTGGCAGTTGGCCTCGGGCCGCCTGGACGCCGAGTTCGCCACGAATAAGGGCCAGATCAACACCCAGTTCGACGCGATGGGCAACATCACGCGCGCTCAAGTGCACGGTAACGAGACCGTCAATCAGAAGGACGCCGAGCAGGCCATCATCATCCGCGATCGCGTGCAGGCGCTGTGGACCTCGCTGTACGAGCGGCAGCGCGAAGAGGTGCTCAAGTGGCCGGACGTGCTTGGCGAGGAGTTCGTCAACGCAGTCGAGGGCCGCAAGTTCGGGGCGCAGATCGTCAAGCCCGACCTTCGGCAATTCTACCGCGAATATGCGATCGACGCCTTTCCCGCGCTGGTCGAGATCGTAAAGGCAAAAGAGCTCTCTGAAAGCGAACTGAGCGCGGGCGGAGGGGGCGCCTACGGCGGCGGATCGGACGGCGGCCGCAGCGGCTACGGCGGCGCTCGCATGGAGGGTGCAGCCGCCCCGATGATGATGACCGACGAGTACGGCAACCCCCTGGAGACGCAGAAGTACGTCGTCGAGTGGCTCGACCAGGTCGCGCTTCGGCAAAAGCTCGACTTTCCCCAGATGCCCACGTCGCTGCAGATTTGGGTGACGCAGGAAGATCTGTGGGTGTACGAGACGCTGCTGCGGGCCATCGCCGGCGCCAACGACGCGTTTGGCGCCTCGCGTCCGGACAACGCCGCCGTCCGCGCGATCATGAGCTTGGAAGTCGGCCAGTTGGCGGCGTTGGCCGCCGCGACGCCCGGCCAGGTCTTGCTACCGATGGCGCCAGTCACCGGCGGCGAAGCGGGCTCGCCCTACGGAGCGAGCGGCGGGGGCTCGCCCTACGGCTCTGAAAGTGCCACGGGCGCATCGATCGACTCGATGCTGCTCAACAATCGATACATCGGCGAAGACGGCCAACCCGTGGCCGAAGCGACGCCCGACTTCACCGGCGAATTCCGCATGCTGCCGGTGCGGATGGTCCTGCTCATGCAGCAGCGGGCGATTCCGACGCTGCTAGTCGAGTGCGCCAATGCGACGTTGCCGGTCGAGGTGCGACGCGTGCGGGTCAATGCCGAGAAGTCGGGCGTGGGCTTCTCCCTGGGTGCGGGCGATGCCGCCGGCGGCTACGGAGGCGGCGGCGGGGGATACGGCGGCATGGATGGCGGCGGGGGCGGCTATGGCGGCGGTCGCGGTGGCTACGGCGGCGGCGAACGCGGCATGGGCAGCGGCCGCGGCGGCTACGGCGGCGGGGGCGGCGGCTACGGCGGCGGGGGCGGCGGGTACGGCGGCGGAGGGATGGCCGCCCTCCCCCCGGGCGTTCTCAATGCGTCCGGCATCGCGACGGTGGAAATTCACGGCATTGTGTATATTTACAATCCGCCCGATCCCGCCCAGTTGACCGTCCCCGGCGGCGACGCGGCGACGGTCGCGGCGGCGGATACCGAAACAGTTGGAAGATGATGACATGGCCGTCGGCTCTCGGCTGTCGGCTCTCGGCCAGAAAGAGGGAGAGGGTTTTCTCTCCCTCTGGCCGATAGCCGATAGCCACCGGCCGACAGCCTCTCCCTCAGGAGCCCGGCGATGCAAGCCAAGCTGAAGAGCGCTAACGGATTCACGCGGTTCCTGCTCGCGCATGGCGAGAAGCTGGGCATGGCGGCGGTCATCACCGTCGCGCTGCTGCTCATCTGGAAGTCGATGGGGCGGGAGCGGCTCGAGGCGAGCCGGCAGCCGGAGAATCTCAACTCGGAGGCCGATCGCGCGACGCAGAACGTCCGAAACATGAACTGGGACGAGTTCGACCCAGGATCCCGAGTGCTGGCCATCAACTTTAAAGTGGCGGAAAACGCCGATGGGCCGGTGATCGATCCCGACGATCAGTGGTACGAGATTCAGCCGTTCGACAAACCGGTGATCGACCCGCTCGGCAAGCGGCAGGATCCGGAGCTGCTCGCGCTGGAAAAACTTGAGGTCGCCTCCGGCACGGGGCTGATCGCGACCGCGAGCCCCGAGACGATCCGTCGCGCCAAGCTCGAGGCGGTCCGGCGCGCGGAAGCCGAACGGCTCCGGGCCGAGGAAGAGCGCCAGCGCATGGAAGAGGAAATGCAAGACGGCGGGCGTCGGAGCCGGCGTGGCGGTGCCGGCGGCCGCGACGCCTATGGCGGCGCCGGCGGCGCGTTCAGCGATACGCAGACCACGCGCGACGGGGCGCTCGTGCTGCGTCCCCGCGGCGGCACGCCGCTGCAGGGCTTCGAACAAATCGCCAGCGAGTCGTGGGTGATCGTCAAGGCGAAAGTCCCCATCCGCGCCCAGTACAAGCAGTATGAAGACGCGCTGGCGACGGCGCTCGGTTACATTCCTCAAAACGACGTCCCGCAATACATGGGCTACGAGGTGCAGCGGGCCGAGATCACGGAAGAAGGGCAAGGCGACTGGAAAACGATCAAGCTCGTCGCCCCCAAAACCCTGGTGGCAAGCATGGAGGCGTGGCCGATTCAGACGCCCGACTTGATCAACCCCAAGTACCGGCATCCGCTGCTCACCTACCCGTTGCCGCCGATGGTGCTGCGAGAGTGGGACCGGGCCATCACGCACACCGATCTGCCGATTCCGACGCCGGAAGACCTGATGATGGAGGGCATGGGCGATCAGCAGCCAGGCGGGCGCAACCGCAATCGCGACGACGCCGACGAGGACGGCGATGTGTTTGAACAAGCCGCCGCGCGGCCCGAGATGCCCGGCGGTGGATACGGCGGCGGCTACGGCGGCATGGACGGCGGCCGCGGGGGATATGGCGGCGGCTACGGCGGAGAATACGGAGGCGGTGGTGGCTACGGCGGCATGGATGGCGGCGGAGGCGGATACGGGGGCGGCTACGGCGGCGGTCGCGGCGGCTACGGCGGCGGCGAACGCGGCATGGGCAGCGGCCGCGGCGGCTATGGAGGCGTCTCCGTGGGCATGATGGGCGGCGGCGCCGGCGCCTACGATGCGGCCCAGTTCGAACAATACACCTGGGATCTGAAGACCCGCCATTTGCTGTTCCGGTACTTCGATTTCGACGTGGAGCCGGGCAAACGCTATCGCTATCGCGTGCGATTGGCGCTCTCAGACGTCAATGGGACGCCGGTGCAAGAGAAGTATTTGGCGAACGAGGTCATTGCCCGGCGCGAGCAGGAGAATCGCTCGTATCGCTTCTCGCCATGGAGCAACCAAAGCCCCGTGGCCGTCGTGCCGCCAGCGGGCCTCGTGTTCGTCGCCGGGGCCGAGCCGACGAATCGCGCCAACTTCGCCTCCGAACCCGAGGCCGAGCTGCTGATTAAATCGCTCGACAGCACGACGGCCTCAGAAGTCGCGATCGCCGGGGGCTTCACGCGCGGCAAGGTGCTGAATTTGATCTCCCGGCAGGCGAAGATCATCTGGTCGTCGACCTTCGAGCCGGTCAACCGCGACGGCGAGCCCGTGGACTCGCCGAAGTTCAATTTCCGCACCAACTTGACGCTGCTGGACTTCGACGGCGGCGAGTCGCTCATGGGCAGCCGCACCATGACGGCGCCGGCGCGCGTGCTGCTGATGGACGCGGCCGGCCACATGCGCGTGCACAACGAGCTGAACGAGTCGGACTACAAATCGGTGCGCGAGTACGAAGCCTACATGAAAATGGCGGCCGACGAGGCCCGCCGCCGGCGCGAACGGGAAAGCGGAGGAGGGCGCGGGGGGGGCTACGGCGGCGGCCGCGGCGGCCGCGACGGCGGCTAGCGGCCTCGCGGCGCTCGCAAGAGATCCCACGGGGCGTCCGTTGTTTTCCCGCGAAACACGCGAAGAGCGCGAAACCAGAGACGCCCTTTCGCGCCTCGTCGCGCGTTTTGTGGGCAAGGGATTCGTTCTCGTTCCAGCCCTTCCTTTGTGCCTTGGCGGCATGCTGGCTTTCCTCCGCCGCCTGTGGCGCGCTCAGTAGGCTTCGCGCTTTCCCGTCGCGCCCGTGCTGGCAAGAGACGCGTGCCGCCCCCTGCCCCTGCTGCCTGCGGCTTTCCGCGACGGGGACCGCGGGACCGCCTTTCTTTTCGACTGGCCTTGACCCGTTCGGCGGGGCCCGATATTTAAGCCGCCGCTTTTCCCCACGGCGGGACCGGCGATGCCGTAGGCGTGCGCTTCGTGCGCGCGTCGATGCGGGCGTTCGCCCCGGCGTCACGCCCCATAGCACACACGCACACGCACAGAATCATGCGAAGAAACGAGTGCCTTCTCACCTGCGTCGAGTCGCGAGAATTGTTGGGCGCCGCGGCGCTGCTGCACACAAGGAGAAGCGATTTGAACCGCTCATGGATGTTCTTGGTCGCCGCGCTGGCGGCCGCGGCGCCCCTGGCGGCGCGGGCGGACGATACGCCGGCGGCCGATCCGTTCAATCAGGAGGCAACCGACGACGCGGCGGGCAGCGTGCCGCGGGTGGGGTCGAACCCCTTCCGCTCGGCGGCGACGCCGAGCGTGGAATCCATCGGTTCGGCGAGCGTGGAGCCCAAATCGCGGCGCGGCGCGAGCGACCAGGCGCTGCTGGACGCCCGCCGCGCGTTGTCGGTGGGCGACCTGGCGCGGGCGCAGCAGTTTCTGGGCCGGGCCCAAGAGCTGGGCGTGGCGTACGAGGGTCCCGGCGACTCGCCTCAGCGCGTGGCCGAGAGCATCGCCCAGGGGCTGGAGCTGACCGAGCTGCGCAAGAGCACGCGCGGCGGCGAGACGTGGCGCCAGTCGTATGCGAAGTTTCTCGTCACACAGGCCGACGCCCTGGTGTCGTGGAACGATCTGGAGACGGCCGCCCGCGCGGCGAATGAGGCCGCTCAACTGACCCCCCACTTTGCCGCCAATGGCCTCACGCCCGCCTCGGTGTTGCGGCGGATCACTGAGCTGCGCAACGGCGCGGCCAGCCTGACGATCGCGGGCGGGCCGGCGGCGCCGCAATCGATTGCCGATGCCAAAGGGCAAACGCTGCACCTGTTGGCACAGGCCCGCGCGGCGCTCGCGGCGGGCGACCTGGCGACCGCCGAGAAGCTGGCTGGTCGGGCCAGCGCCTTAAACGTGCCGGACGATCAATTCGGCCCGACGGAGGATCGCCCCGGGCGGCTGGCGATCGATTTGATCCGGGCGCGTTCGGAGAGCGGTTCGACGGACCTGGCGAACGCCGACTTGCCGATGACGTCGACGCCGGAGGCGCCGAACTATGTGCAGGCCGCTGCGGGACTGGAGCTGGGTGTACCGTTGCAAATGGCCGAGCTACCGGCCGCGCTGCCGCTGCCGCAGCCGGGGCAGAACTTGCTTGCCTCGACCGACGATCCTGCCGCGCTTTTGGAAGCGGGCGAAGCGGCGCTTCGCACCGGCGATCGGGCGGCGGCGCTCGAAGCGTTCCGCGCCGCCTATGCGAACAACGAGTCGCTCGACGTGCTGAGCCAGCAGCGGCTGCAGGGCCATCTGCAAATGCTCAGCGGCGGCGACGAGGCGGCGGAGTCCATGCCGGCGCCCGAGGGCGAAATGCTGGACGCGACCGCGGCGGGGCAGTCCGTCGTGGCGCGGCAGTTATCGGCCGAGATTGGCAAGCGTCAATCCGAAGCCGCCAAGCTTCGCGAGCGGGATCCCAACGGCGCGATCCGCCTGCTCTCCGAAGCGCGCACGATGGTCGAGGACTCGACGCTCGAGGAAGCGCTCAAGCGCCAGTTGCTCAGCCGCGTCAATGCGAGCCTGGCCGAGACGAACAAGTACATCAAGGACCACAAGAGCGAGCTGGAGCTCGAGGCGGCCAACCGAGAGATCCTCGACGAGATCGAGCGCGAGCGGATCGTGAAGATCGAAGTCCAGAGCCGCATCGCCGAGATGGTCGACCAGTTCAACAAGCTGCTCGACGAGCAGCGGTACGCCGAGGCGGAGGTGGTGGCCAACCGGCTGTACGAAATGGCGCCGGATGAACTGGTGTCCCAGCAGGTGAAGAACCAGGCGAATATGATTCGCCGCGAGCAGTGGAATCGCGAGATCATCCGCGATTCGGAGAACGGAGTCGCGACGACGAATTTAGGCATACGCGACACGGCCGCCCAAGCCCTGAGAGATCAAACCCGGGACATCACCTATGCCGAGAACTGGCCCGAACGGGTGGCCGGACGCGGGCCGATCGATTTCCGTTCGCGCCGCAGCGTGAAGGAGCTCGAAATCGAGCAAAAGCTCAAGATGCAGGTCTTGCCGAAGTACGAGGAAACGCCGCTGAACGTTGTGATTCAGCAGCTTTCGGAGCTGACCGGCGTGAACATCCACCTCGACCCGCGCGGCCTGGAGCAAGAGGCCGTCCGCAGCGACACGCCGATCACGTTCAAGCCGCTGAATGAGCTTTCGCTGAAAAGCGCGCTGACGCTGATTCTCGAGCCGCTGCACCTGACGTACACGATTCAGGACGAGGTGCTGAAGATCACGAGCGAGGACATTCGCGACGGAGAGCGGTATATCAAGACCTACCCGGTGGGCGATCTGGTGATCCCCATTCCGAACTTCGTGCCCAGCAACAATATGGGCCTGCAGGGCCTGATTAACGACGCCTACGCCTCGATGGGCGGTGCGGGCCTGGGCACGCCGGGGCCGATGTCCATGGTGGCTCAGGACGGCCGCCGACCAGCGACGGGGCCGGGCGGAAGGATGCCGAACAACATCGCGGCTCAGTTCGGCGTGAACAACAACGCGGCGATGCCCGGCGGCGGCGCGTCGCCAATGGCGAGCGGTCCCGGCGGCCTGGGCGGCGCCGCCAGCGCGGACTTCGACTCGCTGATCGACCTGATCGTCGCCACTGTCGAGCACGATAGCTGGATGGAAAACGGCACGGGCGAGGGCGACATCCAGCCGTTTCCCAACAATCTCAGCCTGGTCATCAGCCAGACCCAGCGGGTGCACGAGCAGATCGCGGATCTGCTGGAGCAACTGCGACGGCTGCAGGATCTGCAGGTGACGATCGAAGTGCGGTTCATCCGGTTGACGGATAATTTCTTTGAGCGGATCGGCGTGGACTTCGACTTCAACATCGAAGACGGCACGGGCCTGTCCACCGTCGCGGGCGTGCCGGGGGCGCTCGGCCCGGGCTCCACGTTCGAGCCGCGCCGCTCCAGCGCGACCGTCGGCCTCAACCCGACCACCGACGACGCGACGTTCCCCAACTACACCGTGGACCTCGATTTGCCGTTCCGGCAGGGCAGCTTCCAGTTGTCGACGCCGCAGTTCGGCCAGTTCGACGCCCAGAGCGCGGGCCGGTTCGGGTTTGCGATTCTCAGCGACATCGAGGCGTACTTCCTGATCGAAGCGGCCCAGGGCGACCGCCGGGCCAACGTGCTGCAGGCGCCCAAGGTGACGTTGTTCAACGGCCAGCAGGCCACCGTGATCGACTCGTCGTTCGTGCCGTTCGTGATCAGCGTGATTCCCGTGGTCGGCGACTTTGCCGCGGCTTATCAGCCGGTGATCGTCGTGCTCAGCGAAGGCACGATGATGACGGTGCAGGCCGTGGTCAGCGACGATCGGCGTTACGTGCGGCTGACGCTGGCGCCGATTTTCAGCCAGATCGGCGAGGTGCGGACGTTCACGTTCGAAGGTGCGAGCGAAACGTCGACCTCGCGATCGATCACAGACGATGATGACGACGGGGACGGCAACGAGTCCGAGACGATCATCCGCAGCGGCACGACAGTGCAGTTGCCGACGTTGCAGCTCATTTCCGTGAGCACGACGGTGAGCGTCCCCGACGGCGGCACGGTCCTCCTCGGCGGCATCAAGCGATTGGTCGAGGGTCGCAACGAGTTCGGCGTCCCGCTCCTCAGCAAGGTTCCTTATATCGATCGGCTGTTCCGCAACGTCGGCATCGGTCTCGCGACCGATG
>CAYSFP010000201.1:0-9881 GCA_964430075.1 uncultured Planctomycetaceae bacterium | reverse complement strand
TGGGATTCGCACCCACGGAAAATCGCCGCCTTTCACGGCACACGCCAAAGAACGCGCGTGTTTGCATCGATTGAACATTGCCGAAACCTCCGCGACCCATTGCGGTGGAGACAAAGACCGACAGGAAACTTAATAATCCCAGCCCGGCGATCACCTGCCCCACGTGGTACAGCGTCTTGCGCTGAGGCGAAACGTCGCGGATCATCGTCCTGTTCCCCCGGTTTTGAAGAGACCGCCGCATCGGGCGCGACGCGGCCATTATCGGGCCCCGCGTCGCGGCATTCAATCTACGAACGCCGATTCGCCCTATCGGCGAATGACTTGGGAGAAATCCGGCCGGCCCGCAGCCTCGATCGCCCGAGTGTTGACGAACGCCGCCGCACGCGTTTCGGCAAACGTGCCGCGGCTCTCGATGAGTCCCTCGTCGTAAGCCAGGCGGTCCGTGTATCCCGGCAGAAGCACGCGATAGTCGTACCGAATCGAAAAGTCGGGATCGATGCGGTTCACATGGGCCATCAGGTTGGTCGTGCAGTTGTTCGTGAGCGTGTCGTAGAATTCCGGTCGAGCCTCCAGTTCGTTCACGCGGTGGAGTACGTCGACCAGCAGCGTGCGCGCCTGCTCGGGCGTCGCGAGGGACTTGTAGAGATACACCGACTCGCCGCGGTGATTGGTGCGAAGCTGAATGACGTCGCGCTCGTCGGCCAGGACGTAGATCAACTCGTACTGGCGCACCGATCCCTTCCAAAAGGAATACGTTTCGCCCTTCTCCTTGCGCGTCTCGATGCTGCAGGCCAGGTACTGGGGCGGGCCGTCGGGCGGCTGGAACTCGAAGCTCAGCATTGTGTGCGCGACCATCGGCATGCCGTTGAATGGCGCCACGAGAAAGTCGACGCGGCGCAGGTCTTCGAGCCGGTACTGACGGTCCTCGTAGTCGACGACGAACGTGTTCTCGTCGAAGTACCGGCAGTTGCGCACGTTGCGAACGGTGAGCCGATCGCCCTCGAATTCCGCCGAGGCCAGCTTGGCCTGATCGGGCTCCCAGTTGCGAACGTTCGACGGCGCCACAAGCTTCAGGGCCGGCGCGCAGCCGGCCGAAAGTGCAAGGGCCGCAAGGAACGCCTTAAGGAGCGGCATCGGCGAACGAGGACGCGAAGAGACGGCGGACGAAAAATGGCCGCGAAGTCTATCCGCTGCGCTGCGCGCGGCACAACATCGACTGCGGCGCCAGCAGTGCTGGCGCACACGTGCGGGGCAGAGCGCCGCGCAAGCCGAGCCAAAGCCGCGATGCTACGGCATCGCCGATGCGCCGCGAGTTCTTCCCCCACGTCGCCTGCGATGCGTAGCATCGCGGCTACTTCGTCCGCAGCACGTTTGCGCCAGGTCGAACGCGGGCGTGCTCGTGATTTCACAAACGGCAGTTACTGATCGCGGTTTCGAGGATCGCCGTCGCCCCCAACTGCTCGAGCTGCTCCATAATCTGGATCACGTCGCCGCGCTTCACCATCGCCCGCACGGCGCACCAGCCGGCCTGCTCCAGGCGATTAACCGTCGGCGAGTTGTAGCCGGGCGTAATCTGCTCCGCGTCGGCCAGCTTCGCTTCAGGCACGTTGTACTCCAGCAGCGACCAGGCCCGGGCGATCACGACGCCTTCGAGCCGCCGCGTCACGCGGTCGGCGATATGCCCGTAGGGCGTCGCGGGGTTCTGGATCAGCACCGTCTCGTACCGGCCAATCTCTGCCAGCACCTGCAGACGATTGGCGGCCAGCGTGCTGCCGGTTTCCACCAGGTCGACGATCGCATCCGCCACGCCGAGGGCGATCATCACCTCGACCGACCCCGACAGGTTGACGATGTGCGGCGCGGCTTTGTGCTTGGCGAGAAACGACGTGGTAATGTGCGGAAAGCTCGTCGCTACGCGCTTTCCGTTGAGATCGGCGGGCCGCTTCACGTCGCTGTCGTCCGGGACGCACATTGCGAGCCGGCAGTTGCCGACGCCCAGCTTCAATCGCGTCGCCACGGCGACGCCGCTCTCGGCCACCAGGTCGCTGCCGGTAATGCCCAGATCGATCGCCCCCTCGGCACACAACACGGGAATATCGTCGGTGCGAAGAAAGGTGATATCGATCGGCATGTCGCGCACGCGCGCAAATAGGCTCCGCTCCTGCCGACGGAAATTGAGCCCCGCCTCGGCGAGCAATTCGCCGGAGATTTCAGACAAACGACCCTTGCTGGGCACGCCGATGCGAAGATTTTCAGACACGTGCAGTTGGGGATTGAAACCGCCAAGGACGCCAAGGACGCCAAGGAGGAAGGAGGGGAAATGATCTATTGAAAACGGCAAGGCGACGGCTACTAACCCGATGCGTAAGCGAGGACGTGCCAAGCTAACGCGTCAGGTCGATGGCCCCGTGACGGCACAAGCTTCGATCAACGTCACTTACCAAACATTTGGCTCACAACTGGTCTCTGTGGGGATCAATGGCAGTAGTACGTCGTCAATCATCCGCTACTTTCTTGCTCCGACCTTGGCGCTCTGGCGTCCTTGGCGGTTCACTCTCCTCGGCTGGCTTTTTCTTCCAAGCCAGACATGCCGAACCGCCGGGCAAGTTCGGCCTCCACCTCGGCCAGCTCGATATTGCGGGCAGCCAGCAACACCATGAGGTGGTAGACCAGGTCCGCCGCCTCGCAGACGGTGTGCAGCCGGCCGTCTTCCCCTGCTTCGCCGGCGGCCTCCACGGTCTCGGCAGCTTCCTCGGTGATCTTCGGCCCAATCTTGGCGATGCCGCCCGCTAGCAGCCGCGCCGTGTACGATTGGCTCGAATCTCCCGCCGACTTTCTCGCGGCGATCGTTTGTTCGAGTTGATCGAGCGGACGCATGGCGGTTGAGAGCATGGCCGACGGAACGCCTTCCCTCGCCGCCGCGAACGATCCACAATGAACCTGCGCCGGCAAGGGCCAATCCCGTAGTGTAGGTAGGCGTCCCGAGCGTGGCAATTGCCGGCCAACGCCGCCGTGATGCCCTTGTGTGTCGTCGTCTCGCTCCGCGAGACGAAAATCCCTCTCGCGGAGCGAGAGGACGACACTTTTCGGCCATGCGACGACATGCCCCCGACGCAGCTCCCATCATCCCAATGACGGCCTATCTCCCCGCCGCAGATTGTTGGTTCCTCACCGGCGCCACCGCCACCGGCAAGACGGCCGTCGGCATGGCGCTGGCCCGCGCGCTCGACGCCGAGATCGTTTCGCTCGATTCCATGGCCATCTATCGCGGCATGGACGTCGGCACCGCCAAGCCCACGCTCGACCAGCGCGCCGCCGTTCCGCATCATCTGGTCGACATTGTCGACCCCGACCAGGACTTCAGCATCGCCCAATACCTCGAAGCCGCCCGCGCCAAGGTCGCCGAGATTCGGTTCCGCGGGCGCGAAGTCCTGTTCGTCGGCGGCACGCCGCTGTATCTCAAGGCCCTGCTCCGCGGGCTGTTCGAGGGACCGCCTGCCAACTGGGAGCTGCGCCAGCAAATTGAGCGCGAAGTCGCCGAGGTCGGCAGCGACGCGCTCCACCAGCGGCTCGAACAGGTCGATCCGCTCGCCGCCTCCGCGATCCACCCCAACGACACGCGCCGGCTGATCCGCGCCCTGGAGGTGTATCGCAGCACCGGCCAGCCGATCAGCCACCAGCAGCTCGAGTTCGATGAGGAGCGGCCCGCCGAGGCCTGCCGCGTGTTCGTCCTCCGCCGCCCCCGCGAGGAGCAGAACGAGCGGATCGACGCCCGCGTGGAAGACATGCTCGCCCGCGGGCTCGTCGACGAGGTACGCCGCCTCACGGCCGGCGGCCGGCGTTTGAGCCGCACCGCCAGCCAGGCGGTCGGCTATCGCGAGGTCATCGAGCATCTCGCCAGCCAGTACGACGAGCTGGCGATGACCTCGCGCATCAAGACCCGCACGCGTCAGTTCGCCAAACGCCAAGGCACCTGGTTCCGCAGCCTCTCGGAATGCCGGTGGGTGGATGTGAGCGGGGACGCGGACGCTACGGAGCTGGCAAAGCAGATTGCGGATCGCGGATCACAGATCCTGGATTGAAACGCATCGACGTTGTTATTCCGCATTCCGCAAGTGCCTCACGCCTGGCGCGCCACCACGAATCGCGCCAGTTCCTCCAAGATTCCCCGTGCCGGCGTGTCGACCAACGGCTGCAGCTCCGCCGCCGCGTCGGCGGCGATCCCCTCCGCGAGTCGCCTCGCTTTAGCCAGCGCGCCGGAGTCGTCCAGCCAGTCGCGCAACAATGCGGCGTGACCGCCGTCGGGCTCCTCGTACAACGCCTGCAGCCGCACCAGGTCCGATTTGCCGAGTTGATCCCGCAGCAAGATCAACGGCAGCGTCACCTTCCGGTGGGCCAGATCCGTGCCCAGTGATTTGCCGGTCGTCTGCTCCTCGCCCTCGAGGTCGAGCAGGTCGTCCACGATCTGAAACGCGCTCCCCAACAGCCGGCCATACGCGGTCAACCGCTCAATCGTCTCGGCGTTGCCGCCGGCGTAGTGCCCTCCCAGGCGGCAGCAGCAGGCGCAGAGCTCCGCGGTCTTCGCCTTAATGATCTCCAAGTACGCCTGCCGGCTCAAGCCAAAATCGCCCGCCGCCGCCGTCTGCCGCAACTCGCCTTCGCAAACCGTGTTGGTCGCCTCGCCGATGGCACGGCAGCCGAATGTCGTCGAGAGGGTGCTGGCCAGATAAAACGCATGCGTGAACAGGTAATCGCCCAACAGCACGCTCGTCTGGTTGCTCCAGCGGGCGTTCACCGTGTCGCGATGGCGCCGCACCTGGGCTTCGTCCAGCACGTCGTCATGCACCAGCGTCGCCGTGTGCACCATCTCCACCACGGCGGCCAGGGTACGGTGCTCGTCCGTGATCGAGCCTGCGGCTTGCGCCGACAACAGCAAGAGCGCCGGTCGCAACCGTTTGCCGCCGAGGCGGAAGGAATGCTGAGCCAGTTCGTCGATGAACGGATCGGGATGGCGCAGTTCGCGCTCGAGCCGGCGTTCCACCTCCACCATGTCCGCGGCGATCGGAGCGAGCAACCTGGCGAGCGCCGACCGCACGCCGGCGTGATTGTTGCGAACCTGGCTCATCGTGTGATCCTTGCGACTTCCTCGTCTCTTGCAACGCCGGGTCCAATCAATGCACGCCGCCACTGCAGTTCGGACTGGTCGCTTAAGCGATCAGTCCGCGCCGCGCCCTCGCGCTTCATTTCCTAGGGCCCCGCGCCGCCTTCGCGCTCGCGCACAAAATCTCCCCGCGCCCCGCCCGACTTTTCTTCCAATTGAATCCGTGCGATCGTCATCGAGCGATCGACGCTCTTGCACATGTCGTACACGGTGAGCGCCGCCACGCTCACCGCCGCGAGCGCTTCCATCTCAACGCCTGTCTTCGCCGTTGCCACAGCCGTCGCCTCGATCTCCAGCACGCCTGCACCCGCCGCCCGCAATTCGACGCCGACCACGTCCAACGGCACGGTGTGACACAGGGGAATCAACTCGCCGGTCCGTTTGGCGGCCATGATGCCAGCCAGCCGCGCCGTCTCCAGCACGTTCCCCTTGGCCATCGTCCCCGCCGTAAGTGCCGCCAGCGTGCCCGGTTGCATCAGCACCTGCCCGCTGGCCCGCGCCGTGCGCCGCGTCACCGGCTTGCCGCCGACGTCGACCATCCGGGCCGCCCCCGACTCGTCCAGGTGGGCAAAGTCGCTCATCCGTCACCTAGCTGCGAAACCGAGCAAACCGCCCATTCTACGGCCTGGACGGTCGGCGTCGAGGGACCGCAGAAAGCCGCATCCACACGCCAGTCTCAACCGAGTACGGTCGCCGCGGTTAACGTGGCCCCGGACGCCCGCCCGCGCAATTGGCACAGAAAACATAGTCGTCGCCACCCGTCGCAACGAACCGCCATATGTCACTCCAGGGGCAGACGCCCGCAGCAGAATGGCGACCTATCAGCCCGCCGCAAAGTAAGTTTTCCTACCGTCTCCGAGCATGCCCTCCTCCTCGACGCTGGCGCCACGTTGATTTCCGCCGCTCGTTCCACCCGCCGCGCCCCATCGCACCGCGCTGCCCGCGGCCCGCGCCGCACTGGCGTCGCCGCGACCGAGCTCGCCGTCTGCATGCCGCTGCTGGTGCTCATCGTCCTGGCAACCATGGAAGCCTGCGCGATGATCTTCCTGCAGCAGTCCCTCAGCGTCGCCGCCTACGAAGGCGCTCGCGTGGGGATTACGCCCAGCGCCAGCTCGAGCGACGTGTCGGCCCAGTGCCAACAGATTCTGGGCGACCGCGAAATCCGCGGCGCGTCGGTTTCCGTCACTCCGTCCAACATTCCCGGCGCCGCCGCGGGGACCTGGATCGAAGTCAAGGCGAGCGCACCGTTCGGCGAGAACTCGCTCGCCAGCGGTTGGCTCTTCGGCGGCCGCAAGCTCACCGCCACCGTCCAAATGATCAAGGAGCGGTAACGCGTCGCCGTCACAGTCGCGATCTCATCCTCAACCAGCCTCCCGCGCAAGCGGGAGGTTTCCCAACGCCCCGGAAAGACCCGCCGCATGCCAACCACTCATCCCAGGCGCTCGCGTCGCGGCGCCATCCTGCCGCTGGTGGCGCTGCTGTTGCCGGTGATGCTCATCCTGGCGAGCTTCGCCATCAACCTGGCGTACATGGAGCTGACCCGCACCGAGCTGCGCATCGCCTCCGACGCCGCCACGCGGGCCTGCGGCTACGCGCTCATGTCGACCGGCGACGACGCGGCGGCCCGGGCCGCCGCCCGCCAGGGCGCCGCGCGAAATCCTGTGGCCGGGCGGGCGACGCAATTGGCAGACAGCGACATTGTGTTCGGCATCTCCAGTCGGTCGTCCATTTCGCAGCGCTATACGTTCACGCCCGGCGGCAGTCCGCCGAATTCGGTCCGCGTCAGTGCTCGCCGAGAAAAAAACTCACTGTCCGGCGCCGTTGGACTCCTCATGCCCACCTTTGGGGCCGTCAAAGAGTTTAGCCCCGCGCAATCCGCCGTGAGTACCCAGGTCGAGATCGACATCGCCCTGGTGCTCGATCGCTCGGGCTCGATGGCCTACGGCGATCTCGAGAATTCCGAAGCCATGGCGGCCGCGGGCCTGGCTCCCTCCTCGGCGCCGGCCGGATGGCGGTTTTGCGATCCAGCCCCGCCAGGAGCTCGGTGGCGCGACTTGACCAACGCGGTCGACACCTTCATCAACACCATGCGGGCAACGCCGCAACAAGAGTATGTCGCGCTGGTCACCTACAGCGACGCCGCCACGCGCGAAGCCCAGCTCGGCAGCGACTACACAGCCTTGCCGCGCGCCCTTGAACCCTACACCAACGCGTACTGCATGGGGTTCACGAACATCCAGGCGGGAATCGCCGAGGGCGTCAACGCGCTCATGGATCCCCGCTTCTCGCGACCCTGGGCGGTCAAAGTGGTCATCGTGCTCACCGATGGCCGCCGCTCCGCGGGCGGCGATCCTATCCCCGCGGCCGCAGCGGCCTTTCGTCAAGGCATCTCGGTCTACGCGATCACCTTCGCGCAAGAAGCGGACCAGACCGTCATGAAGGCGGTGGCCGCGGCCGCGGGCGGAACCCACAAACATGCCGCCACCGGCGAGGAACTGGCCACGGTGTTTCGCAAAATCGCGGGCGAGCTTCCCGCCTTGCTGACGCAATAATCTCATCTGGAGTTGCCATCCATGAATTTGGCCACACGCTCTCGCCCCCGCCACGACCTCTCGCGTCGACGCCGCGGCGTCGCCGTCGTCGAGTTTGCCCTCACGTTTCCGCTGCTGATCGCCCTGGTGATCGGCCTGATCGAGTTCGCCCGCCTCAGCACGCTGCGCCATGCCGCGGACAACGCCGCATATGAAGCGGCGCGGCATGTCATCGTGCCCGGCGCCAGCGTCGCGGAGGCGAAGTCGCAGGCGTTCGACCTGCTCGGCCGCGCAGGCGTGCGGAACGCCTCGATCGACGTCAATCCCGCGGTGATCACCGAGGACACCAAACAAGTCACCGTGCAGGTGCAGGTGCCGCTCACCGGCAATTCCTGGTTGCCCGCCAAGCTGACGAAAAGCCGCATGGTGGTGCGCGATACGACGCTGCGCACCGAGCGTGCTGCTCTGGTGAATGCCGTGGCCCGGGGAGCGACCTCGCCGTCGACTCCCGGCACGTCGACGCCGCCGTCGGGGAGCGGCGGTTCCACCGGCGGCGGCAGCGCCTCGGGCGGTAGCTTCGGCGGCGGCAGCTCGACGGGCGGCGGCTCGCGCACCGGCGGAAGTTTCGGCAGCGGGTCGCGTACGGGCGGCAGCTTTGGCGGGGGCTCGCGCACCGGCGGAGGCGGGGGGCGAACCTCCGACGGAGCGGGAGGTGGTAGGCCCTCCGGCGGAAGCGGCGGAGGCGGAGGCGGTGGAGGGAGTGCCGGCGGAGGCAGCTCTTTTGGCGACGGGGGCGGCGGCATTGCTCTGTAGCCGGTCGAGCCGGTTTCAGAACCCTCTCCGTGCAAGGGGAGAGGTTGGGCGAGAGGCGAACCGCTCGAGCACGTTCCATCCCTACCGCGTGATTCGGTTCCGCAATCACGAAGTGGACGAGGATGTGCGCCTCGTGGTCGAGACGATTCGTCGGGCGCTTGAAGCGGCCGTCCCCACTTCGCCGCATCCCCCCTCCCCAGCCCTCCCCTCGGAATCGGAGGGAGTCGGATAGGGGGTGATTAAGGGTGATTAAAGCGCCCGCGGCGACGATGGCCCAACTCCATCCGTTTCCCTCCCCCTCCGAGGGAAGCAGGATTATGCAAGGGCATGCGGCGCCATGGTCGGCGAGGCTCAATCGCTCAACCTGTTCCTCCGGCTCCCTCCCCTCGGTGGGGAGGGGACCGGAGGATTGTTAGCGCTGCTGTCGCGGAGTTGCTGCGCTAGCACATGCATAATTCTGGAAGGGTGAGGGAGGGGGACGTCAGCAGGCCGTAAGCCCACGACCTCCCCGGCCACCTTGGGCGAAAGCTCATAGGCCAACATCATACTGGATATTGGGGGGGAATCAGGCTGGAGGCTGTCGACCGTAGGCTGGAGGCGGGAGGGAACGGGGGCGGGGCGTTCGCGTCCAGGGTTGGCGCGATGCGAGGACGGGCACTCCCGCGAGTGTCGTCATCTCGCTCCGCGCGATGGATCTGGGGCGGGATCATCTCGCGGAGCGAGATGGCTACACGACAAAAAAGCCTCGTCGCGCGAGGCGACGAGGCTTTTTCGTGAGCGAGGGGCGTCGCGGCGTACTGGCGTCGGGAGGCCCGAGCACGCGCGACATTCAGTTGAATCGTTCAACAGCCCCAAGTATGTGAATCCGTGATCAAGTCCGAAGCGTCACGGCTTATTCGCTTAAAGACGTCGTTATCCCAACCCAGGTTTGCAAGTCATGTTCGTCCAGGTCGATCGATCGCGGCGGTCGGCTACACCAGCTCTTTCTTGGCGCCAACCAGCGTTCGTAGGCGTTCGGCCAGCAGGGCGGCGTCGAACGGCTTTTTGAACGTTTCGTTGATGCTCGAGCGGTCGAAGCTGGCCGTCGTGCCGTCGTCCGGCAAGAGGGCGATCAGGATCGTCTCGGCGAAGTCGGGGCTGCGACGCAAATTCTGGCAAATCTGCAGCGCCTCGAGCTGGCCGATCGAGAAATCGACCACGATGCAATCCGGGTGGAAGCTCTCGGCCTGGATGCCGGCTTCGAACCCGCTGGCGGCCGTCGAGGTGCGGAAGGCACGCTCGGGGGGCAATTCACGCTTCAGGTTCTCGATGAGGACCTGATCCTGGGCGACGATCAGCACCTTGGCCATCGCCTCGTCCTCGAGGTCGCCCAGCGG
>CAYSFP010000200.1:9673-9958 GCA_964430075.1 uncultured Planctomycetaceae bacterium | reverse complement strand
CGACGAGCAGGGCCAGGCCGTCGAAGTGGACGACAAGGTGCGCATCTGCCAGCGGGCCTACAAGCTGCTCACCGAGCAGGTCGGCATGCCGGCCGAAGACATCATCTTCGACCCGAATATCCTCACGGTCGCTACGGGCATCGAGGAGCACAACAACTACGCGGTCAACTTCATCGAGGCCGCGCGGCTCATTAAACAAGCGTGCCCGGGCGTGCACATCTCCGGCGGCGTGTCGAACCTCAGCTTCTCGTTCCGCGGCAACGACCACGTGCGCGAGGCGATGCA
>CAYSFP010000200.1:0-9645 GCA_964430075.1 uncultured Planctomycetaceae bacterium | reverse complement strand
TACCACGCCGTGCAGGCGGGGCTCGACATGGGCATCGTCAACGCGGGGCAGCTCGCGGTGTATGACGACGTCGAGCCGCAACTCAAGGAACTGGTCGAGGACGTGCTGCTCAACCGCCAGCCGGACGCGACCGAACGGCTGGTCGACTTCGCCGAATCGCTCAAGAGCAAAGGCCCCAAGACCGCGGCGGAGGAGGAAGCGTGGCGCGCGGGATCGGTCGAAGAGCGGCTCAAGCACGCGCTGCTCAAGGGCGTGGTGAAGTACATCGACGAAGACACGGAGGAAGCGCGGCAGAAGTACCCTTCGTGCTTGTCGATCATCGAGGGTCCGCTCATGGACGGCATGAGCGTCGTGGGCGATCTGTTTGGCCAGGGCAAGATGTTTCTGCCGCAGGTGGTGAAAAGTGCCCGCGTGATGAAGAAGTCGGTGGCGTATCTCACCCCGTACATGGAGGCCGAGAAGGCCGCCGGCGGCACGGCGGGCAAGCCGCGGGCCCGCGTGCTGATGGCCACCGTGAAGGGCGACGTGCACGACATCGGCAAAAACATCGTGGGCGTCGTGCTGGGCTGCAACAATTTCGAGGTGATCGACCTGGGCGTGATGGTCGCGTGCGAGAAGATCATCGAGACGGCGATCGCGGAGAAGGTTGACGTGATCGGCCTGTCGGGGCTCATCACGCCCAGCCTCGACGAGATGGTGCACGTGGCCCGCGAGATGCGGCGCACGGGGGTCACGTTGCCGTTGCTCATCGGCGGCGCCACGACCAGCGCGAAACACACGGCCGTGAAGATCGCGCCACATTACGATCACGCCACGGTGCACGTGCTGGACGCGTCGCGCAGCGTGGGCGTGGTGGAGAAGCTGATCAACCCCGAGGCGAAGCCGCAGTTCGAAGCGGAGAATCGCACGCTGCAGCAGCAGCTCGTGGCGTCGTATGCCACGCGGCAGGCGGTGGAGTTGGCGCCCTACGAGGAGGCAAAGCAGAAGCGATTCGCGACCGATTGGTCGAATGTCGACGTCCCCCATCCGGTGTTCGTGGGGACGAAGCTGCTGAGCACCGCAGGCGTCTCGCCCAACCTGTCGCTCAAGGATCTGCTGCCGCTGATCGACTGGACGCCGTTCTTCCAAACCTGGGAGCTTAAAGGCAAGTTCCCGCGAATTTTCGAGGATCCCAACGTCGGCATCGAAGCGAAGCGGCTTTACGACGACGCCCGCGCACTGCTCGACCGCATCGTGCGGGACAAGCTGCTCGAGGCCCGCGGCGTCTACGGATTCTTTCCAGCCAATGCGATTGGCGAAGACATCGCCGTGTACGCCGACGAGGCGCGAACGAAGGAGCGCACGCGCTTCCACGGCCTGCGGCAGCAGTGGCGGCGCAAGGGGCAGGAGACGTTTTACTCGCTGGCCGACTTCATCGCGCCCGCCAGCGGCTCGCCGCGGCGCGAGGACTTTCTCGGCGCGTTCGCCGTAACGGCTGGCCTGGGCTGCGACGAGCTGGCGCGCAAATTCGACGCCGACCACGACGACTACAACTCGATTCTCGCCAAGGCGCTGGCCGATCGCCTGGCCGAAGCGTTCGCGGAATACCTGCACGCCCAGGCGCGGCGCGACTGGGGATTCGGCGCGGGCGAGAAGCTTTCGAACGAGGAGCTCATCGCCGAGAAGTATCGCGGCATCCGCCCCGCGTCGGGTTATCCGTCCCAGCCGGACCACACGGAGAAACGGATTCTGTTCGAGCTGCTTGACGCCGGCGCCGCGACGGGGATCACGCTGACCGACTCGCTGGCGATGCACCCTGCGGCGAGCGTGAGCGGACTGTACTTTGCGCACCCCGCGGCGCGATACTTCGCTGTCGACCGCATCTCGCGCGAGCAGGCCGAGGACTATGCCCGGCGCAAGGGCATGAGCCTCGTCGAGATCGAGCGCTGGCTGGCGCCCAACCTGGGGTACGACCCGTGAGTCGGCCCGATCGCCCTCGGGCCAATCGCCCGGACGAGAGGCGGACCCGCGTCGGAACGCGGGCGGAGGGGGGCGGACGGTTCGGCGTCGTCGAGTGTCCCGCCGCGGAGCCGGCGGAGTCCTTGGGGGCGCGGCTTTCGCACGCCTTGCCGATCGCCGCCAATTTTCTGCCGGTGCTCGGCGTCCTGCTGTTGGGATGGGACGCCCTGTTCGTCCTGCTGCTGTACTGGATCGAAAACGTCGCCATCGGCGCCGTAACCGTACTGAAGATCTTGCTCGCGCGGGGCCGCGACGGTTCCGTGTCGCGCGCCGAGCGGGTGACCGCGCTCATCGGCTTCGCGATGGGTTACGGCTTCTTCACGCTGGTGCACGGGATGTTCGTGTTTGGTTTTTCGAGGTTGTTCGACCGCGAACTCGAGGCGCCGACCGCCGCGGCAGCAAACGCCGACTGGGCGCCGGGCGTGGTCGTGGCGCTGCTCGTCGGCAGCGTGCTCGTTGAGTTCGTGGCGGCGTTCCTGCTGCGCCTGGAGGCGCGTGCTCGTTCGCCCGTGGCGATCGCCGCCGAGCCGATGCCGCGGATGTTCGTGATGCACCTGACGATCATCTTTGGCGGCTGGGCCCTGATGGCGGGCAGCCCGACTGGATTGATGGCCGTGCTGGCGCTGCTGAAGACGGCCGCGGAGGTGTATCTCCGCCGGCTGACGAGGCGAAACGTGAAGGCCCCGTAGCGGCCCCCCAACCGCAACATCACCGGCCCTTATTCGGACTGGCCGCTTCAGCGGCCAAGTCTGCCCCGGAGAACGACGCTGCGCCTCTCAGGGAAATCCTGCTCAGCTTGAACATCCGACCGGTCCGACGCGACGCCAGGAGCTTTGGGTCGGGGCCGGCCGATGTGATACAATGAAAGCAATTCCCTGGGGGCGATGGAGCGGTCCGATGTCGATGCTAATCAATGATCCTGTCCTTTCTGCTCACTTAATCGAGCAGCGTCGCGCCAGGGGCGCCGATCATCACGACGAAGTTTGGGAGGGCGTTTACGTTATGTCGCCCCTGGCGAACAACGAACATCAGGAGTTGATCGCTGGCTTGACCGCTGCCTTGCGGGAGGCGATTGATCGGCAACGCCTGGGACGGTCATTCCCAGGAGTCAATCTCGCGACTGATCCTGTGGACTGGCAGCGTAATTACCGCTGCCCTGACGTCGCGGTGTACCTTCACTCCAACCCCGCCCAGGACTGCGGCACGCATTGGGTCGGCGGGCCCGATTTAGCGATCGAGATCGTCAGCCAATACGATCGCTCGCGCGAGAAAATCGGCTTCTACGAACGCGTGGGCACGCGCGAACTGTTGATCGTCGATCGAGACCCCTGGCAACTCGAGCTGCTGCGGCTCGAGGGCAATCGGCTGACCTCGGTCGGCGTCGCGGGCGTCGGCGACGAATCGAGCATTGTGAGCGAATCGACGCGGCTGGCATTTCGCCTCGTTCCGGGCCCATCGCGGCCCGTGATCTCGGTGCGTCATTGCGACGACGGCCGCTGCTGGGAGGCGTGATCCTCGACCTGGCCGCCGGGCGAGCGCAGGGCGATGACGCGCTTCGCGTTCGTAGTTGGCCTGCAGGAGTTTGAACTCCTGCGCGTCGCCGCCGCGGTCGGGGTGACGTTCGAAGGTTCGTTGCATGCTCCTGGTTCTCCACCCACGCCCAAGGATTGGCGACGGCGACGCGAAGACGGCCGGTTAACCGCATGCAGCGTCTGAGTCGCCGGTCATCCATGCGGCATCGCCGCGAACCGCAAGACGCCCGTGTCCTGGCGGGCATTCCCTCTGAATCGTTCAAGTCTGAACCATTCGGCGCCGAATTCTTCAGGGGTGAACTCTTCTCGTCCGGGGTCAACGAGCGCGCGGGGCAGAATGGCTCGAACTGGTCATGCAGCGAAGGGCGACGGCGGCCAAGGCGACGCCGTTCGCCGCATCACGAAAACATGCCGGCAAGCGGTTGCTGGCAAGCTAGCGTCGCGGCAACTGGCCGCGTGGGTCGACGGCTTTGCCGTGGGCGATACGGAATTTCGCGTGCTCTGGGAACTGTTTACGGCGCACGCGCATTCCCCCGCGGCGACGTTCGATCAGGCGGAGCTTGCCGATCGGCTGGCCGTGTCGGCGGCACAGATCAGCGGCATGGTCGAGCGGCTGCGTCGATCTCAGCTCGTCGCGCGGCCGGCCGTCGACGGCGATCGACGGCGACAATTCTGGCAGCTCACCGCTGCGGGCGAAGACCTGGTGCAGCAAATCATCGCGGCTGTGAATGCCGGCAGCGCTCGCGGCGACGCCGGAAAGGAGGCGGCATGAACCGCGCCGCGCTATTGGGCTGCGCCATCGCCGCGTTCGCCTGCGGGTGCAGCCAGACGTTTTACCGTCAGCAAGCCGACGCCGACGCGTACTGCCTCGTGGATCCCAAGGCCCAGGTCGTGGGCGCCGCCCCGTCGACGTACCGCATCGAGGTCGACCCGCGCTCCCGCATGTACGATCCCAACAATCCCGACGCCGAGCCGATGCCGCCGGACGACCCCGTGTCGCACCGCTACATGGAAGTGGTCGACAAGAAGAAGGGCTCCAAGCTCTGGAACGAGCTGCCGCGGACCGCGTTCGTGGAAAATCCCGACTGGCAACAGTACCTGCCGCGCGACGAGCAAGGCAACGTCGTGCTCGACATGCGCGGCGCCGTGGAAACGGCGCTCGTTCACTCGCCATCGTACCAAGCGGAGCTTGAAGACCTGTATCTCTCGGCGCTCGACGTCAGCTTCGAGCGATTCCGATTCGATACGCAGTTCTTCGGCGGGAGTGAAATCTTTCTCACGGCCGACGGGCGCGACCGCAACGGGACGGGCGAGTCATCGACCGTGTTCGAAGTGTCGCCGCTGCGGCCGGGCAATCGGTTGCAGGCGCGGCGGCTCACCGCGACCGGCGGCGAGTTCGTCGTCGGCGCGGCCAACTCGCTCGTGTGGCAGTTTGCGGGGCCGAACGACTACACCAGTACGACGCTGCTGGACTTCACGCTGCTGCAGCCGCTCCTGCGCAGCGGCGGGCGGACCGTGGTGCTCGAGCGGCTCACGATCGCCGAGCGCTCGCTGCTGGCCAACGTGCGGCAGATGGAGCGCTACCGCCGCGGCTTCTACCTTGACATCGTCACGGGGCGGGACGCTCCCCAGGGCCCGTCGCGCCGCGGCGGCTTCTTCGGCGGCAGCGGCCTGGAAGGCTTCGCCGGCGTCGGCGGCGGCGGCTTTGGCAACGTCGGCAATTTCGGGCAATTCGGCGGCTTCTTCGGCGGCTTCGGCGGGCAGCAGGGCGTCGGCGGCGGCTTCACCGGCGGCGCCGGCGCCCTGGGCGCCGGCGGCTACATCGGCCTGCTGCAGCAGCAGCAAATCATTCGCAACCAGCGCGCCAACGTCTCGGCGCTCCGCGACAGCTACGAGCAGTTGCAGGCCTCCTACGACGCCGGGCGGCTCGACCGCTTCCAGGTCGACCTGGCCCGCCAGGCCCTCTACAACGCCCAAAGCCAGTTGATCACGGCCGACACGACGTATCAGACGCAGCTCGACAACTTCAAAATCAACCTGGGCCTGCCGCCCGAGCTGCCCGTCAACATCAGCGATCCCTACCTCAATCGGTTCAACCTGCTCGACTCGGACCTCGAAGCCGTCGAGGACCAGGTGAACGCCACGCTCACGCAATTGCGACGCCTGCGCGAAAGGATGCAGGCGCAGGGAGACGCCGGCGACCCTGCGGCATTCGATGCGGAGCTCAACCGGCTGATCGCCGACAGCGCCGGCCTGCAGGAAGCCGTTATCCTGCGCGTTGAATCGGCGGCCGCGGACATGGAGACGCTCGATGCCGCGCTGCCTCAGCGGCGGCAACAGCTCGAACGGCTCGTCGGTCGGCCGGAGTTCCAAGCCGCGCAGCTCGATCCGCGGTTGTTCGCCCCGGCCGAAGTCGACGCCCGGGTGGCCCAACGGCGCCGGGAGTTCGAAACGATCCGCCAGCAAATCGACGCGATCTGGGCGCGGCTCACGCAGGTGGCCGAGGGCGGGCCCGACAACACGGCCGCGCTGCTGCCGGCGATGATCGAAACGATGGCCGATCTGTCCGGGCGGCTGCTCGAGCTGAAGCTGGTGCAGGCCGGCGCCCGGCTCGAGGCGATCGACTTCCAGCCGATCGACCTCACCGACGAAGAAGCCTTGCTGATCGCCAGTGCCTATCGCCGCGACTGGCAGAACGCCCGCGCGTCGCTCGTGGATACGTGGCGGCTCATTTATTTCAACGCCAACGCGCTGCGCAGCGACCTGGACATCATCTTCAGCGGCGACATCAGCAACGTGGGCGACAACCCGTTCAACATCCGCGACACCACCGGCCGGCTGCGGGCCGGCGTGCAGTTCGACGCGCCGCTCACGCGCCTCTCGGAGCGGAACTCGTATCGCCAGTCGCTGATCGAATACCAACAGGCCCGGCGGAACTACTACCAATTCCGCGACGGCGTCTCGCAAGGCCTGCGGAGCACGCTGCGGCAGGTGCGGCTGAACGAGATCAACTTCGAGCTGCGGCGGGCCGCCGTGCTGGTGGCCATTTCGCAGGTCGACCTGACTCAGTTGCGGCTGTCGCAGCCGCCGCAGGTGGGCGTCGAGGCGGCGGCCAGCCCCACCACCGCCCGCGACCTGGTGCAGTCGCTGTCGGACCTGCTCAACGTGCAGAACGACTTCCTGAGCGTGTGGGTCAATTACGAAGTCCAGCGGATGGTGCTGGAGCTTGACCTGGGCGTCATGGAACTCGACGCGGCCGGCCTGCGGCGGGACCCCGGCGTGCCCTTCGCGGCGTACATCGAGGGCGCCCAGCGGCTGCGCGACTGCCTGTGCAACGCCACCGACTTGTACCCCGGCGTCGGCCAGGTGTACCAGGCGGCGCCGGCGGTCCAGCAGTTCAACGGCGAATCGATCGATCCGCTGGAGCGCGAGACGCCGGCGGAGGCTTCCGCGGATCAGGAATCGCTGCCGATGCCGCCGCCGATTCCGACCCCGCCGACCAACGAAACGCTGATCAACCCGGCCGCCGACACGGCGCCGCCGGGGGCCGATGGTCCGCAGGCACTGCCGCCAGTGGCGGTGTAACTTCGAGAGGAATCGCGCATGACGCCAGCATTCGCCAGTCGTATAATGCCGGGAATTCTGCGGTCTGCCAGGCAATTGGCTTCCCGGCGGCTCTCGCCGAGCCCGCGCCGGCCGCAACGGGGTTGAAATGGTCATGGAAACACTCGTTCGCAGATTCGATCGTTGGCGCAACAGGCGAGACGGGTACGTGGCCCTACTCCTGCTGGGCGCCCTGGCCGTCGCAACGCTCCTGGCCGGTTGGTGGTGGTTTGGCCGCGACAAGGGCGACGACGGCGCCGCCCGGATCGTGCTACACACGGTCGGCCGCGACGATTTCGCCCTCACCGTCACCGAGCGCGGGCAAATCGAGTCGGCCGGCGTCACCGACGTGGTGTCCGAGGTGAAGGCCAAAAACACCGCCGGCGTCTCGATCCTGAAAATCGTGCCAGAGGGAACCGTCGTCCAAACGGGCGATTTCCTCGTCGAGCTTGATTCCTCCCTGTTCAAGGAGGAGCGCAACACGCAGCAAATCGCCGTCAACACGGCCGAGGCGCTGGTGGTCGAGTCGCGCAATCTGTACGAGACCGCGCTGATCGCCCGCGAGGAGTATCTCGACGGCACCTACGTGCAGGAACGCCAAACGATCGAAAGCGAGGTGTTCGTCGCCGAGGAGAACCTGAACCGGGCGAAGGAATACTTCGAGTACAGCAAGAAGCTGGCGGCCAAGGGCTACATCAACCAGTTGCAGCTCGAGGCCGACGGGTTCGCCGTCGAGAAATCGCGCAAGGAACTCGACGCGGCCAAGACCAAACTGAAAGTGCTCGACGATTACACCAGGACGAAGATGCTCAAACAGCTCGAGAGCGACATCGTCATCACCAAGGCCAGATGGGAGTCGGACAAGAAGAGCTATGAGGTGGCTCTCGAGAAGTTGGCGGAAATCGATGCCCAAATCGCCCATTGCACGATTACTGCGCCCAAAGACGGCATCGTCACGTATGCCCATGACCGGCAAGACTTCGGCGGCGACGCCTTCGTCGTGAAAGAAGGCGCCGTGGTGCGCGAGCGGCAGGCGATCATTCGCTTGCCGGACCCCAATTCGATGCGGGTGGAGCTGAACGTCAACGAGTCGCTCATCCAGTATGTGCGCAAAGGCATGCCGGCCACCATTGCGCCGGTGGGCATGGGCGACGTCGTCCTGCAAGGCTCGGTGCAGTCGGTCAACCAGTACGCCGAGCCCAGCGGTTGGCGGCAAGCCAACGTCAAGGAATACAAGGCCAAGGTGACCATCGACGACCCGGCCGACTTCCTCCGCTCGGGAATGACCGCGTCGGTCACGATTCGCTGTGCGTACGTCGCGGACGCGATTCAGATTCCGGTACAAGCCGTGTACGTGCACGGGCGCGAGTACTTTTCGTTCGTCTACAGCGGCGGCAAGTGGGAAGCACGTCCCGTCAAGTGCGGCCCCAACAACGACGAGTTTTTCGTCATCGAGGACGGGCTCAAGGAAGGCGAAAAGGTGGCGATGCACCCGCGGTCGTTCCTCGACCAGGTGACGCTGCCGCAGTTGCCGCCCGAGGCGGAACGCCGGGCCGCGCGGCGCGGCCCGCGGAGCTTGCCGGATTACGCCTCCACCGTGGCCAAGCAAGAGCCCACGGCGCCGGCAACCACGGAGGACGCAGGGACCTCGACGCCCGCCGCCGGCGGACTGTAAGCAACTATTTTTCACGACCTACGCACCTCATCCCCATGGCGTCCTTGGCGTCCTTGGCGGTTCCATTCCCGTCTGCAGCCACCTTGCCGCCCGTCGCTACGCTCGCCGCCTCGATTCGCGACCTCCGCAAGGACTACGTCCTGTCGGGCGAAACGGTCCACGCGCTCCGCGGCGTGTCGTTCGACGTGCCCGAAGGCGATTACATCTCGATCATGGGGCCTTCCGGTTCCGGCAAAAGCACGCTGCTCAACTTGCTGGGGTGTCTCGACCGGCCGACCGCCGGCAACTACCTGCTCGGCGGCGACGACGTGGCGCTGATGAGCGACGACGAGCGCTCCGTGACGCGGGCCACCCGCATCGGCTTCGTCTTCCAGTCGTACAACCTGTTGCCCGCCCTCACCGTGGTGGAAAACATTGAGGTGCCGCTGTACTACGCCGGGCAGGTGAATGCCGAGACGCGCAAGCGGTGCGTCGAGCTGGCGGGGCTCGTCGGCCTGTCGCAGCGGCTCGACCACCGGCCGTCGCAGCTTTCCGGCGGCCAGCAGCAGCGCGTGGCCATCGCCCGCAGCCTGGTGAATGATCCCCGGTTCATGCTGGCCGACGAGCCAACCGGCAACCTCGACTCGCAAACGACCGAAGAAATCCTCCAGCTCCTCGAACGACTCAATCAGGAAGGCCGCACGATTATCCTGGTGACGCATGAAAACGAAGTGGCCGAGCACACCAAGCGCACGATCATGCTCCGCGACGGCATGATTCAGTTCGACGAACGGCGGAGGTGACAGGGGTCAGAGAAGTCGATGTTCAGCAGTTTAGTCCTAGCCCCCGCTGCGAGCC
>CAYSFP010000199.1:0-10020 GCA_964430075.1 uncultured Planctomycetaceae bacterium | reverse complement strand
TCATCGCCACCGCGCTGATCGACACCGGCAGCCGGATGGACGAGGTGATCTTCGAAGAGTTCAAGGGTACGGGCAACCAGGAGATCGTGCTCGATCGCCGGCTGGTCGACCGCCGCGTGTGGCCGTCCATCGACATCACCCGCAGCGGCACGCGCCGCGAGGAGATGCTGATGGACCCGGAGGAACACCGCCGCGTCTGCCTACTCCGCCGCGTGCTGAACGAGATGAACTCGCCGGATGCGATGGATTTGCTCACGACGCGGCTGCGCAAGACGGCGTCCAACGCCGAGTTCTTGATGAGCATTAAGGATTAGGCATCAGCGGCAGCGGAGTCTCTCGCAAAGACGCGGAGACGCAAAGGCCGACGCAAAGCTGGTTAGTATAGCTACCATCGCGCAACGGCACGGCATCGCGGGCAAGTTCTGGCGGGCTGAAAGCCCAACGCTATGACAGCCCAGGCCTCGTTGTTCCACACAAGTCTTCGTCCCAGCGGGACGGCGCGACAAGAGCCCAGCACTTCCAGTGCTGGGTCAAGTCAGGCCGTCGGTCCGGAGCCCCGGCGGGGCGATTGAAAGAGCCCTTCAGTCGCCCCGCCGGGGCTGACCATCATCGCGCCCCCAGCAAGCCCAGCGTTGAAACGCTGGGCTAGTATCGGTCGTCCCTCCGGGACCATCGACTTGTGTGGAACAACGAGGCCAACGGCCTGGGTCTCGGGCGGTCCGATTTCATTCGCGAGCCCTGTAAGGGCGGCATGGACTTTGACGGAATATCTCCAATGCCCTCTCGCCAGGAGCCACCTGTTCGCGGTTTCTTCTTTTGGTCGCTGTCTCCCTTTCTGGCTGCATTCGTCGTCTTGATGCCTTTCCTGGTTCAAGAACGAAGCGCCGATGCACTGATCACGCTCGTCGCGGTCGAGCTGTTGGCCGTTCTGGCGCTGCTGGGATTGTTCCATCCATCGCGATTTTGGTGGGCGTGGCGCGGAGTCGGCGCGATCATTTTTCTTGGCTACGCGGCATACGTGATCGTTATGATCCTTGAGGGGAAATTCATTGCCGCACGGCGTGCCGAACCGGCGGTCAGCAATGCCGTGATCGGGCTCTTCGTTTTCGGACTTCCGGGACTATGGTTCGCCTTGTCCGGTCGCCTCACGCCGTATTGGCGATCGCTTTTCAAGGACAAGGAGCCAGCACCGGATGGCGACGACGACGTTGCGACGTAGCAGGTCGAGGTGACAACAATCACTTCATAGATGGGGCGTCCGCACTCACCTTTTTGCTTTCGCTCCCAGCTTGGATTGGCTCGCGGCCGAAGCGCTCGCCGAACGCAGCACAGACCTATGCCCCATCGCGTCACGATCGGCGTCTGCCTGGCGGTTGCGATTGCGGCCACGATCTACGCGAACGTTGCAGCGTCCACGCGTGGCGCCGCGTTCGTCGCCGTTACTCAAACCGCCGTGTATGGCGTCGTCGTCGCCTATGCATGGGTTTGCCGCCGACATGCGACGGCCTCGCGCGTCGTATTAGCTGCCGCGGGTTTGGCTGCGCTGCTGACCTATGCGCTCCTCAGCGCGGCTTCGCCGCCGGCTGGCTACGGGGCGATTGGGTTCGTTCTCCTCATCCTGTACGCTCAGATGGCTGTCGCCGTCTTGGGCGGTTATCTTGGCTTCGCTTGCTTGGAGGCCCGTCGGCTTCAACATCACAATCCCGGCGTCGCCCGAGGAAAGCTTGCGGTTGCCGGTTTGTTCGCTATTGGCGTTGCGGTCGTCGCTGGGTTTGCAGCAAGTATGTAGGCTGGGTAAAGCGCCGCAGGTCTCGTAGCCACACGCTGAAAAGAGTCTTGCGCAAAGGCGCGGAGGCGCAAAAAAGAACATTGCATCTCCACGCCCTCCTTTGTGCCTCTGTGCCTTTGTGAGAGAAATCACAATGATCGACGCCGATTCCTACATCGCGCGCACTCGAGTTTTGGCTCAGCTCGCCGCTGCATTTGATGGCGTCCGACTTGAAGATGGAGTTTCACTCCACGAAGCCGACGCCATCGACGACTATGCCAGCGACGAGGAGCGTGCCAAGGCTCGGGCCCTCGATACGGCCGTCGATTGGCGTGAAGTCCCTGCGTTCGACTTGGAACGAATGCACTGGGTTTGGAGTTTCTTGGACGCCAAGGGCTTTCGCTTTTATCTTCCGGCGGCACTGACCTGGTGGATCGGCGAGTTGCCGGACTCGAAGTCCGACGGAACTACGATGTGCAGCGTTCTGTGGAAATTGCATCGCCGCCATAAGTCTCGTTCGATCTTCGAAGAGCACGTTCGCTTACTGACTCACGACCAACTGGCTGCGGTCCTTGCGTGCTTGGAGTGGATTGGCGAATACGACAGTGCGATGCATAACGATGCACGTCGCGCGGCCAAATCGATCCGGCGCTTGCTACCTGCATAACTTTGCCGCATCGAGAGCACCGCACACCGTCCAACTGAGCAGGATGCGTCCATGGCAACTCGTTCCACGGACAGACTGCCTCTTCTTGCACGCCTCGCCCACGTCCCCAACCAACTCCTCGGCCGCAATCCCTTCGCCGGCGACTGCCTCCCCGCACGCACGTCGCTGCTGTTCGACGCCGGCCGTCCGACCGCCTCCTTTCCCCATCCCTGGAACTACCAGCGCCCGCTCGACATCCTCGACGCCTACTTCTGGCGAGCCGACAACGACGCCGGCCCTGGCCGCCACAACCGGTATCTGGACGTCCCCGGCTTCCCGCCGGTGCTCGTCACGCGCGATCCCGGCGTCATCCGCGCGATCCTCACCGCCACCGGTGATCGCGAGGGCCAGTTCGATCGCGACACGCTTCCCTCCGCGGGCATCGCCCGGGCCACGGGCAACGACACGCTGCTGTTCGGCAACGGCTCCCTCTGGCGCCGGCAGCGCAAGGTCTCCGCATCGCCCTTCGGCAAAACGTCGCTGTTCCAGGTCGACGTGTTCCTGGAGTTCGAAGAAACGTTCCGCAAAACCGCGCGGCGCCGCCTCATGCTGCTGCGCCGGCAATTGGCGGAAACCGGTACGCGCCGCGTCCAGATGGCCGTCGAACCCGAGCTGAAGGTGCTGATGCTCGAAATGCTCACGAGCTGCTTCTTCGGGGCGACGATCGACGAGCAGCAGCTTCGCGAAGTCCACATGCCGGCCATCGAGCGAATCATCGACCACATCGTCCGCGACACGATCACCAACCGCCTGAGCATCCCCCGCTCAGTCCTCGCGAAAGTCAGCCGCTCCTACGCCGATGCCCAGCGCGACTTCGCGGTCTTCGACGACCTCACGGCCCAAGTTCTCGCCGCCCGCCCGCAGCGCCGCGGCCTGTGGAAGAAGTTCCAGTCCGACGCCCCCGACGACGCCATCCGCAGCAACATCAAGGTGTTTCTCGCCGGGGCGCTGGAAGCGACGACGTCGTTCGCTGCGTGGACGATTTCGCACCTCGCGCGCAACGAGACATGGCAGGAGCGCGTCTACCAGGAAGTCGCCGCAATCGCCGACTACTCGCCAGAGCAACTGGGCAGCGCCCACAACCTCGCGGCCGTGCTCGACGAAACCCTGCGGCTCACCCCCTCGCTCTACTTCCTGCCGCGGCGGGCCGCGGCGGGCCACGGCGCCCACGTGCATCCAGACGGCCGACGGCCGTGAGCTGCACATCCCCGCCGGCACGCACATCCTGCTCGACGTATGGCACGCCAACCGCCACGACGACCACTGGGGCGAAGCCGTCACGGGATACCCCGCTACGGAATTCGCCCCCGAACGGTGGGAAACGATCGCCGTCCGCGAGTCATCCTCGAAGGAGTTTCTCCACTTCGGCTTCGGCCACGGTTCGCGCGTCTGCCCGGGCAAGCACCTTGGCCAACTGGAAGTCGCGCTCGCGGTGGGCGTGTTCGTGAAGTTGTTTCGCTTCCGAGCGATCAACGCTCACAATGAAGCCAAGGCCGGCGTCTCGACCAAACCCGCTGATGGCGCTCTCGTCGAACTCGAACTTCGCCAGCCCTCATCGGGCATGACGACCGAAGCGGAGTGGGAGGCGATCCTGGCAACGACGGTGCGCGACAGCGGTTAGATCTGCTTGCGCTGACGCCTGACACGTGTAGTCCTCTCGCTCTGCGAGAGGAAATCTCGTCTCGCGGAGCGAGACGGCTACATCAAACCAGCTCGCCCTTAACATGGAACAAATCTCCCTACGACAATGGCGCGATTCCGATCTCGATGCATTCGCGGAGATGAACAGCGATCCGGAAGTGATGCGCCATTTCCCGGCACTGCTGACTCGCGAGCAAAGCAAAGCATGGATCGCGCGCCAACGCGAGTTGATCGAAACCCGCGGCTGGGGATTATGGGCGCTCGACGTCAACGGGAAGCTCGCGGGTTTCGTCGGCCTCGCGGTCCCGAGCTTCGAAGCGGCCTTCACCCCCTGCGTCGAGATCGGCTGGCGCCTGCGTCGCACCTACTGGGGCCGAAGCATCGCGTATCACGGGGCGCTTCAGGCTCTAACATACGGCTTCGAAGTCCTCAAACTCCCCGAGGTCCTGTCGTTCACAGCCGCGGTGAACACCCGCTCCCGGCGGCTCATGGAGCGACTCGATTTCGTCCATGACCCAATCAATGACTTCGATCATCCCCTAGTTCCGGAGGGGCACGAATTGCGGCGCCATGTGCTCTATCGCAAGCAGGCTACTGCATAGGCGCCTCGTGATAGCGCTTAAGCAAACTCGGCGGTTCTCGGACCGCCCCATGTGTGATTACGAACCCCTGGTATAATGATCCTCTGTTGCCCTCCCCTTGATGGGGAGGGGTGATGCGTCCGGTACACGCGCTGACGACGAATCTTCTAAGCCAGCCGAGTATCCGCTTCGCCCCCCTCCCCAGCCCTCCCCGCGGAGGGGGAGGGAGCCGGAGGAACAATTGCACAGGACGCGGATTCGCCGATGAATGTGACTCGCCAGAAGCTTCGACCGCACGATCACGTCGTGTGCGACGGGCCCGAGCGCCTCCACGCAGCAATCGCGCCCGAGATTGCAGCGGCCGTCCGCGCTGAGTTCGCCGACCGGCTCGCGAAGGCGTCCTTCCTCCAGCGCATCGGGCTCCACATTGCCATCCGCCGCGAGATCCGCCGCCGCATCGACGCCGCCGCGTCGCCGACATCCCTCTACTGATATCCGAGTCGGTCTCCTTCATTTCGACGACCGCCGTGCTTTGGACTCGCAACGGCACGTCCTGGTTGTTCTATGCTGAAGTCGTCGCGGCCGGCTTTTCGGTCTTGGTCTCGAAGGCCATCGCGGACACCGCCTCCTGCTAGCCGAAGGCCGACGACGCGGCCGATCCCGATTGCTCGCCCGCATTCGCTGCGTTTAACGACAGCAAGCGGCCACGTCGGGCGCCCACGACGCAATGAGCCCCTTCGCGGGAGGGGCCTCATTTGCGCACCACGCGCGTATCATCGCGTAACAAGGCGCCGCCAAATTTGACACCCGCCGCCTGCCTCACTAGAACGACGGCTCCCGCGAGCTTCTCGCGCCCCGCCCCGCCTCGCCGTCCCTCCCGCCCTGGAGTTTCTCCCCATGAGTCTGCATCGCGCATCGACTTGGTTTGTCGTTCTTACCGTACTCACGCTTGCCGCGCCGACCGTTCGCGGCGACGCCTACTCCGACGCAGTTCAAGCCCTCAATCCCACGCACTACTACCGTCTCGACGAGACCACGATCGGCACGGTCACCGACATCGGCTCGGCCCCCATCCACGGCCAGCACGAGGGCAACGGCCTGGCCGCCCCGGACGAAGTGCCGCTCTTGGGCGAGATTACTGGCTACCCCGGCGTTCCCGGCCCCAACGCGGTTTACAAATACAACCCCGAAACCATGGAGCTGACGACGATTCCCCTGCCCGGTTTCGATGCCAGCAACCGCGCGTTGTTCACCAATAACGGATTGGCCGTCAACCTCGGCCCCGCCTTGGGACCCCAGGGCGAAAACTGGTTCGCCCACACGACGATGACCGTCGCCACGTGGTTCAAGGTTCCTAATGTCGACGCCTTGGGCGAACCCAACCCCGGCGTGCAGGAGACGCAATTCGGCGTCTCCACCGGCGGCGGCGATCGATTGTGGACCAACAACTTCCCGAGCCAGGATCTGCCTACCGACTCTCTGCTCAATACGTCCGACGTCGACGATCTTGGTCATTTGCAGATCGACCTCGGCGCCGGCGCCAATCTGGTCATCAGCATCGACGATCGCTTCAGCGAGCCGCTTAAGTCGAACTATCAAATCCCGCATCGCGACAATCACCCGGGACCATTCGGTCCTGCTGGCGAGGGGTCGGGGCTGGCTGTCAAGGACGGCAGTTGGCACCACATTGTCGTCTCGCGCAATGGCGACGACATCATGAACACGATTGTCGTCGTCGACGGCGAGCTGATCACCACCGACCGGTACGCCGACTCGACCGACAGTTGGGGCATTACCGAGCCGTTCGACGCCCGCATCGGCACGCGCACCACGGCGCCCCACGATCAGACGTTTAACGGTTGGATCGACGAGATGGCGATCTGGATCGGCCGGGCCCTCACCGTCGACGAAGCGATCAGCATGTGGAACGCGGCCGCCGGCCTGACGCCCTCGCTGGGCGGCGACTTCGACGCGGACGGCGACGTCGACGGCAACGACTTCCTCGTCTGGCAGCAGGGCGTGGGTTCGACCTACGACGCCGGCGATCTCGCCGACTGGAAAGCCAACTACGGCGCTGGCCCCGGCCTGTCCGCCGTGCCCGAGCCGTCGTCGTTGGCTCTCAGCGCCGCGGCGTTGGTTGCCGCTGCTTGCTCGCGTCGCCGCCGTAAATCGTAGCGCAAGGCAGGTACTGTGCTCGCGTCAATACGACGCGGCGACTTTGCAAACTCAAACCCTGCCCGGCCCATTCGGCACAGGGTTTGCCTTCACCTGCACGTTTCAGCGGAGGCGGACTCGCGATCTTGGGTGAACTTCTCGCCCCCAGTTATAATCTCGGCTCCGTACTCGCCGTGAGGGCGAACAGGCAAACTTTCCTGCGTTCCCCAGGAGGCCCTTGGCCATGGAATCGATGCTGTTCTCCGCGTGGATGATCTGGTCCACATTCGCGGCGGCCCCGCCCATGCAAATGCCGACGCCCACCGTGCTCGGACCCAAAGCGTTTCTCGATGGCGACGTGATCGAGCTGACCGACGTGCAAGCAACGTCGTCAAGACTCGAACAAGGCGATTCGCTCACCGTTCGCGGTCGCTTCCGGCTGGAAAGCCGCGACGAAGCTCGGCTCGCGCTGTATGTCACGCAGACCGCGGGCGACGGAATCGAGGAAGTCGATCGCTCGCAAACAACGCTCCTATCAGGCCTGCGCGGCGAGTTCGAGCTCAAGACGATGATCAAGCATCGCGGCGTGCTGCACGTCACTTTCTATGACACCCGCTCCGGAAAACCCTTCGGCGGAGTGTACTTCGGCACGCCCGCGCAAATGAGTGAGATCGCTCACTGGGACGTTTCCTACTACCTGCAGGACGGCTCCCCGTGACGTGTCGCCGGTCGCGTGCGCGAACTCGCCCGCGACTTACGATCGCAGAGAGCCGTTGGACGGGCGCCCTTACGACGAACCGCCCCACGATCCCCGCCTTGCGACGAAAGGACCGAACTCTGACTCGCTCACATCGCATGTTCTGGTTTGTCATGTGGGCCGCCCTCTGGGCCGCACCGCCCGCCGCAGCAATCACCGCCACCGTCCTCGACGTCCGCAAAATCGCCGACGACGCCCCTCACAGCGCCTTCACCGACCTCATCGACTGGCACAGCCAACTCGTCTGCGCGTTCCGCCAAGGTCGCGGGCACGTTTCGACCGACGGCCGGATCGTCGTGCTCGCCTCAACCGACGGCGATCAGTGGACGAAAACGGCCGAGCTCGCGCTCGAAGGCTTTGACCTCCGCGATGCAAGCCTTTCCGAAACGCCCGACGGCCGCCTCATGCTGCTGGGCGGCGCCGCGCCGCGGCGGGCAGACAACGAACCGGCGCCCACCGGCACGTTCGTCGCCTTCTCCGACGACGCCCACGCCTGGACCGCGCCGGAAATCGTCGTCCCGCCGGGGCGTTGGTTGTGGCGAGTCACATGGCGCGACGGTCAGGCCTACGGCGTCAGCTACGGGAAGTCGGAGCGCCAATCCGCCTCGTCGCTGCTCGCCAGCCGCGACGGGCGCTCATTCCGCGAGCTCGTCCCCCGACTACTCGCGGAGGGCTATCCCACCGAAGCGGTCATCCGCTTCGCCGACGACGGCACGGCCTACTGCCTGCATCGCCGTGACGGCGATGCCGCATCGAACTCTGCGTACCTCGGCGTGAGCCAGCCGCCCTACGACCAGTGGTCTTGGCACGACCTCGCTCTGTACTTCGGCGGCCCGAACCTGCTGCAAACTCCGGCGGGCGATTGGATCGCCGCCGGCCGCGTCATGCACGACGATGGGCCGAAGACCGACGTGGCGCTGCTCGACGTGGACAGCCGCACGCTCACGCCGCTGGTCTCGCTTCCCAGCGGCGGCGACACGAGCTACCCCGGCCTCGTGTGGCGCGACGGGATGCCGTGGGTCAGCTACTACTCCAGCCACGAAGGCAAGACGAGCATCTATCTCGCCCGCATCCGGCTGGAGCGGTGAGACCGCCGCGCTGTCGCGACGAATCCGGTTCTATTACAGTACGTCCATGGAACTCGACGACGACAAGATCGACGACGCCGTGCTGGCGCTACTCTCCCTCGGCCTGCACGACGGCGATCGCGCGTGGAAGGGCTTCGATTGGGAGGCGATGGACCGTCTGCACGAGCGCGGCTACATCACGGATCCTCGCGGCAAGGCGAAGTCGGTGGTTTTCACCGACGAGGGCCTCGCCCGCTCGCGGCAGCTCTTGGAGCAATTGTTCGGCCGCCAACCCTAGTGCGAGTCCAATGCGCGACGCTTGGCGTTGGACCGACACGCGCCAAATCGCAACGGCAATAAGCAATCTCAGATGCCATTGCGTCTTCCTTTGCGCCTCTGCGCCTTTGCGAGAGACTTTTCCCCGAGGTCGACGTCACAGACGCCCGCTACCAATGATGATGCCCGTGGCGGTGATGCCCATGCCCCCAACCATGGCCATAGTACACCCGAATGGGCGCCGGCCGCACATAGTACACCGGCGGACCAACAACCACTGGCGCCGCGCCAACCGGCGCCGGTGCGTACGCCGAGGCGGCCGGGGCGTACCCGCTGCCGCTGCTCGCCGACTGCGCAGCCAGCACCACGCGATCGCTCACGCCCTGCTGCTTGAGCGCGATCAGCCCGCTGGGACTCAGGTCGAACCGCCCCCCGCGGCTGCGCACCGTGCTGATGATCAGATCCTCGCTAAGCCCGGCGCGCGTCATCTCCACAAGGTCGAAGTTCGTTACCGCCGTCGCGGCGGCGTAAGTGCTGGCTTGCGCGTTGGCCTGCGACGCCGCCGCCATGCCGACGGCCGCCCGCTGCTCGTCCGCCCGATCGACGGCGCTGCCCAGCAGTCCGCCGGCGATCGCGCCCACGCCGGCGCCGATGAGCGCGCCCTCGCCGCGCTGCTTCTTACCGCCGGCGATCGCGCCGGTGATCGCCCCGATCCCGCCGCCAGCCACGGCGCCGGTCGCCGTGTCGTTCTGGTAGTAGCTCGGCGGCGGCTGGTAGTAGTATTGCTGCGCACCGGCCGGCGCCGCGATCGGCGCGGCCGCCGCCAACACGAGCGTGGACAGGGCAGACCGCGTTACGAACGGCAACTCGACGAAGGGCGACATGATCCGCATGGACGTAGACGGGTAGGGCAGGGGAGCGCGCCGCACACCGGACGTCGGCGCGCATGGCTCCCCGCCAGTGAGTATCGACTCCGGCGAAACGCCACAACACGAATCCCGCACCGCCCCGGAAAACGGGTGCAGCCTGCCCTTTGCGCGCGGGGGTCAGCGCGCGGTTTGAATGTGACT
>CAYSFP010000198.1:0-10048 GCA_964430075.1 uncultured Planctomycetaceae bacterium | reverse complement strand
CCTAGCGGCGTAAGTCAATCTCCCGCCACTGTCCGAAAGTCGTGGGCTATCGCAATGGACCAAAGAGACTTATCACGCCGGCCCTCCAGGAATTGCACTCCAAGTTATACCGGCAGTCTGAGCCCATCGCGCAAAGGGCCAACAGGCAATCGGCCCAGTTGTGGCAATTATCAGGACAAATGATTCCGGCAATGCCTTCCAATCCGCGACACTCACCGTAGCGTCTATCATGATCAAGGCAGCAGGTGTCTAGATCGTCTTTAGGGGTGGGGTTGTCTGGATCTTGTCCTTTGCCACAGTAATGTCCGTACCGGCTGTTAATATCGAACCGGCCACTTGGATCAAGTAACATTACTGGAATGTTGTTTGCATACACAAACACATTCCACTTGCTCCCTAAGAACCCAACGGGATCCCGACTGATCCACCTTGCGGTCTTGGGGCTGTAGTGCCTTGCTCTTACATAATACGCGGAGCGGTCGACGTCGAAGTAGTAGCCTTTCTCCCCGACCCAGCGAAAGACGTTGGTGGTCGAGCCGCTGGAGGAGAACGTCTCCCCGTAGGCCCGGTACTCGTAGCTGTCGGTCACGCTGCTGGCCGAGTTGGTCAGCTTTCTCGTCGAGCCCAGCGCATCGAACAGGTAGGTACTGGTCGTGGCTCCGCGGCGCTGGCTCACCAGATTGCCGTAGCCGGCAGGCTCCAGCGTGTAGACGGCCTGCGTGCTCCCCGCGCCGTCGGTCTCCACCAGGACGTTCTCCCCGTCCCAGACCTGCTTCTTTGTCCCCTGACTGTCGATCACCTGCACCCGCTGGCCATCGCCGTTGTAAGCGTATTGGTTGGTGATCATGTCTCCTCCACCTGAGTCAGCTGGTTCTCGTCGTTCCAGGTTTAGAACTCGTAGGGCAGACGCCGGCAACTACGCAGCAACAGGCAATTCCAAAACCCATTCTCCGGATGTCTATCGAGGCCTACGCATCAGGTCATCCCACGATCTCGCTTCCTTGATGAGCGGCAGTAGTTTGACCTTGATATCGTCCGACAACAGCTGCAAGATCGCATGATCCAACTCAGTAGCAACATTCCTCAGCTGCACCTTGACTTTCGGCTCGTCTACTACACGTGCGCCTTGAAGCGTAAATATCTCCTGATGCAATAAACTAGCGCGCTCAGTCCACGATCGATTGGCTAAACTAGCGATCTCCACTTGTTGGTCATACGTTAAGCCGATTTGATTCCCAATTTGCTCTCGACGAAGCGCCATTAGTCCTTCAAGATTGAGGAGCACGGCCTGCGTTTGCTTAAGTTGCTTGTCGGAAAGCGACTCGATGAGTAAATCTCTGCAATTTGGAACTGACAAATCTAGTTCTATCCACCGACCATCGTGCCCGTGCGGGTTGTGAGAACCTGCGCTCGCACCTTTTTCGAGTGCGGCAAGTTGGTCAATTGTAATCTCCATTGCTGCGCGAAAATCCAAGTCATTGCTGCAAAGTTTTATGATCCAATAATCCATAGACCCAAAGAAGGGCGACAGCGCAAGCCCACGATCAACTAGTCGTCCTTCCTCACAAAAGAGGAGCAGTTGCTCGTCTATTGAATATCGCCCCTCGTCTGCCGAGGAATTTGGAACTGTAGCCACGACTAGTACAAAAGAAAATGAAAACGCCGCAATACATCGCACCGTATATGCAATAGTCTTCGAGACGTGGTGTCGCGCTAATTGCGCTCGCAGATCAGCTGATGTGGGCTGCATAAAAGGTTTCTCGCAGTTCTTGCTGAGCCACCAATCGCTCCAGGGAGGTTCTCAATGCAAGAATCGAAGTGAGCTACTCCCTTGGAATTGGAATTGGCGGACGAGGAAGTGGAACGCCGCGTTGGGGACACCTGAACACTAGTAGCGCATTGCGCCTGTATGCTTCACAGAAGTGAAATTCGTTGGTGCCTACAGGATATTGATTGCAGTTAGCCAATTTGAGGCAACGACAAAGCTGGCGATCGCACTCGTGACACACGGCGTCGCGTTCGTCATCGCCAAACACAGGAGTGTTGGCACAACGGTGCGCCCCATAGCATTCGTCGTGCGACTTACAACAATTATCCATAGAATCGCGTACCGGCCCCGTACCTGTGAGACCGGGGCCGCAGAAACATCCATACCAAAGTCTGTTCTCCCGATGTCGAAATGGGCATTCCTCAGGCGGGGTACAAAGATGCTTGCCTGTTGGGTCTGAAAAGTTGACAGGATTTCCGTAAGTGTACTCATAAAGATTCCACTCACTCCCTTCGAATCCGATGGGATCTTGACTGATCCATCGCACCTGCTTGGGGCTATAGTGCCTGGCTCGGACGTAGTAAGAGGAGCGGTCGGCGTCGAAGTAGTAGCCCTTCTCCCCGACCCAGCGGAAGACGTTGCTCGTGGAGCCGCTGGAGGCAAAGGTCTCCCCGTAGGCCCGGTAGTCGTAGCTGTCGGTCATGCTCCCTGCGGAGTTGGTCAGCTTGCGCGTACTGCCCAGCGCATCGAAGAGATAAGTGCTGGTCGTCGCCCCGCGGCGCTGGCTCACCAGGTTGCCGTAGCCGGCGGGCTCCAGCGTGTAGACGACCTGCGCGCTGCCTCCGCCGTCGGTCTCAACCAGGACGTTTTCCCCGTCCCAGACCTGCTTCTTCGTCCCCTGGCTGTCGATCACCTGCACCCGCTGGCCGTCGCCGTTGTAAGCGTATTGGTTGGTGATCATGTCTCCTCCACCTGAGTCAGCTGGTTCTCGTCGTTCCAAGTGTGCGTTGTGCCCTTCTGCGCTCATCCGGCATGAAATATAGCTATAGCTACGACAGCGTGCTCTTGCGGTATTCGCGGGGGCTCATGCCGAAGTCCTGCTGGAAGGCGATGGCGAGTTGCTTGGCCGAGGAGAAGCCGGCCTGTTGGGCCACGCTGTAGACCTTCGAGCTGGGCTCTTCGGAAAGCAGTCGACGGGCCAGCGCAAGCCGCTGGCGGCGGAGGTACTGGTAGGGCGTCTCGCCCAGCACGTCGCGGAACGCGTACTCCAGCCAGCGCCGCGACACGCCGGCGTGCTCGGTAATCTGGTCGATCGTGATCGGCTTCTCCAGGTGCTGGTGGAGAAACGACAGCGCGTCGCGGAGGCGGGGATCGGAGACGGCGAACGTGGCCGTCGACTCGCGTTCGACCACTTGCAGCGGCGGAATCGGCCGCTCTTCCAAAGAAACACGCTTGCCGTTAAGCAGGCGATCCAGCATGGCGGCGGCGCGGTAGCCCTCAAGCTGATCGTTGCGGGCCACGCTCGTGAGCTTGGGATAAGCGTGTTCGCAAATGATTTGCTCATTGTCGACGCCGATGACCGCGATCTGCTCCGGCACTTGCAGGCCGATTTGCCGGCAGGCGTCGAGCGCCTGGCGGGCACGATAGTCCGAAACGGCGAACAGCCCGCAGGGCGTCGGCAAGCTGGCGAGCCATTGGGCCAGTGCGCGGTGCTGGAGGAGCCACAGATTGCCGCCCAGGCCGAATGTCGGCTTCGAGAGGAATTCTTCGCAACGGTAGCCCGCGTGATGCAGCCGCTCTTCGAAGCCGGCCTGGCGGTCGCGCGAATACTGCACGTCGCTCAGGCCGTAGTAGGCGTAGTCCTGAAACCCTTTGCCCACGAGATGATCGGCGGCGAGGTGGCCGATGGCTTGGTTGTCGACGATCGATCGCGGCACGGGCGAGCGCGGCAGCGCGCTCGAAATATTCACCACAGGCAGCGAGAGCGCCGCCGCGCAAGCCGCTTCCTGGCTGGTGTTGAGCGCCGCGAGAATGCCGTCGCCGGGCCAGCCGACCAGGTCGAGCACGGACAGCGAGAGCGATTCGGGCGCTGTGATGTAGGACCAGTTGCAGTCCTGGTCGGCGGCGTAGCGGAGCACGCCCTCGATGAATAACTCCTGATGGGCGCCGCGGGGAAACGCCAGGGCGATTTCCTTGACGCGTTTGTTGGCGACGTGGGTTCCGAACGTAGGAGGCGTAGCAGTGATTTGCGACATGGGCGCCGATCGTGAGGGTTGTGCGGGTTTTCACCCCATTATTGCAAGAAGCCGACCTATTCTGCAAACATTTGGGCTTGGAGATCGGAGAACTGCAAAAGTCCTAGGTAAGGCGCTCGTCGAAGCGGCTCGCTTCGACGCCCCTGGACGCTACACAGGGTGACTTTGCGGGCCTCCTGGGCGTGGAGATAGGGCCGATCAGTTTTCAAGCTGAGAAGTTTCTATAAGATGCGCCGCGTCGTTTTCCGGAACAGATTGGCCGCTGAAGCGGCCAGTCCTCAAGGGGGCGCTGTCGCCCTTAAAGCCGATGCCTGTGGGAGCTGCCCATTCTGTATGACCGCCGTCGACTACGTGATCGTCGGACTCTACCTGGCGGGCATGGTGGCCTTGGGCGCCGTCATCTCCACGCAGATTAAGGGGTTCAAGGACTACTTCCTCGCTGGCGGCGCGCTCACGACGCCGCTGTTGGTGTGCACGCTGGTCAGTTCGTACTACGGCATCGACGTCACATTCGGCACGAGCGAGACGAGCTACTATTCGGGGCTCGTGGCGTGGTTTTGGTATAGCCTGCCCTATTACGTGTTCATCGCGATCGCCGCGGTCGTGGTGGCGCCGCGGCTGGCGCGATACGGCGACGCGATGACCCTGTCGGACGTGCTGGAGCACCACTACGGTCGCAACACGCGCATCGTCGGCGCCGCGGCTTGCTTCATCTATTCGGCGCCCGTGCTGGCGATGGGCGGGCTGATGACGCTGATGGAGTTCCTGGGGCTGTCGCCAACCTGGGGGCTGGTCGTCACCGTGGCCGTGTGCGCGATTTACACGAGCATGGGCGGCATGTGGGCCGACGTCCTTTCGGACACCGTGCAATTCGTGCTGATGTGCGTGTCGCTGGCGATCGCCATTCCGTTTGCCATCGACTGGGTCGGCGGCTGGGAGTTCGTCAGGCATCTGCCAACGCACGAGGCGACGGGCGAGGCGGTGTTCATGCAGCACCATGGAGGTTTGAGCGGGTGGATGCTGGCGGCTTGGTCGCTCACCGGGGTGACGATTCTCATCGAGCCGGCGTTCTACCAACGCGTGTTCGCGGCCCAGGACAAGCGCTCCGTGCAAAAAGCGCTGCTGATCGGCATTCTGCTGTGGGCTTCGTACGACTGGGGCGTCACGCTCGTGGGCATCATTGCCCGGGCGGCCGTAGAGAAAGGAATGCTGCCCGCCGATCTCCAAGGCCGCGAGGCGCTGCTGACGCTGTGCGTCGAGATGCTGCCGGTAGGACTTCGCGGCCTGATGGTCGGCGGCATCATCGCGGCGGCGATGTCGAACGTCGACACCTACTCGCTCTTGGCGGCAGGCAATGTCGTTTACGACATCTACCGCCCGCTGGTGGAGCCCAGCGCCAGCGATCGGCGGCTGATGGCGCTCACGCGAATCGGCGTGCTCGTGGTGATGATCGCCGCGGCGGGACTGAGCCTTCTGTTCGATCGGATGCGCGAGGCTTGGCAGTTCATGGCCAGCGTGATGGCGGCGGTGCTGCTCGTACCACTTCTCGGCGCGTTATTCTCTCGACCCGCACGAAAATCAGGACTGTGGTCCGCGCTTGCCGGAAGCGCAGGTCTGGTCGTTTTCTATTCGCTGGTCATCGGACTTGGAGAGAAAGACGCCGAGCAGGAAGCCTATGTTTGGAGAGTTGGCGGAGTCGACATCTGGCAAGCCTACGCGGTGATCTGCGTGCTGCCGGTCTCGCTCGCCGGGTTTCTGCTGGGCAATGTCCTCGGCAAGGAGGAGGAGTGATGGAACTGGCCACGTGGCTGAGCATCATCGTGCTGGGACCCGGAGCGATCGCGATCTTCGTGTGGTTTCTGCTCGACGTAAAACGCATCTTCCACGGCGATGCGCGGCCAAAGGATGGACCGTGCGACGAGTCGTGACGTTGCGAGCCGCCCCGGTCTGCGGGCCGCAGCGTGCGAGGACTGCGGACCCTTGCGACCCTATCGAGCTTGCGTGCACAGGAGAACTTCACCGAAGCCGGTGATCGCATCAGCCATGGTCACTCGTTTTGTGGCTGTCAAATGCCCCGCAAATCGACGGTTTTGAAAACAGCTATGCCGCGCGGTATGTTTAATTGCCATGGGGGATGTCACCCGCATTCTGGCTGGAATCGAGCAAGGCGATCGAGCGGCCGCCGAGCAACTCCTGCCGCTGGTGTACGATGAGCTGCGCGCTCTTGCGGCGCAACGGCTGGCACGTGAAAAGCCGGGACAGACGCTGCAGGCCACGGCGCTTGTGCACGACGCGTATCTGCGCCTGGTCAATGCCCAGGAGGCCCAGCCCTGGAACAGCCGGGGGCATTTCTTTGCGGCCGCTGCGGAGGCGATGCGCCGCATTCTGGTGGAACAAGCGCGGCGTAAGAAGCGGTCGCGGCATGGCGGCGGACGCCGTCGCGTCGACCTGGACGCCGAGCTCTGCATATCCCGCGAGCCGAACGACGCGTTGCTGGCCTTGGACGAAGCGCTGGAGCGGTTGGCGAACGAGGATCCGCAGTCGGCCGAGTTGGTGAAGCTGCGGTACTTTGCGGGCCTGACGATCCCGCAAACCGCCGAAATTTTGGGCGTCTCGCCTCGGAAGGCCAACTTCGTCTGGTCCTTCGCCCGAGCCTGGTTGCGGCGCGAGATGGAGCAAGGGTGAGGCCCGTCGCGCGAAGCGAGCGGGGAAAAAATGCTCCCCTTTTTGCGCGATCACGCCCCATTTGTCGCACTGTGTGGTGGAGACTCGCGCGCATGCTCGAGCGAGTCCTTAACCATGCGCGAACGCAGCATTTTCATCGCAGCCCTCGAACGAGATGATCCGTCCGAACGGGCCTCGCTGTTGGACGAGGCTTGCCAGGCGGACGCCGAATTGCGCGAGCGTGCGGGGGCGAAAAAAAGGCGTCCTACGAGGGGGAATTAAATGACTTCCATGCGCGCTGGTCGCAGCCACGGGCTGGTCGCGGCAATCGGGATGATGGGCTTGTTCACGCTGCCCTTCGCGGCGCGGCAGGCGCTTGCCGCCGACATGCTCTGGGACAACGCCAATGGCGGACTTTTTAGCACGGCCACGAATTGGTTCCCCGGCGTACCCGGCCCGAATGACGTCGCCCGGTTTGGGACCACAGACTCCAGCTTTTTCCAGCGTACTTATCGCGTCGGCTTCACCAGCAACCCCATCAATCAGCAATTGGTGGTGGAAGATGATGGCGTCACGTTCAATCTGAGTGATCACACCTATGAGCTTAAGAATACGTTTGTATCCGCCGCGCTCGGCACGGTTCCGAATCGTTCCGGAAACTTGACCGTCATGAACGGCACGCTCAGGTTGCCCAACGAAGCCGATCTTGAGATCGCGTCGGTCGCCGACGGAGAGGGCGCCTTGACGGTTGGCGCCGGCGCCTTGGTCAAAGGCGGGTCAGACTTTAGCGGGCCAGACGTGCGCGTGGGCCTCAACGGCAACGGCACACTCGAAATAAATAACGGCGGCTCTGTGCTCGCCCAGACGATGACAATCGGAGTAAACAGTGGCTCGACGGGAACGGTGACCGTTACCGGAAACGGGTCGTCGCTGTACATTCGCCGTGGACTTAGCCTTAGCGGCGCCGGCTCGGGGACGCTTCGAATTGAGACTGGCGGTTCGGTAGATGTTGGCAGCCTGGAATTCGGCGGTAGCGGCGCACTCCATCTGGAGGGCGGGACGCTCTCCGTTGGGATACTCTCACCACATGGCCAAAGGCCATTCATTTGGACGTCGGGCACGTTGACCTTCGGCACTTTTTTCGACGACCTCACGATTCCCAACGGCGGCGTGTTGAAGTCGGGCGGCAAGTTGGACTCGTTAGGTAACATCAGCGAGGTGAGCAGCAACGTGGGTGGCAATCTCACGTTGCTTCCGGGCGCGACGACCAACGTATTTTCGTTTGGGCTTATTCCAAATTCTCCAAAAGAGATCAAAGGGTTCAGCAAAATCGAAGTTGACGGGCATGTCACTTTAGAGGGCGGAAATCTGCAGCTTTCTCTGCACGACCCCCTTGCGTTTCCAATATCAATTTTGGAAGACAAGTATGAGATCATAACTACCGGCGCTGGGATCTCCGGTTCCTTCGCCAATGTCGCCAATGGCCAGCGGCTCGCCGCTACCCGCGGCTCGTTTCTCGTCAATTACGGACCAGGGAGCCCCTTCGACCCGAAGTCGGTCGTCCTTTCGTCGTTTCAGTTCGAAATGCACGGCGATTTCGACGGTGATTTCGACGTCGACGGGAACGATTTCCTCGTCTGGCAGCGCGGCGGCTCGCCCACGCCGCTAAGCGCAACCGACCTCGCCGCTTGGCGGACGAATTACGGCCGCCGCGGCGCCGTCGCCGCCGCGGCGAGCGTTGCCGTGCCCGAACCGATGACTCCCTGGCTCGCCCTGGCCTGGCTCGCTATCCTTCCGCAGTTGCGCCGTATTCATTCCCAGTGCGCACGCTAACAACTCTTCTCGGAGAGCGCATGGAAACTAAACAACAAACCGAAAGTCCCGTGTCCGACAGGCCGTCGTTTTTCGGCATGCCGCGCGGCATGCGTTTTTGGCTTCAAGCGGGCCCTCGGTTCTGGACGGGCGCCGTGTTTGGCTTGTTGAACGGCCTCGGCTTCGGCCTGATAACCGGCGCTGCCTTGGTGCTCCAGTGGAAGGTCATCACGCTCGAAAACGACGGCTTGCTGACCATGATCTCACTCATCCTGCTGTCGATCGCGAGCTTTTTCGTCTGCTGGAGCATCGGGCGCATCGAGCGACGAGAACAACAGAACCCGTAACCGAAAAGGGCGCCCGGAACCAGAAAAAGGTTCCTGATACTGGCGCCGAGGCCTTAGCCATGCGCGAACGCGACATTTTCATTGCCGCCCTCGAACGAGATGATCCGTCCGAACGGGCCGCGCTGCTGGACGAGGCTTGTCAAGCGGACGCCGAATTGCGGAAGCGTGTGGAGCGGCTTCTCGACGAGCATGCGCGTCAAGAAAGCTTCATTCTCGATTCGCCGCCCGCGGGACTTGACGCCACCGTCGACCAGCCGATCAGCGAACGAGCCGGCATGGCGATTGGACCGTACAAGCTGCTGGAGCAAATCGGCGAGGGCGGTTTTGGCGTGGTCTTCATGGCGGAGCAGGAGCGGCCGGTCCGACGCCGCGTAGCGTTGAAGGTCACTAAGCCAGGCATGGACACGCGGCAGGTGGTTGCCCGCTTCGAGGCCGAGCGCCAGGCCTTGGCGCTGATGGACCACCCTAACATCGCCAAGGTGCTGGACGCCGGCGCCACCGACTCCGGCCGGCCGTACTTCGTGATGGAGCTGGTGCGCGGCGTGCCCATCACAGAGTTCTGCGACGCCAATCAGCTTCCCCCGCGCGAGCGGCTGGAGCTGTTCGTCAAGGTCTGCCGCGCGGTGCAGCACGCGCACACCAAGGGAGTCATCCACCGCGACATCAAACCGACGAATGTCCTGGTGACCTTGCACGAGGGCGCCGGCGTGCCCAAGGTGATCGACTTCGGCGTGGCCAAGGCGACGGGCCAGCAACTGACCGACAAGACGCTGTTCACCCAATTCGCGCAGATGGTCGGCACGCCGCTGTACATGAGCCCCGAGCAGGCGGAGATGACCAGCATTGACGTGGACACGCGCAGCGACGTGTACAGCCTGGGCGTGCTGCTCTACGAGCTCTTGACCGGGACGACGCCGCTGGACCATGAGCGGCTGAAGCAGGCGGCGTTCGATGAGGTACGGCGGATGATCCGGGAGGACGAGCCGCCGCGCCCCTCGACGCGCTTGAGCACGATGGGCGACCAAGCGCGGAGCGTCTTCGCGGCGCACCGCAACAGCGACCCCAAGCTACTCGGCAGGCTCGTGCGCGGGGAGCTGGACTGGATCGTCATGAAAGCGCTCGATAAGGAGCGCGCGCGCCGCTACGACACGGCCAGCGCCTTCGCCGCCGACGTCGAGCGCTACCTGCACGACGAGCCGGTC
>CAYSFP010000197.1:0-10092 GCA_964430075.1 uncultured Planctomycetaceae bacterium | reverse complement strand
CCATATCATTTCAACAGCGAACGAGTTAGACAAAGTTCAAGTGCCATTCGGAGAGGGCCATGTTTCGATTCATCACGTTGCTGACACTGCTGACGGCGACTAACTCGGCCGGGATCGCTTCGGCGCAAGATGATATTGACGAGACCGCAGCTTCGCGCGAGCTGCGGGAATCGCGGATGCAGCTCATGCGAAGCCGCGTCGCCGCACTTAAGGCGACGGGACGAGACGGCAAGCCCCTGTCGTTCGGCGACGCGCTACAACGATACGCCGCGCGGCGTGGTGGACGCCTCGATCTGGGTGCTGGGCGCCGGCGGACGTCCGCCGGCGGTGCTCGTGCTGGAGTTTTACGACAACAATACGGTGATGTTCGAGCTGACGGCGAACGACGAGCCGCCCCAATCGGTGCAAGGCGCCGGATGGGAATGGACGCCGGAGGACGCGGAGTTCCAGTGGGTCAAGGTTCCCGTGGACGCCGCGCCGGGCGGCGCGGCCCGACTGAGGCAAAGCCAGTTAAAGCTTTTGATTCAGGATTTCGCGGCGTCGGAGGAGTTCAACGGGCAGACCTATCAATTGCGCGTGCTGCCGCGCCCCATCTATGAATATAAAGATCCCGCGCGTGGCGTGCTCGGCGGCGCCGTGTTCGTCGTCGCCAACGGCACGAATGCGGAAATTCTCATGTTCGTCGAAGCACGCGAGGAGTCTGACGCAACGCCGGCATGTTGGGTGGCCGGATTTTCGCGGCTCGCCACGGCGAGCCTGGACGTGAAGTACGCGAAACAGGACTTTTGGAGCAGCCCGTCAGAGACGGAGTACAACCCGAATCGACCGCCGCGCGACGCGGCGGCGTATTTCTCCCAGGGCGATGTGCTCGACGAGGAGGAGCGCGAGGCGTTTCGCCGAAGATAAAACGACCCGTCGCCGCAGATACGTGACGACGTCTGGTCCACATGCGGCGGCATTAAGGACTTCCGGCTATGGACAAGCTTTTCACGTTCGCCGCGATCGCACTGTTTGCACTCGCCGGGGCTCGGGCGCAGGAGTCGCCGCCTAGCGACGAATCGAAGGAAACCTACGAGCTGCTCAAGTCGTTTTATCGGCACGAGGCCGAGCTTTATGAATTCACGCTCGACGAGGCCGGCAAGGAGAAGCTCACGCTGCGACCGACGGTCATGACGTGGACGGGCGAGGACTACAAGTACTCGCACAGCACGATCGCGCCAGTTTCGGGCGAGGTCTACATTTGGACGTATGAAGGGAGAGCCGTCGTTGCGGGCGGCATCGGTTCGTTTCCCCGAGAAGAGGGGCGAATCGTGTTTCACGAGTTTCATGTGCTGACCGAACGAGCGCCGCGGGAGATTCCGATTCGCGCCGCCGCGCCGATGACGTGGGCTCCGGTTGGCGTGACGCCGCAGCCCATCCCCGAGGCGCCGGAGCCGGTCGATTTGTCGTCGCCCACGCTTACCGCCTCCCGGCGGCTGGCGCAAATGCGGCGCCTGGCGCAGGAGTTTCGCGGCGGCACGATGAAACCCGACGGCACGGGCGAAGCGAGACTGCGCTTGATCCCTGCCCCGATCTATCGGCTGGACGCCGCGGAGCTGAAACAGGGAACGCACAATGTGGTCGACGGCGCGGTGTTCGTGTTCACGGGCGAAGTGGGCACCGACTCCGAAATGTTGCTGGTGATCGAATGCCGCAAAACGGGCGCCGGACTCGAATGGACTTACGTACCGGCCGCGATGACGTATCTCGAAATGTGGTTGGAGCACAAAGAAACGCGAGTATGGCACATGCCGAATTTCTTAGTCGATCAAGGCAAGCACAATTATTTCTCCGCGCTTGTGGAAGGCCCTTTGAGTTTGGACGAAATTAAGATGCGCGCTCTGCGATGATTGCCAAACGGCAACGCCTGCCGACCCAGCGCATCACCTCCATGTGCAAAAGCCGGCCAACCTTTGATCGCAGGGTCTTCTGTACTATTCGACTCGCATGCGTGCGAGCATCACTTCGCTTACCGTGAGCGGCATTTCCGCGGCCGGCGTCTGGTCGATCCCCGCCGCGCTCGCGGCAAGCCGCTTGGTTTCCCGCTTCACGAAGAGCTGCAATTCGTCGAAGCTGAGAAGGCCATTCGCATCCATATCGGCTGCAGGCGTCTCGAGGGCGGTCAGCAGGGCCTCAGTGAAGGCGCCGTTCTCCCATTCGTCGGCTTCAACGCTGTCTTGCCAACCGAGGCACGACACTAGCGACATGCCGCGCAGCGTCCTCCAGTGGTCGATCCCCTGAGGATGCCTGCGGCGGGCGTTCGCCGTTTCGCGGAAGCCCGCGGCGTGGCACGTGTCCGCAAAGAGAACGGTGCGACAGTTGATCTCGTAATCGAGCAAGTCGCTCAGCTCGCTTTGCGAGATGGCCGTGGCTTTGAGGTCGTCGACATCCAATTCGTGTCCGCCGAAGTACCACAGGCCATTAGGACTGAACACGCCGTGCCCCGCGATGAAGAGAATACGACACGTCGTACGGGCCTGCCGTTCCCGAGGCAAGCCAGCCCAGGCCGCTACGGATGTTTTTTACGGTGGCCTCTTCATTCACCAGGACGCGGGCTTCGACGCTGGCATACATCGTTCCCTGTTGCGCCTGCCAAGCGGCGGCGAAGTCGCGGGCGTCTCGGGCGGCATAGAGCAGATTCAGGTCAGCGCCGGCGTACTGTGAAATGCCGATGGCGAGAATTCGCAGGTTCGGTTTGGCTCCACCGTCTTCGCGGCAAACCACGTGCTAACGGGCCAGTTTCATGTCGCCGACGCCAACGGCCTTCACACGGGCGAGCCCCTAGCGCTCACGCTGCAGCTCGGGCTGACGGATCGTCGAGGGCGGCAGCCTGTCGAACTTCTGCCCATCTATGCCGAGGCGGGTGCGGAGCACTTTGCCAAAGTGACGGATGTCGAGTTCGTCGCCAAGGCGATGGGCGTCGTGGGAGTCATTCCCACCGCCCTCGTGCAAGGCGACGACCTCGCCGGCCAGGCCCGCGAGCAGGAGTTAGCAAAAATCGCGGAAGCACCCACGGGATACGTGGCCGGCACGCGAATCCGTAGTGCTGCTGAGAGCGACTTTGAGGTCGAGATTCTGTCCGCTCCGCTGGAGGGCGATGAACCGTTGCGGCCGCTTGAGCCCGTGCTCGATGGCGGGCTGCCGTTCGTCGATATCCCGCACGATCACAAGTATCAGATCAGGATTCACAACCATTCGCCGGAGTCCGTCGCAGTGATCGCGTCGATCGACGGGCTGAGCGTGTTTCATTTCGCCGACGATGACTACCGCGACGCATCGACGGGGCGGTTGCACTTTACCCACTACGTCGTTCATCCATCCAACGTGAACGGCGGCGGTGAACCGTCCAGCGGCGGGGGCGTCATTCCAGGCTGGTTCTTTCGCACCAACGGCCCGAGCAATATTGCGGACTTTGTAATCTCCAAATACGCACAAAGTGCGGCCGCCCAAGCAGGCCTGCCCCTCGAGGGCGCAGGCGCAATCCACTTGCAATTCGCCCGCTGTCGAAGAAAAGTTAAAGTGCGCGGCATCGGGGACAAAGGCACGCGATTGGGGGATTCGCAGACGATCCCGCTGACAACCTCGGATTGTACGCCGGACGCACCGTTTGAATTCTTGACGATTCAGTACGATCGGTAGACGGGCCAGGTCTTTCTCGTAAGACGCTTGCACTCCGGACTCGAAGCCGGCTTATCCCAGCACTTTCGGCGTCCACGTTGTCCACTTGAGGTGCGCACGGCCGTCAAGGCGTGTAACCATCACCCAATGCGCTGCTGTGTGCCTACGGCCGGCGTGCATCCCGGTAGCTTCTACGCCGAAACTCGCGCTCAGCCGCAAGCGGCGGGCGGACGCCGTCGAGTTGCCTGCGGATGTCCGCTGCTGGCACGGCGATTCTGAGTGACCTGAGCAATGTGGGCATTTGCACAAAAAATACGCGGCCGATTTGTCCCATCGCTTCGTAGATTTGGGTGGGAACCGAGACGTTGAGGCCCGACGATGCGGCGTCATGGGCGAATCGGGCGTACACTTGACATTTGTACATGTTTTCGTAGGATCAGTCGCGTCCGGTTGCTCAACAGTTCTTGAGGGGATGTAACATGTCGCTTGGCGCCGAGATTCAAGTTGGCCTGTGGGGCACGAACGAGAGCGTGGGAGCCGCGGTTGTTGTAGCTTCCTTGCCGCGCCGAAATCCGCCTGGGAGGGCCATGGAGAGAGAACGCGAGCCGCCGCACCATGGAGGGCCGCGCCGAATCAGCGGCGTGATGCCTGAGGTGCTGGCGCGGTACGGCTTGGGCGTCAGCCCGTTGGAGCCGTGTCTGGAGTCGCACAGGCCGCGCTGAACAGCGTCGGCATGCGACGATGCCTACGATTCGCGGCCTATGTCGTTTCCATCGGATTCGACGTCATGGCGCCGCGTTGGCGGCCGGCAACCTTCAGGCCCAGGATGCCGCAGACGAGGCCGCCGAAGATGAACGAGGACGCCTCGGGGACGGCAGTGACGACGAACTCGCCGAATACGGCGCCGAACCTCGCCGAACTGATCCATCCTGAGATGTCGAAATTCGACGCATCCAGTAGGCCATCCGGCACGCCGGTCTGGCTCGCATTGTTGCGATACGCGATGGAGTCTGTGTAAAAATTCGTGTCGCCTTGCCCTGGAAGGCCAAACGTGTCGATGGCGATGGCATGGTTGGTCGTCAGCACGAGGGAAAGCAGGTCGTCGCCATTGATATTGGCGACGGCAGCATTGCTGAGGCCGACGGTGAAGCCGTTGCTCGTGAAGAATGCATCACTGGTAGCCGTGCCGGTAATGTAGAAGAAACTGCCCTGGCTTAGCGCGACGCTGGGCAGCGTGGTGACCGCGGTAAGCGTCGAGCCGCCGTTTGTGTAGCGGCCAATGCTGTAAACCGAGAGATCGGGGATATTCTGGAGCGCGACGAGCTCGACGCCTTTGGGCAAGCCGCCCGTTTCATTGCCGTCGACGACGCCGGAGATGATCAGCGTGGCGTGGCAGGCGGAGGACGTCAACGCGACGGCCAGCGCCGCAAAAGAGACGAATGAACGCATGGGAATGGTCCTCGGGATACTTGCGATCGCGTCGATCAAGCGCCGGCCGGAGAAGTCCCAAGAGCGACGTTTTGCATTCCGTCTTCCGGGCGCCGTCGCAATGCGACGAACGTAACGAGCCCCGTGGAGAGCACTCCCAAGAGCACCAGCGGCGAAGCTTCCGGCACCGCCGCCGTTTGGTGGCTGCTGTGCGTGAACGTGAGCTTCAGGTCGTCGATTGCCAGGATGGCGTCTTCGCCGGCATCGTCATAGTCTTGCCAGCGGAGGTAGAAGCGGTCGCCGAAGGCGAGGTTGACGTCGAACGTGTAGCTCAGGAGCGTGCGATATGTCGCCGAGTTTCCGTCGACTCCCATGGGCACGGCTGGAGCTTGGACGAGGCTGAGCTCAGGCACGTTTGTCATTCCAGCGGCGGAAAGGTAGTTCGATGCAGTGACGCCCGTTGTCGCCGATGTGCCCCAGGCCGCTGCAAAGGTGTTGATCGACGTCGAGGGAATGCGCCAGGTCTCCTGATAGAACTCGACGGTGGTTGCCGTTACACCTTCAAGCGGCGCGCCCCATTCTGCTGACTGCTGCCGATATTGCGGCCTAAACGCTATAATTACGGCACAGCCGAAACGTTCCGGAGTAGCTACCGGACCGTAAACGATCACCCGGCGCTCGCGGACGCATCACCCCGCGGCGCCGGTTGGTCGGATCGGCGGAAAGGTGATGCATTCTCATGGACGACTTTGATCGTCTGCTCGCACTGACGCAGGCGGCAGAATCTTGTAACGGTTCCGCCCGTCAATTCATCGACTACTACGGCGACGAGCCCGAATTCAGCCGATTTCTGTCCGCGCCAGATCAGCCGTACTGCCAACCCGCGGCGGACAGCCAAGCTCGGCAGCATATGGACCGCGCCAGGAACGCAGCCGAGAAAATGCGGGGCTACGTGCGGGAATGGGACGACGCCAGCGCCGCGCTCGACTACATCAACCGCGTCGCTTGCCAGTGGCCAGAGTTCACGCTATTCGACGGGACAACGTGCCTATCGGCCCATGAAGCGGCACGGAACTTCGCTTCCGACCTCGCCGGCATTTTCTGTCGCGTCCAGGGGTGGACCGACATCGAATGCGCCTTTGATTTGGCGCGGCGACTCGCGGACGTTCGCCCCATCCCCGACTTTTACGGCCGGATCACGAAAGAGCACTATGCCGCAAGCGAGCTAGTAGAATTGCCGCCGTTGTCGGATGAACAGCAAGGCGCCGCGGCAGTTCCGAGCGGGGACGCGGCCGCGGCGGATGGAAAAAGCAGACGTCGCAATGATTCCGAATGGCGTAAGCTGTACGACAAGATCGAACAGGAGGGCGAGCCGCACAGCGACAGCGAACGTAATGCGTTCATTGTTGAGTACAACAAGGCATGGGCGGGCAGGCCGCGCGCAACTGATAAGTCCAAATCATACGGGAGGCTTAGAAGCCGCTCCGATTTAGCAGGGCGAATCGCGGATTGGCGGAAGCTCCGTAAGTGAATTTCCCGCCGCCTAATGTTTCCCGGTTCGGAATTTGATTGGGAATTTCAGGCACGCTCAGTTTTTTCTAACAAACGTACTGTGAAATATGTGCCCACGGATTGCACTTCGGTTGGGAATTTGAAATTCCCAACCTTTCCGTCGATTGGCCAACGCTACCGTGAATGCATCCACGCAACATCGCGTGGGCCGTTTACACGGAAGCACCCAGCATGGCCGATGTCTTCAGTACCGCCGACGTAGCGAAGCTCTTGTCCGTCGATTCGTGGAAGGTTCGGCGGCTCTTCGAGGACGGCACTCTGCCGGAGCCTGGCCGCATCGGAAATCAGCGCGCCATCCCCCGTGAGATGATCCAGCAGATCACCGTCGCGCTGCAGCGCCGTGGCTACATGCCCACTACGGAGGTCGCGGCGAAGTGAAGGCCGACGCCCCCACCCTCGATCTCGACGTGTCCGACGCCGAAGTGCCGGACGCCGCGCTCGATGCGCTCGCCGAGCTACTTGTCGCGGCGTATCTCGACTCCCCGCCCAATGAAAAAGACCCGGGCACGCGCTTGCACCTGCGCACCCGGGTCGGAGAACCGTCGAATGGAATCTGTACTTGATCATACCGCCGATGAGCGGTTTGCAAAGCTCGCCGCTCAACATGAAGCCGCCGAACAACGCCGAGATGCGTTGATCTTGAGCCGCGCCCCTCGCACGGAGATTGACCACGCATGGTCCGAGGTCGCCGCGGCCGCTAGGCGTTGCCATGATTTCCTAGCCCAGCAAGCCCCCACCTTGGAGGGTTGGCAGTGAGGCAGGATGCCGCGCACGCGAGGGCCATCTAGTGAAGATGGTCCCCTTATCCGAGGTGAAGCGCCACGACTGCCTGAGTCTTCTCAGAGCGGCGATGGCTGACGTTGGCGCTGCCGCCCAAACGCTAGCCGCGGTGCGCCGGCTCGCCAACAACAGCGGCGAGACGTTCGCGTCAGTCCGTGTGATTGCCGATCTGGCGTGCCTGCCAGAACGCACGGTTAAGCGGCATCTCGCCATTCTCGTGGAGTGGAAGTATCTGGAGTACCGGCGGCGGCAGCGACGCCGCACCCCCACCTATGCCGTCCCTAAGGGCGTGATGAACGCGAAGGGAGAGTTCAAGTACGCGCTCCTGCCGAGGTGGGCGGCGAAGATGCTCGACTCCTGGGCCGAGCGCGCCGTCTTCGCCTGCATCGTCAGCCGCGATTCGCTCAACGAGTACATCGGCGGTGACGGCGATTGTGACCAGTTCGGGCGCCTGCAGTACTCCATCAAGGCGCTGGCCGCGGATTCCGGACTCTCACCCCGCGCCGTACAGGATGCGAAGCAAAAGCTCGTCGCCATCGGGATCGTGAAGATCGATGAGTCGATGTGGTGGCAGGACGACCTGGGCCGCTGCCGGACTGTTGCCGACACGCTGTATCTCGACGGCGAAAGCCTCGTCCTCGAAGCACTGGTCGACCGACCGGCAAATGTGGCCCGAAACCGAACGGCAGAAATGGCCCACTGCAATGGGTCAGATGCCCCTTCCGAGTCCCTTCACCGAGTGGCAAATGTGGCCCCGACCTATAGCAAAAATGGCACTTGCCCTACGGCAAAAATGGCCCACACCCCTAGCAAAAATGGCACTCGCAGTTATGGAGAACTCTTAAAAGACTCCTCTAAGGGAATTACTAACAGAACAGCGGAGCCGCGGCAGACCGCAGCATCCGCTGGTGTGTTGGCCCCCGGGACAGAGGAGGAGGTGGGGGATTCCAAGCCAGACAGACTGGCGGAGTTCATCGCCAACATCCGACGCCAGCTCCCCGCTCCGTCAGCCTTGGAGGACGCGATACAGCTCGCGTTCCACAACGGCTGCAACCTCGACGACCTCAGAGCGCGCGTCGTCTGGTTCGCCAACCATCAGCACCACTGGAGTGCAGATCACCGCCCCGGTGTGCTCTACCACGGACTGGCGGATGCCTACCCGATGATGGCCCCAGACAAGGGCTGGCCGTACCAGAAGCGAGCATGACCCAACAGCAACTTCCACTCACGGACCAACCCGAAAGCCAACGAGAACGTCTGCTCCGCATCCTCAGCGGCAACGTCGACGGACGCGAAGGCGTGGCCAGGACGTTCACCCCCGAGGCCGCACGCGAGGCAACGGCCCTGGCCCGTGGCACCCATCCCCCTACCACCGCACCGAGCATCGTGTGCGAAGAAATGTCGGCCGATAGCCGCTACGCGACCCTGCCCGGTACCCCATCGGAAGTACCTTGGCCGATTTCTTCGCACCCCCCTGCGCTGTCTCGCCTTGAGACGTAAGGACTTACGACGATGAAAGCGGACAAAAAGGTAGGGGTCCTTCCGGCCCGTTCTCCCGCGCAGGGCCGCAGGCAATCGCCGAGAGGTTGTGCGGATCGTAATTGTTTCCCCGTTACATTCCCTTGCCCAGACCCCCAAATGACTAGCGCAGAACGCCACTTAATCGCCCGTCTGACGGTCAAAGCCGAGTTGATTTGGCAGCCATTCCGCTGGAATCCCGGCCAGACCAACGAATCCGCCCGCGCCCTGGCTGCGATCCTCGAAAAGCGGGCCGCCTACCCCGTCGAGGGTGTCGAGCTGCGCATCGGCGGCGCCGCGACGGAGCGCCAGAAGGCCCACCGCGGGCTCAAAAAACTCGAGACTGACGGGTTTGTCCAAGTTGTCCGCGGCGAGGTACACCGCGTGGGCGTCCGGCTGCTGCGACTGGACGCGATGCTCTACATGACGCCCAACGCCACGCTGGCCGAATGCTGGCCCTCCCTGGCCCTTGTGGCGGCCGCTGCCGACGATCCGGCGTCTTCGCGCCAAGGCGACTTTGTGAGCGAGTCCGCGATTCTCGGCGCGGACTTCACGGCCGACGACGCCGAGTTGTTCGCGGACCACGCTTGGCCGCTCTGCGCACTCGGCTATCTCGACTCCTACACGGACTCCGAAGGGCGGTTAGCGTGGTCGATCACGCCCGCAGGCCGGCAAGCGCTGGCCGATGGGGCGCCGACGCCGGACGACATGAGCGGCGAGTACCGCAAGGACGCGGCCGACCTGTACATCCAACTTTCGACAGCCGGATTCGCCGAGCGCCCGACATGGCGGCCGCGGTCGCTGTGCAACATCGCCATCCCGCTCGGCGCGGGCTCGTGGAGGGGCGGCAATGGCGATTGACTGGTCGAGCGCCCCGGACGTCGTGGTCCCTCGCATCATTCACGCCTGCCCGGGGTGTGGCAGCCGCGAATACCTGACGTTGCGCTCCATGGGCGACATTGGCGACGGGGTTCGCCAGCGGCGTTGTGTGTGCCGTAACTGCTCGTCGCCGTTCAAGATTTCTGAAGACCCTGCCATTGGATGGCAAGACGACTGACCCCGTTGGGTAAATTGCAAACACGATGAGCACTCCCATCAAATTCGCGGCCATTGCTTTCGGCGGAGGTTTGATTCCGG
>CAYSFP010000196.1:0-10251 GCA_964430075.1 uncultured Planctomycetaceae bacterium | reverse complement strand
GACAGCTTCAAAGGGCTGGGGTCAGGGGTCAGGGGTCAGGAGTCAGAGGGGGCTTCACAGTTCAGGAGGGGATAGCCCCCGGCGCAAGCCGGGGGTTCGAGGAGTTGGGAGTCGAGAGTCAAGAATCGGAGGCCTCGTTTCGCGAAGGCCACTTGTTTTTGCGAGACGCGTCGATGGGCATTGGATTTGTACAAGCCGGGTTTCTGCTCGCGCTCGCGGGGCTCGCGATACCGCTGGCGTTGCACTTTACGCATCGCTCGCGACCCCAGCTTGCGGAGCTCGGGTCGATTCGCTTCCTGCGTGAAATCCTCGAGCGTACGCGAAACCGTCGCCGTCTCATGCGGTGGCTACTGCTCTCGCTGCGCATCGCTTTCGTTGGACTCCTGGCTCTGCTGTTCGCGCGACCGTACCTGCCGCAGCGGGTTGGCGGCGGCGAGGACCAGCTCGCGGTCGTGCTCGTCGACGGCTCCGGCAGCATGCGGCTGACGCGCGGCGGTCAGTCGCTGTTCGACCGCGCTGGCGACGTGGCCGCGACGCTGCTGTCCGAAATGCCTCCGGGCGCCCGGGTCGAGACGGCGCTGTTCGCCGATCGTGTCACGCGCATCGCCCGCGACGATCTGGCGTCGCAAGAGCCGTCGTTCGCCGTCACCGACTACGCCGCCGCCCTGCGGTGGGCCGCCGACGTGGCCCGCCAGTCGTCGGCTGCCGCGAAGCACGTGCACCTGATCACGGACCTGCAGCAATCGGGCCTCCAATGGAGCGACGCGGCGTCGATGCCCGCCGACGTGTCGCTGCACGTTCACGATGTGACGGGTTCGGGCGCCAACAACGTCGCGGTGACCGCGGCGGCGCCTCAGCGGGCGGTCCTCCGCCCCGGGCAGGCCGCGGTCGTCGACGCGACGATCAGCAACTTCGGGCCTTTCACGCTGGAGGACGCGCTCGTCACGTTGACGCTGCGCCAGGCGAACAGGCCCGTGCGGGTGGAACAGCGCGTCCGCGTGCCGGCGGGCGCCGCCGAACAGGTGCGTTTCACCACGCCGCCGCTCGCGGCCGGCGCGTGGCAGGGCGCGGTCAGCATCGAAGCCGTCGATGACCTGATGATCGACAATGTGCGCCACGTGGCGATTCTCGCCGCTCCTCCGCTTGGGGTGCTGCTCGTCGACGGCGATATGCGCGACGCCTCGTATCTGAGCGAAACCTATTTTCTCAACCTGGCGCTCCGCCTCGCGCCCGCGGGCGAGCAGTTCGATGAGAGCCCCTATGCCGCGGAGTTGGCTCCGACGCGCGACGAGCCCTTGCCGGAGTTGAAGCCCTACGCGGCGGTCGTTCTCGCCAATGTCTCGGGCATGAGCAGCGGCGACGCGCAGCGTTTGAGCGAATTTGTCCGCGCCGGCGGCGGATTGCTTGTCTTCGGCGGCGCCCGCGCGTCGGCCGAGGGATGCCGCACGCTCATTCAGGCGGGGCTCGTTCCCGGCGCGATTTTTCCCAACCGCGTTGCGGAGGACTTGCCGTTCCGCATCGCGTCGTGGGACACGACCCATTCGATTCTGGCGCCGCTGGCCGATCCGCAGCACGGCGACCTGCGGCGGCTGACGTTCCGCGGGGCCACGCCGCTGGCGCCAGCCGCGGGCGCCACGGCGCTGGCGGAATTTGGAGACGGAACTCCCGCGCTTGTCGAACAGGCCCTCGGCGACGGCCGCGTGCTGTGGTTCGCCTCGGCTTGCGACCTGGACTGGAGCGACTGGCCGCGCGGACCGCTGTTTGTACCGCTAGTCCACCAGATGATGGGCCGGCTCACGGGCCTGAACGACGGCGGCCCGGTGCGCAGCGTGCTCGTCGACGCCGCGGCCGAGGCGTCCGCATCGCCCGGCGTGTTCGAGCGCGGCGACTACTGGCAGGTCGTCAATGTCGATCCCCGCGAATCGGAAACCGCGCGCTGCCTCGAGAGCGATCTGAGAATGCGATTCGCCGCCGCGAATCCCGCGAGCGAGGACTCCGGAACGATGGCCGATGACACGCCATCGGGCGTCGCGCGCGCCGGGACCTGGGAATTTCGTCAGAACGAGTTTTGGCACTGGATCGTCGTCGCCCTGGTAGGCCTGGCGGCGCTCGAGTTCGTCGTCGGGAATCGAGTCGCCGCATAAGCCGCCACATCTCCCCAAGATATCACCGTAGAAACCGCAGACTCTCGAGGCGTTTTTCAGATTTGTGTGCCACTGGCGTGTCGCCAGTGCTGAATGCCGAGCGAGTACCCACTTCTCACTGGCGACACGCCAGTGGCACACGCATCGGCACGACAATTCGAAATACGCTTTAGGTCTCGCTCGATGCAGAGGCATATTGAAATGAATCAATCGACGTCCGTGCTCGACTCGTCTCCCGCATTTTTGCGCCGCTTCGACGCGTTTGCGCTCAACTACCGCCGCCTGCGAGTGCTGCGCTACGTCTGCTGGACGGTGACCGCGGCCTTGGCCGCTTTCGCGGCCATCGCGGCGTCGGACTTCTTGTTCGAGCTCGACTATCCGCTGCGCGCCGGCGCGGCCGCCGTTCTGCTCGGGGCCGCGGCCCTCGGCACGCTCATCGGCGCCGTGCAGGCGGCGCGGCAGGCCACGGAACAGAACGTCGCCGCCCAGTTGGAGAATCGCTTTCCCGAGCTCGGCCAGGCCGTGCGAACGGCAGTGCAGTATCGCGGCGCCTCCTCGGCAACCGGCGCGTCGCCGGCGTTGCTCGCCGCGATGCAGCACGACGTCGATGCGCGCACGGCCGTGCTGCCGCTCGACCAGGCCCTCGCCCGCGGCCACGCGCGGCGCTCCGCGCTGGTGCTGGCCGCCGTCGCGGCGGTCGTGCTCGCGGCGGTCACCTTCAGTTGGCAATGGCGCCTGGCCGCACAGCGCGCCCTGTTTGGCGACGAGCCGTTTACGCGCCTGGTCGTCGCGCCGGGCGACGCGGAGGTTGAAGAGGGCTCCGCGCTGCGGATCGCGGCCACCGTCGAGGGACGCATGCGGCCGGCCGTACTCCTGACGCGACCGTCGACCGGCGAAAGGGCTCCGTGGCTGGCGCGCGAGCTGGCGCCGGCCGACGAGGTCCGGCGATATTCGCGGCTTGTCCAGTACGAAGTCGACTTACCGAACATCGAGCAGCCGGTCGAATACCGCATTGTCGCCGGCCCTTATTCCTCGGCGGCGCACCGCGTGCGCGTCAGGCGTCTGCTCGACATCCAGTCGATGCAGATCGAGGTCGAGCCGCCCGCATACACCGGGGCGGCGCCCGCGATGTTCGACGAGGGCAGCTTTCGCGGCCTTGCCGGCTCGCATGTTCGGGTGCAGTTCACGCTCGATCGGCCGGCCCGCGAGGCGGCGCTCGTGCTGACGCCCCTCGGTCGCCGTCGGGACGACGACGCAGGCGCAGCGTCTCAAACGATTCCCCTCGCCGTCGCTGGACGAACGCTCACCGGCGAGTTCGACCTGACCCAGGACGCCACCTACGCCATCACCGGTCGCGGTGTCGACGGCACGCGGCTGCGCGACAACCGGGCGCGGATTCGCGTGGTTCACGACCAGCTTCCCCGGATCGTGTTTCGCGATCCCGCGATGGAAACCGAGGTTCACTCGCTGGCCGAGATCGCAATGCGGGCGCACGTCGACGACGACTTCGGGTTGACCAAGGCGGGGATCGTCTTCCGCATCAACAACGGCCAGGAGTATCCGCTGGCCAGCTTCCCCAAAGCCGCCGCCGACGACGATGAAATGGCTTCCGCTGCTCAGACGCGGACTGAGCTTGAAGCCACCTTGCCCTTGGAAAACCTCGACGTGACGCAACGGGACAGCATTTCCTACTACGCGTACGCCGAGGACAACGCTCCTGGCGGCCTGAGGCGGGTGGAAACCGAGCTGCGATTCGTCGACATCCGTCCCTTTCGCCGCACGTACCGCATGCCCGAGCCGGGCGGGGGCGGCGTCGGCGGGGGCAGGCCTCAACTGGCCTCGCTCGAGCAGCTCATTCGCCGCGAGCGCTGGCTGCTCAATCGCTCGTCGCGACTGGCCCGCGCCGTCGAGCGCGGCGAGCGGACCAATCTCGACGAGGTCGACGACGCCATCAGCTTGCAGGACGATACGGCCGCTCTCACCCGCGAGCTCGCCGACGCCGCCCTGGAGGCCGAGGCCATCCTGGAGATCACCGAAGACCGCGTGAGCGATCTGTTCTACGCGGCCGAGGAAGCCATGATGCGGGCGATCGACGCGTTGTCGGTGGGTGAATGCCAGCGGGGCCACTTGCAGCAAGTCGACGCCGCCGCATCGTTGGTGGCGGCGCGCAACGCCATCGAATTCTTGCTTTCGCAAGGCGGCGGGGGCGCCTTCAATCGGCTCCTTCGCCTCGACGCCGACTTCGCCCGCCGCATGCAAAACCGCGGCGAAGCCCAGCGATTGAAAGAAGTCGCGCGACGGTTGCGGGCGCTGGCCAATCGCGAGGAGCGCGTCGCCGCGGATTTGCGCGAACTCCGACAGATCGCCAGCGTCGAGGCCGATGCCCCTGACGCCGCGGTCGCAACGGCCCGGTCGGACCGGCAACGCGCGCTCGACGGCGAGCAATCCGACGTGGTGATGGAAGCCGAGGACATCGACGCCATGGTCCAGGAGCTCGAGACCGTCACCGAGTTGATCCGCACGCGCTCGCGCGCCGGCATCGACGCAGCGGCGGCCGTGTCGACGGCCCTCGATCAGATGGCGATTCTGGATGCGTCCGACGCCGCCCGCCGCGCGAGCCGGCAGTATCGCGAGCTTGCGCAGCACGTCGAAGGCGTCCTCCCGACCGAGCCCGCCGGCCGCCTGGCGGTCGCCCGCGATGTGGCGTCGCAGGTTGCACTCGAACTGCGCGGCCTGGGCGCCGAACTTGCGCGCCTCGCCGCGTCGCCCGACGATGCGCTGCCCGAACCGCAACAGACGGCAACCAACCTGGCGGAATCCCGCGCCACGGTGAGCGACATTCTGGAATCGATCATCGCCGCCTTCGAGATCCAACAAGACGACGTCGTGCCCAGGCTCCGCCAGTTGCTCGACGAGAACGACGTCGACCGCACCGCCGCGCTGCTCGAGCAAATCGAGGCGACCATCGCGGCCAACCGCTGGGACGACGCAGAACTCGAGGTCGAGGCAACCGCCGACCAGATGGACCAACTCGCGCAGCGGCTCGACGCCCTGTACGCCTCCCTGGTGGCGCCGCGGCTCGCGCAGTTGCAGGCTCTGCAACAACGGGCCGCAGAACTGCAGTCGCAAATGATGCAGCTTGCCAGCGACGCCCAGGTCGATCGCTGGCGGCAGCGACTGAACGGCTTGGTCACCGACCTCGAGTCGGCAGACGTGAAACTTATCGCGGCGCCCAACGTGCGCGAGATCGCCGCGGTCAACTCGTCGGACGCCGCCGCGGGCGGGTCGTGGACGCCTGACGGCAAGGGAATGTTGCAACCACCCAAGTCGCACGCCGCGGCGATGGACGCGCTCGTTCAAGATCTCCAGCGTTATCTGCACGAGCTCGCGTTTGGTCGCGTCGACGCGGAAAACGCCGACCTGGCGCCGCCCCAGTATGTGGACCTGGTGCGGCGCTATCTGGAGCTATTGTCCGAGGACGCCGGCCGGTAACGCAAGCGCACGCCATGACCAGCAGCCTGGATTTCCTGCCGCAGTACAGCGGATGGCTCGTGGCCATTCTGCTTGTGGCCATCGGCGCCAGCTACCTCGCCGTCCGGTTCGCCGCGGGGCCCGCCGTGGCGCTGGCGCGCAACTGGAAACTCGCCGCCCTGCGCCTGGCGCTGATCGCCGCGCTACTGGCCGTGCTGGCCAATCCCGTCCGCGTCAGCAAGACCGGCGGCACCATCGTGCCGGCCGACGTCTTTCTGCTGGCCGACGCGTCGGCCAGCATGGCGCTGGACGACGCCGGCGCGCCGCGCTGGGCGCAGGCCGTGGAGTTGATGCGCCGCGCGCTGCCCGACGGCGAGCAGGTGCAAGCCAACGTCCGCTTCTTCACGTTCGGCCGCCAATTGCAGGCGCTCTCCCGGTCGCAGGTGGTCGCCGAGAGGACCCTCGACGACGCGCGCGAGCCCGACACGCAGTTGCTCGCCGCGTTGCGCCAGTTGACCAGCCGATTCGGACAGCGGCCGCCGGCCGGAGTGGTCGTGCTGTCCGACGGCCGCGGCCGCGACGCGGACGCCGCGGGCGAGGTGGCCGCTCACTTCGGCAAGCTCGGCGTGCCGATCCACGTCATCCCGCTCGGCAGCGACGCCGCCCGGGGCGACGCGTCGGTCATTTCGCTCATCGCGCCGACGACGATCCGCAAGCATGCCAGCGTGGAGGTCGACGTATTCCTTCGCAGCTACGGCTTCGCCAATCGGACGGCCCAACTGGAGCTCTCCGCGATCGACGCCAACGGAACCGCGACCAAGAAACTAGCCTCCATGCCCTTGGTGCTGGCCGATGGCTTTCAGTCGGCGACCATGACGTTCAACTCCGATGAATCGCTGCACGCCCTGCGGGCGCGTGTGACGCCGCTGCCGGATGAAGCGGCCGTCGAGAACAACTATTGCGATGCCAATGTCCAGCTTGACCACGGCAAGCTGCGTCTGCTGTATTTGGAGGGCAGCGGGTTCGCACTGCGCCCGGAGGTGCGCAATAACCGCATCGTGATGGTCGGCCCGCACAGCCCCTTGCAGAACGCCCTCCAGGAGGACCCCGATATCGAGTGCCGCGTGCTGCTCGCCGGCGGCCCCACGATGATGAACGGCGAAGGGGGCGTCGGTGCGTTCCCCCGCACGGCCACGGAGCTGTTCTCCTACGACGCCGTCATCCTCAGCAACGTGCCGCGGAACGTGCTCACGGACGAACAGCTCGGCTGGCTTGAGGAGTGGGTGGAACGCCGCGGCGCGGGCCTGTGCATGGCGGGCGGTCCGCAATCGTTTGGCGACGGCGGCTGGGCCGACTCCGCGGTCGGACGCATGCTGCCGCTCGACGTCCCGGAGCAGGCCACCTGGCTCGACGACCGCCGCATCACCTTGCAAGCCGTGCTGGACGATCCGCCGCACCCCATCTTTCGCCTGCTCGAGGATCGCCGCCGCAACCGTGAGCTGCTCCAGTCCGTGCCGGCCATTCGCGGACTGCACGCCGGGCTTGTCGTGCGCCCCACCGTGGCGACGGTGCTCGCTTCGGGCGTCGCCGGCGAATCGGCCGGCGGCGGCTGGCTTGGCGGCGGATTATTCGGCGGCCTGGCATCCGGCGAGAGCGCCGACGACGCAACCGCGGACCAGCCGATTCCCGCCATCGTCGCCGGCCGCTACGGGCGCGGCCGCACGCTCGCCTTGGCCTTTCCCGTCACCGCTCCCGCCGCCGAGCAATGGCACGCCTGGGGCGGCGGCAGCGAGCACTACGCCCGCTTCTGGCGAAACGTCGCGTATTGGCTCACCGACAATTCATTTATCGGTCGCCGGCGGCTTAGCGCACGCGCGGACAAACAGTATTGCGAACCGGCGGAGACCATCCAACTCTCCATCGAAGCATACGACGACTCGGCGCGCGCCACCGCGGACTATCGCCTCGTCGCCATCGTCGAGCCGCAGTCGCTCGACATCGAAACGGACTATGCTCCGCTCCGCTGGCCCAGCGGCGTCGAGCGCACCAGCGGCGAGGAAGGACCGCTGGTGATGTGGGGCGAAGAGTTCGAGATCCCCGCGCAGGCGTCGCCCGACGGCCGGCCCCGCTATGCACTCGACATGCAGTTGGCCGAAGCCTCCGCCGTCGGCCAGTCCAGCGGCGCCCGCCTCGAGATCACGGCCTACGATGACGACGCGCAAGTGGACAGCACGACGCTGCCGATCCAGGTGCTGCACGATCCGTTCGAGCAGCAGAGCCCGTTTCCCAATCACGACCTGCTGAGGGAATTGGCCGCCGGCTCTGGCGGGACCGTCCTCCGCAACGGCGACGAGCTTGTTGCTCTGCTGCGCAGCGCGCCGGTGACCTCCCGTCCGCCGGAGATTCACAAATCGCCGGCCTGGAGCACCTGGTGGGCGCTCGCGTGCCTGCTCGGCCTCGTCACCGTCGAGTGGTGCTGGCGCCGCCGAATGGGGTTGGCATGATCACGTGACGAGGTCGCAGCCGCTTGCGGCTTAGCGCGCAATGGAATGCAAAGTCTCGACAACCTTAAAAATGAGGTCTGGCCCAATGACTGAGCTTTTCAAAGTCAGAAGCCTGTCAGCTCACGTGAGCATTTGCACATTCGCAGCCCTGTTTCACGCACTCACTGCCGTGACGATGTTTGCGCAAGAGATTGAGGCCGAGAAAGAGCAGTACCAACGTTGGGTTGCCTATTACAAAAGGATCGCCGACGAATACGATTTCCGGCTATCGTCAGATCGTGATAAAAAACTTGACAAATCATCAAAATCCCTCATGACCTATTTGATCCCCGAAGCGCGCGTTCACGGCTCATTCTTCGTGTGGAAAAGTAAAGGCCGCCCGGAAGTGATCGGTGCGATTTATTCGGGCGACCCCGCCGATAACGGAGTTCGCCTCGTCTTGCATGAGTTCCACTCGCTCTCGCTGGTTCCCCTCGAACCGATTCGAGTCGGCTCTGGCCGCTGGAGACCGGAGCACGGCATCGAACTCATCGAGATTCCCGATGCTCCGCCGCCGAGCGACTCGGACAAATTGCGGCTGGCGCAGATGCGGACGCTCGCGCGGCGGTTTACCGGGTACAGCACGCCCCACGGCACGGAGCTGACGCTCCGGACGCAGTCTCAGCCGCTCTATCGATATGACAGCGAGGTGCCCGAGGTTCTTGACGGCGCCGTCTTTGCGACGTTTGCCGGCTGGGACCCGGACATCATCCTGCTCATCGAAGCCCGCACTGGTAAGGAGGAAACGCGATGGCACTATGCCATTGCGCGCTTCAACGCGGTACCAATGCGGGTTGAGTACCAGGGAGACGAAATCTGGCACGCCGGAAAAGTTGAAATGAGCGATCCAACGAGCACATTCTACGCAACCGTCGTTGAGGTTCGGCGGGAAAACGATGTGCCCGAGGCGGGGGAGGAGTAGCTCTATGGGCAAGCTGGCGTCAGCCCCACGTTCGTCCGTGTCCTGCGAACCGTTTCAGCGGAGTAAAAGGCGAGGTCTGGACAAATGACTGTGTTACTCAAATTCAGAAGCCGGTCAGTTCCAGTGCGTACTTGCACGCTTGCAGCCATGTTCTACGCACTCGCTGCAGCCGGGACGTTGGCACAAGAGGTTGAGTCTGAGAAAGACCAGATTCAACGTTGGCTCGCCTACTACAAGCAGATCGCCGAGGACTATGATTTCCGCATCGAAACGGATCCGGATACGAAACTCGTCAAGTCAGCCAAGCCACTGATGACCTATTCGATCCCTGAAGAACACGTTCACGGCGCCTTCTGGGTGTGGACGAGCAAGGGCCGCCCGGAAATGATCGGCTCGATCTGGTCAGGCGACCCAGAGGGAAGCGGCTTTCGCAGGGTCGTGCATGAGTTCCACTCGCTCTCCCTCGTCCCCTTCAAGCCGATTCAAGTCGGCGGCGTTCGCTGGGAGCCCGAGCACGGCATCGAGCTCAAAGAAATCCCCGCTGCTCCGCCGCCGAGTGACGCGGACAAACTGCGGCTGGCCCAAATGCGGACCCTCGCGCGGCGGTTCACAGGGTACAGCACGCCCCATGGCGCGGAGCTGACCCTCCGGACGCAGTCTCAGCCGCTGTACCGGTATGAGAGCGAGGCGCCCGAGGTTCTCGACGGCGCCATTTTTGCCATGTTTGCCGGCTGGGACCCCGACATCATCTTGCTCGTCGAAGCCCGCCCCACTCAGCACGGAATGCGTTGGCACTATGGCCTTGGGCGCTTCAATGCGACGCCAGTGCGGGTGGAGTACCAGGGAGATGAAGTCTGGCGTACGGGAAAAGTCGAAATGAGCAACGCGACCAGTGCATTTTACGCGGCCGTCGTTGAAACTCGGCACGTGTCGGATGTCCCCGAGGCCATGGAGGACTAGCGATCTGCACTACTCACCGTCCAAATCTTCGCAAACTCAGCAGATTTGTTTGTTCCAGAATTGTGTGGTTCCGGCCAACGGCCGGGCTATGTTCGTTCGCGGCATCCTGCATCGTGCAACCCACATTTGATCACAGATTCTGAGGTCGACCGTGCGTAAGGATTCAGCGCAAAATAACTTCCCGAGTCGTCTCTGGTAGAATGCTGTGAAG
>CAYSFP010000195.1:0-10389 GCA_964430075.1 uncultured Planctomycetaceae bacterium | reverse complement strand
AAAAACGCCGCTTGCCACCGCTGCATAAAATACGAACGTGTTCTTACGCCCCGCGCACGGAGAGAACGTCTTGGAAAGGAGGACCAATGCGACCAATCATCCTGCTTGCGGCTGTCAGTTGCACGTTGAACCCCGTTGCCGTGCTCGCCGAGGAGTATATCGTACGGCTGGAAACCGTTGGCTACGTCGATCGGCCGATGTCCGAAGAAGCGTCCGAGGAAGTCACGCTGCGCAGCATCGAAGTTGTGGCGCGCGTGGGAGCAGCGTTTCACGGTAAGGTCGCCGTGAGGAAGGAGACGCTGCGACTGACTGGCGAACTTCGGCCGGCGAGCGACGGCCGCTTCACAGTCGAGTTTCGATATGAGTACAAGATCGACACGGGCACATTTGGCCCTACGGCTGACGGCGGCTGGGAACGTAAATTCGCTGGCGACGAGCTATTGAACACGGCGACGCTCGCATTGGACGACCCGGTCGCGATCAGCGGTTCTGATACGGTGTCAGGTTTCGCGGACGGTCGGCAGCTTAAGTCCAAGCTTCGCGATGTGCTGGTCGTCACCCGGTACGAAGCGGAGGAACCTGCGATCGCACCGCCGCCCTCCGCTCCCTAACCTAATGTGGGGAGTCGGCGGAAACCGGGGGAACTCTCGCAAAGGCGGACGCAAAGGAAATCGTGGGCCGAAGAGCGAATGATCGCGGCGCACGACTTGCACAGATTGGGTTCGGCAATATGGCGCCTGGCCGAGCGGCGTTGGCGGCGCTGGGGGAAGCTTTTTTGGGGAGGATCGGGCCATGGCTGAATTGTTCGATGCGAGCGAAGCGCGGACGGCGGATCATTTGATCGAGCCGTTGTTTTTGGCGCGGTGGTCGCCGCGGGCGATGAGCGGGGAGCCGCTGCGCGAGGGGGAATTGATGTCGCTGTTCGAGGCGGCGCGGTGGGCGCCCTCGACGTACAACGAACAGGAGTGGCGGTTTTTGTACGCGCAGCGGGAGACGCCCGCGTGGCCGACGTTCTTCGGGCTGCTGGTCGAAGGCAATCAGGCATGGTGCGACCAGGCGGCGATGCTCGGCGTCGTGCTGTCGCACAAGGTGTTCACGCGGAACGGCAAGCCAAATCCCGTGCACACGTTCGACGCGGGGCTCGCCTACGAAAACCTCGCCTTGCAAGGAGCGGCGATGGGGCTGGTCGTGCACGGGATGCAGGGGTTCGATTTCGACCGGGCGCGGCGCGAGCTGAACGTGCCGGACGACTACAGCGTGGACGCGATGTTCGCCGTCGGGCGTCCCGGCGATCCGGCCAAACTCGCGGAGGCGCTGCGCGCGAAGGAGCAACCGTCCGGTCGCAAGCCGGTGGAGGAGATCATCTGCGAAGGGAAGTTCGCGTTCTAACGACGATGTCGCTTCTAGGGAGTCCAGCGGACGCCCGGCGGCGTAGTTTCGCGTTTGACGACGGCGTTCATTCGCATCGACGGCGCCTCGCGTGCATACTGACCTCAGATCGGTCGTGCACCACGAGGACCCGTTTTCGCGATGCGACTGCGAACGTTTCTGAAGCGATTGGCCCCCGTCGTCGATTGCCTGTTGCTTCCGTTGCTCGCGCCTGCGGCGCTCGTCATGAAGTTCGTCCGCAGCGCGGGCGTGCAACGCCTGCCGGCATGCCGATTTCTCTTGCGCCGGTTGGGCGTGTTTCCCATCATCAACCATTACTACGAACCGCAGTTCATTTTCTCCGCCAGCGAGCCCGCGGAACGCCGCCTGGCCGGCATCAATTGGGACCTGGAGGATCAGGTCTCCTTTCTCGAATCCCTCGGCTTTGCTCACGAGCTCGCCGAGTTGCCTCAGGAGGAGACCGGCCAGGGCGAGTTCTTCTTGAAGAACTACTTCTTCGAAGCCGGCGACGCGGAGTTCTGGTATCAGTTGATTCGCAAGATCAAGCCCAAGCGGATCATCGAAGTCGGCAGCGGCTACTCGACTCTCTTGGCGATCAAGGCGATTCGCCGCAATCAGGCCGAGTCGCGCGACTACTCGTGCCGGCACGTTTGCATTGAACCCTACGAGCGCCCCTGGCTGGAGACCGCCGGCGTGGAGGTCGTCAGAGATCTGGTCGAGCACGTCGACTTGTCAGTGTTCTCCGAGCTCCAGGCCAACGACATCCTGTTTATCGATTCGTCGCACGTGATCCGCTCGCCCGGCGACGTCCTGTTTGAGTACCTCGAGGTGCTGCCGACGCTGAATCCCGGCGTGATCGTCCATTTGCACGACATCTTTTCGCCGGGCGACTATCCGAGCTATTGGCGGAAGGACCGCGTCCGATTCTGGAATGAGCAGTACCTGCTGGAAGCATTCCTCTCGCACAATCGCGATTGGCAAATCTTGGCCGCGCTGAATTTGCTGCGCCATCGCGAATTTGAGAAACTCCAGGCCGTTGCTCCGTACCTGACCGAGAGCAGCGAACCCGCGTCGTTTTACGTGCAGCGGATCTTCTGATCGCGGGGCGCGGAACCGGCAACCCTCTCGCCGCAACTCCCCGGCGCCGGGTCTACTCTCCAGCAGCGGGCTCGCGCGAGGATTTTCGGGTGGCACGCCCGAGATCGACGAGTTTTTCGTCTCCCCAGGACATCGCAGACGCGGCATCGGCGCCGCGCTTTTGGTCGCCGCGGAGCGCGAATTCGCAACACGCGGCTGTACGAACGCGTCGCTGCAGTTGGGGCGGGAAAACCAGTCGGCCCGGGCGTTTTACCACGCCCGCGGCGATGCGGAGCGGTCGGCCTTCGAATTGCTTGAGAAACCGCTGTCCACCGCGTAACAAGGGCCGCGGCCGCTGCTACCGGGCCCATGGCGGGGTCTTCGCCGCGGCGCCTAAGGATGCCGAAAACCTGCCGATAAGGTATAGTTGGATGCCGGCGCATCGGCGCCGGCGTCCGAGTGCTCAGGAGCTGTTTGATTTCGCCGGCCGTCCGCCGCGTATCACGGTTGCCCCAGCCACCGCCCATCAAAGGAAGCCATTCGATGAGCTACGCTAGCGACAATCCCTACCGCGACTTTGGCATGACCGCCGCCCAGGCGCCGGCGAATGAGCGGGCCGGGTTCATCCGGCAGACCTACTTTCACCTGGCGGGCGCCGTGCTGGCGTTCGTGGGTATCGAGTGGGCGCTGTTCGCCACGGGGACGAACGTGCGGCTAACCGAGTTGATGCTTGGCGCCGGACAGATGGGCATGCTCGTGGTGATCGCCGCATTCCTGGGCGTGAGCTGGTTGGCGAACGCCTGGGCCCAGTCGTCGACGAGCCGCGGGACTCAGTACATGGGATTGGGGCTCTACGTGCTCATCCAGGCGCTGATCTTCGCCCCGATGCTGACCTTCGCGGCTAACATGGGAGGAGCGGGCGAGAACATCATCGCCTCCGCCGGGTTGATCACCGCCATCCTGTTCGTCGGCCTGACCGGCGTGGTGTTCCTCACCGGCGCCGACTTCTCGTGGTTGCGCATGGCGCTCATGGCGGGCGGACTGGCGGCGCTCGGCGTCATCGTCTGCGGCATGATCTTCGGCTTCAGCCTCGGCATCTGGTACAGCGGCGCCATTATCCTGCTGGCCTGCGGCTACATCCTGTACGACACGAGCAACGTGCTGCACCACTACCGCATCGGCCAGCACGTGGCCGCGTCGCTGGCGCTGTTCGCGTCGGTCGCGCTGCTGTTCTACTATGTGCTGCGGCTGCTGATGCAACTGAGCAGCCGGGATTAGATGGGGCGGCAGCGATCGCTCCACGGAGCGGCTTCCCGACTCGGCGAGCGTCGCCCGGAAGCTACGCCTTAACCGACGCCGCGACCAGCGGCTCGTCCGCGTCGCATGTGGCTTCCGCGGCGGCGGGGAGGCTGAGCGGTTCGGCGAGGACCGGCTGTTCTTCCGCCAGGCGGACGCGGCCGGCGAGCCAGATGCTGGCCAGCGTCGTGGCGCAGGCGATCCAGCCGACCGTGCCGTAGTTCTCCAGCGGCGCCGCGGGGCTTTGTTGCGTGATGATCAGGCCGCCGAGATAGGCGCCGATGCCGCAGGCGATGTGCTGCACCGAGGAATTCGCGCTCATGAAGCCGCCGCGGCGGTGCGGGGCGACGCTGCCGGTGATCATCGCCATCGCGGGGATCATGCGGCCGGAGTTGGCCACCAGCAGCAGGCCGAACACGGCGATCGCCACCGGCAGCGGCACGCTCTCGAGGTGCGTGATGATCACCAGCAGCGCGGCCGACGCCGGCGCCACGATGCGGTACACGGTGAGCTTGCCGTAGCGATCGGCCAGCCGGCCAATGACGGGCGAGGTCCACAACGTGAGCAAACCGCCCACGATGTAAAACATGTCGAGACGCCGCTCGGCGATGCCGAGGTTGGCCACGAGGTACGCACTGATGTACGGCACGACCGTGAAGCTGCCGATCATCAGCGTCGCCATGAGTGCGAAGGCGCGAAGGTGGTTTGGCTCGGTGAACGTGGACACGAGCGATGACAGTGGATGCACGTGCGTTTGGCCGACGTGGCCGCGGAGCGGCGGCAGCGCGTAGATCGCGAGCACCAGTACGGGGACGCCCAGGACCACCAACGCGATAAACGGGATGTGCCAACCGAACGTGACGCCGAGGCGCAGTCCCAGCGGCACGCCGGCGACCGAGGCGGCGGCGAAGGCGCTCATGAGAAGTCCCGTGGCGCGGCCGCGGCGATGATCGGGAAACACGTCGCCGATGATCGCCATGGCCATCCCGCCGAGGATGCCGCCGCAGGCCCCCGTGGCCACGCGGGCGGCGACGAGCAGGTGGTAGGTGGGCGCCAGCGCGCAGCAGAGCGTGCCGACGAGAAACCCGGCGTAGAGGCTCACGAACGCCGTGCGGCGCGAGTAGCGGTCGACGAACGTGGCCGCAACGATGCCCGCCACGCCCGCCGCGAACGTGTACGACGACACGATCATGCCGAACTGCGCCGGCGTAATGTGCAGCGACCGCATGAGCTGCGGCCCCAGCGGCATCACCACCATGAAGTCGACGATCGTGGTGAACTGCACCGCGGAGAGCGCCGCCAGCACCAGGCGCTCGGTGCGGCGCTGGCGCTGTGGGGAATCTGGGGCTTCGTCGAGCAGCGGGGCGGCCATGCGGAGGGTCCTGGCGGGAGGACGCGGCTGGGGCGTCCCGTAGGAGGAAGCATTGTACGCACAGGTTCGCGGCGAGGCGATTGCCGCGCCGCGGGGGAGAACCGCGAAGGCTTTAAGGCACGGAGGAAACCGTTGGGAAGGAGAAGAATTTCTTGCCCGCGAAAGGGCGCGAAAGGGCGCGAAACAAGAGATCTCCTTTCGCGTCCGTTCGCGTGTTTCGCGGGCAAAGAAACAAGGGGCGCCGAAGCGCCCGACGAGGCCTTGGCGCTCTTGGCGGTTTTCGTCCCGCGGCTCGCCTCATGGAATTTTGGCGGCAACCCAAGCCCGGAGCCGGCCCGCATGCTAGCTGGCACAGGCGGCAAAATCGTTAAACTCTCGCCCCCGGCCGCGTCGAATGGAGATTCTGGCGTGCGCCGCTGCGCGCTGCGACTTGGGGACTCTCTGCGCGAGGACGTCGAAACGTGGCACGAATCATGGCGCCTTGGCGATGGACGGCGGTGCTCGGGGCGGCGCTCGCCGGCGTGGCGTGCCTCGCGGCGAATGCGGCGATGGCCCAGGAGTTGGGCTCCCAGACCATGGCCCCGTCGCTGGCCGAGCAGATCTTCAGCGACGCGGCCGTCCAGCCAACGGGATACCAGGCGGCCTGCTCAACATGCGGCGGCAACGGCGGCTGCGGGGATTGCGCTTACGGCGCCGGCGGGGCCGCGCCGGTGATGGCGCGGCAGCCCATCAACTGGATCTCCGGCCCCTACCTGAAGGGCGGCGTCGCAATGGCCGTCGGCGAGAGTCTGATCGAAAGCCAGGACGCCGGCTTCACCGTCAATTTCGGATATCGCCAGCCGTTGATGCCGGCGCTCGACGAGCGGCTGTTTCTCGACTTCGGCGGTTCGTACCTGTCGGCCTATGGCGAGTCGTCGCGCGTCGTGCCGGGGCTGGGGACGATTGCCGGCGTCCAGACGAACGTCCCCGACGCGTTCCGCGCCACGCTGGACGAGATTCAGCGCGCCGGCGTCCACATGTCCCTCGGCTGGTACTGGGGCGACATCTTCGACGTCCGCTCGGGCGATCCGCAATTCCGCCTCGCCACGCGCCTGGGCGGCCGCTGGAGCCACGTCCGCGGCCAGTTCGACAACGAGGTGCTGGTCAACATCCCGATCGGCGCCACGCTCGAAACCCGCTACCAGGAAACCGACACGGCCGGCGGCCTGTTCGTCGGCGCCGAGCTGATCCTCCTCAACCGCGACACGGCCGCGGGCACGGCCACCTGGCTGATCGACGGCGAATTCGCGAACGACTGGATCGAGTTCACCGGCTGGGACACCGGCAGCCTCGGCACCGCGTCGATCATGCTCGGCTTCATGCTGTCGCGGTAGGCGGCGCCGCGCCGACCGCAGCGTAGAGTGGGGGGCCGCACCCACCGATACGTCCCCCGCGCCGCGCGATTCCCGCCCTCGCTTTTGCCACGTCGCTCCCGGCAGATTAGGATGTGGGCGCCCCCACCTCTTCTCTCTCCGATTGCGAGGGCGCCTCTCATGTCCGTCCAGTGGCACTATCAGGATGGCGGCACGATCCATGGCCCCGTGTCCGATCGCACGCTGAGCGAGCTCGCCGGCCAGGGTCGCGTGCTGCCCGCGACGCCCGTGCGCCGCACCGCCGGCGACCGCGTCTCCGGCTGGCGCCGCGCCGGCGCCGTCCGCGGCTTGTTCAGCGGCGACGTGTCGAGCCAGATTGGCGACCCCATCTGCGAGAATTGCGGCACGCTGCTCACCCGCAACAACGAGTGCCCGGCCTGCCTGCCGCCGCCCACCTCGCTCAGCAACGCCCACGTCGGCCCGGCGTCGAAGGCGGCGCGGCAGTTCCTCGTCACCACCGGCGACCTCCGCGAGCCGTACGAGGTGATCGGACCGGTCTTCTTTCAACTCTCCAGCCGGGCGACGCCGGCGGCCGAGCTGGCGGCCTTGGTGAAAAAGCACCGCGCGGCGATTGCCGTGCAACGCGCGCGCGGCCTCATCTACCAACCGAAGTTCGATTGGGCCCACGCGATGGGCGAGTGGTGCGCCGGCCAAACCGAGTTCGACCAGGCGGCGTTCGTTGCGGTCCAGGAACTGAAGGAACGCGCCGCGATGCTCGGCGGCGACGCGATCATCGGCCTGCGGCAGGACATTGCCCTGGACTCGATGTCATCGCAGGCGTTCTTCCTGCAGATGTTTGGTACGGCAGTGAAGGTACGCTAGCTTGTGATCGTCTCTTCCGGGAATTGGCGGGGCCAATGCTTGGCATCTGCATGTTCCATGAAGGTTCGCACGGTGACCTAACACAGCAGCGGTTCCTGACACCATCGTAAACACACGGGATCACTCAAAAATCAGATACGGGAAGGAATTCCCTTTAACGGGTGGGCGAAGCTCTCGTCTGTTTCCACGAACTTTCAGCATGCCGGTGGGAGTGACCCCGACGATGCGAATCGCTCGATCGCCGTAAGTGAGAGAACCGAGGAGGTCTTGCAGCATCTCCTTTGGGAGTGCGAATCCATAGGGTGCGTTACGATCTCTGCAAACGATGACAAGCCGCACCTCCTCGGATTTTTCGCAGACGTTTTTGATGGACTGTTCGTCATCGCGGGAAATTTCGATCTCCCTGTCCTCCTTGTCAAACAATAAGATAATTACATGAATCTTTGAGTTTACGACAATGTGAATTAAGTGATCACCTTTGGCTGATCCTCGTTTCAATGACTTGAATGAGGCGTGCTCCGTAATCTTCGCGAGGGCGGCGCCATACAGAATTTCTCTGTCGATAATTTTCATGCTGTCGCGACCTTGAATTGTCCAGGTGAATGCGAAGCCAATGCCGACTTCAAGGATAATTACCGACCATCAGCGGGAAAAGGTTTAAGCGACGTCTTTTCTCCAGTTTGTTGGCGTGGCATTGGATAGTGCAACGACGGGTCACACTGCCGAGCGGGACTTCGGGCGGCGGGTGACACTGTTGATGCCCGTTTGAGTGCCACTGGCGTGTCGCCAGTGCGAGTCCGGTACACGGCCAGCCCCCGCCGATCGAACATCAACCCCGAAGCCGCCTCAGCGTCAAGTCTCGACCACGTTCCACTCAGCCTTCAAACCTCGCTTCTCCGGCACGCCTCACTGGCGGCACGCCGGTGGCGCCCTGTATCTGCCCGACAGTGCCACGCGGCGCGCGCAAAGTGCATGAAGTGTCCAGCAGCCCCTTCGCCACACGTCCGTCGCTGAGTGGCGTGTGTAGTCGTCTCGCTCCGCGAGACGAAAATTCCTCTCGCGGAGCGAGAGGACTACACTTTTCGGGCATGTGCCTACGCCAAGTCGGTCTCCCGAACGCAGAGGCGTTCAATGGAAATAGCAAGGCCCGTCGCCGCGTCGACGTCCACGATCGTGCCGCACATTCGCACGTCCTCGGTCGCCACGTCGAACTGGGTGGGGTTGGCCGTGAGGCGAGTCTCCAGCACGCGGTCGATGCGGCGGCCGAGGATGCTTTCGAACGGGCCGGTCATGCCCACGTCGCACTGGAACGCTGTGCCGCCGGGCAGAATGCACTCGTCCGCGGTCGGCACGTGCGTGTGCGTGCCGAGGACGGCGGCGACGCGGCCGTCGAGATACCGGCCCATCATCTGGGCTTCGCTGGTGGCTTCGGCGTGGAAGTCGAGAAAGCGGATTCGCACGTCCGCGGGAATCGCGGACAGCACCTGGTCGGCGATGTGGTACGGGTTGTCGGCCGGCTTCATGAACAGTTGGCCCAAGAGCGTGAAGATGGCCACCTGCGTGCCGTCGCGGGCGGTGATCGTGGCCCAGGTGCGGCCGACCGCTTCTTCGGGCAGGTTGGCCGGGCGGACGATGTTCGACTCGCGCTCGAGGATGGGGAAGATCTCGCGGCGGCGGTACACGTGGTCGCCAAGCGTAATGCCGTCGACGCCGGCCTTCAGCAGCTCGCGATAAATCTCGGGCGTGAGGCCGGAGCCGCCCGCGGCGTTTTCGGCATTGGCGATCACGAGGTCCAAGTTGCGCTCGGCGACGAGATGGGGGACGGCCCGCCGCACGATGTCGCGCCCGGGGCGGCCGACGATGTCGCCGATGAAGAAAAGTCGCATGGGGAGGAAGGCTGTAGGCTTTAGACTGGAGGCTGGAGGAGATCACGCCCGCGAAACACGCGAAAGGGCGCGAAATCGGGGAATCGGATTTGTGGGGGAGATTCATTGAGCCTGCGCTGCCAATGCCCCTTCTGACCGATCGCCGATAGCCGACAGCCGATAGCCCAGTCGCGACGGGTTCATTGGCTGCGCAGGGGGGATTTCTTTTGGCGACCTTTCGCGCCCTTTCGCGGGCAACTCCTCCATCCTACCGCGCGGTTTCCTGGATGCGCGTTTCGCGGATGAGGGTGACCTTGATTTCGCCGGGATAGGTAAGCTGCTGCTCGAACGCGCGGGCGATGTCGCGGCAGATCTTGGCCGCCGACTCGTCGGTTGTGTCGCGGCTGCTGGCGATCACCCGCACCTCGCGGCCGGCCTGGATGGCGAACGCCTGCTGCACGCCCGCGAAGCTGGTGGCGATCGTCTCCAGCTCCTGCATCCGCTTGATGTACCGGTCGAGCGTTTCGCGGCGGGCGCCCGGGCGGCTGGCGCTGCAGGCGTCGGCGGCCGCCACCAGCACCGTGTACGGCATGTCGGGGCGGATATCGTCGTGGTGCCCGAGGGCGGCGTGGACGACCTCCTCCTTCTCGCCGAACCGCTTGAGCAGGTCGGCGCCGATCTTGGGGTGGCCGCCTTCGAGGTCGTGGTCGGCGGCCTTGCCGATGTCGTGCAAGAGCCCCGCACGGCGGGCCAGCTCGCCGTCCATGCCCATCTCCTCGGCCAGCATGCCGGAGATGAACGACACCTCGACCGAGTGCCGCAGCACGTTCTGGCTGTAGCTGGTGCGATAGCGGAGGCGTCCCATGAGCTCGACGACCTTGGGATGCACGCCGAAGACCTGGGCCTCTTGCAGGGCTTCTTCGCCGAATTTCTTGATCTCGGCTTCGACCTCTTTCTCCGTTTCGGCGACGAGCTCCTCGATGCGCGAGGGGTGAATCCGTCCGTCGGCGATGAGCTTGCCCAGCGAGATGCGGGCGATCTCACGGCGCACGGGGTCGAACGCGCTGACGATCACCACGCCGGGGGTGTCGTCGATGATGACGTCGACGCCGGTGGCTTTTTCCAGCGAGCGGATGTTGCGACCTTCGCGGCCGAT
>CAYSFP010000194.1:0-10405 GCA_964430075.1 uncultured Planctomycetaceae bacterium | reverse complement strand
TGGCGATCGACCGCATGAGCCGTTCATCCGGCTCGTCGTGCTGCCCGGTGAACGGGTTCCGCACCTTCTCACGCTGCGTGTAGGCCTTGATGTTGTCGATGTAGTTACCGCACAGCCGCGCGAGCGCCGCTTCGTCCGCGGCGATGGCCCGCTGGACCTCATTCTTGACGATGTTGGTGTACTCCTCCTTCACGATGCCCAGCAGCTCGCGGTACTCTTGCTTGGTCTCCTCGTTGTTGATCAGGCTGTGGTGCTTGAGCCCCGCCTCCAACTCATTGAGGACCATGAAGGGATTGATCGACCGCGCCTCGGGAAACGCCACCAGGGCGTTCGAAATCTTGTCCTGCACATAGCGGGGCGAAATCCCCAGCAGCCCCTCGGCGTGCGCCTGTTCGCGCAGCTCCTTGATGTTGTCCTCGGTGAACCCCGGAAGCGTCTTGCCGTTGTACAGCTTCAGCTTCTGCAGCCGGCTCAGCCCCGCATGCTTGGGCTCTTCCAGCCGCGTCAAAATGGCCCACATCGCCGCCATTTCGATCGTGTGCGGGGCGATGTGCTTGGGCACCGTCCGCGGGTTGTAGTCCTTTTCGTAAATCCGAATCTCGTTCGCGAGCGTCGTGACGTACGGCACGTCGATCTTCACCGTGCGGTCGCGCAGCGCCTCCATGAACTCGTTGTTCTGCAACCGGCGATACTCGGGCTCGTTCGTGTGGCCGATGATCACCTCGTCGATGTCCGTCTGGGCAAACTTCTTCGGCTTGATCCGATGCTCCTGGCTGGCGCCGAGGAGATCGTACAGGAAGGCCACGTCGAGCTTCAGCACCTCGACGAACTCGATGATGCCGCGGTTGGCAATGTTGAACTCGCCGTCGAAGTTGAACGCCCGCGGATCGCTGTCGCTGCCGTATTCGGCGATCTTGCGGTAGTTGATGTCGCCGGTCAGCTCGGTGGCGTCCTGATTCTTCTCGTCCTTGGGCTGGAACGTGCCGATGCCCGTGCGATCTTTCTCACTGAGGATCACCCGCTTGATGCGCACATCCTGGATGACGCGCGTCCAATCGCCGTCATGCTTCATCAGCTTTTGGTGGTAGATGAACCGGCAATAGGGGTCGAGCTCGCCGCGGATGCGCACCTTGACGTCGTTCTCGCCGCGGCCCACGTTCAACTTCGCCGCCACATCCTCCCGAAACCGTTCGGGAATCAGGTGCAACGGCTCCTCGTTCATCGGGCACCAATGCACCTCGTCGGGGTCGTTGTCGTCAACCCAGCCCAAGGTGTACAGGGCGCCCGCGTCAGTCGCGGTGTACTTCTGCAGGCCCTGCTTCAGGAGCCGCACGATCGTGCTCTTGCTGCTGCCCACGGGGCCGTGCAGCAAAAGGACGCGTTTCTCGATGCCGTACTCGAACGCCGCGCTCTTGAGCGCGTTGACGAGATTGTGCAGGGCGCCGTTCAACCCGAAGACGGCGTCCCGTCCCTCGTTGTCGGGGTCGTCGAAGAACCGGTAGCGGTACTCCTTTTCACGGTTGCGTTCGACGGTCTCCACGCCGTACGACAGAATCATGTCGTACAGCCGCTGGTACGCGGTGCGAGTGACTTCAGGATGGTCGCGCACAATATCGAGGTACTGCTCGAACGTGCCGACCCAGTTCTTGCGGCGAAACTGCTCGCGATCCTGTCGCTCGGACACCAGCGAAATAATTTCGCTTCCCTTTGCCATATCTCTTTATCCTTTTTCAGCGGTCCGGGCGGAGGGGTCGCTGCGCGCGACTCCACGGCTCGGCCGATGCAGGGTCGAGGCGCGCGGGCGACAGGTCGCCGCGTCCTCTCGGTCGGGTCCAGGGTGGGGTGGGAGCGAGTTGTCAGGAGCTCGAAGCGTCTCGCTGCTCCGGCGCGCTGGCCACGACTGCAGAACTGCTGCGCTTCACGAAGCAAAGCGCGCGCCGGCGACCCGCTGGAGACGTGCGACGCCCGAGACCGTGGGGCGCTGCGATGCTTGGCCGCGAAAGCAAGCAGTTCAAGCAGAAGTTGGCAAAGAGCGCTGGATAAATCGCCGCAGGGGAGGAATCGGCGATGCGACGGGCGCTGTCAGGCCGCTCGGCTGACGGCCGAGCCGGTGCGTGGGCTCCAAAGAACTCTTCTCTTACTCAGTATCAGCACAGAATGCGGATAAGGCAACATCGCCATTTGCGGAAGTCTTGCGCCGTGGGCCGCCAGAGGGCTCGCCGTCGACAATCCACGTTCCGCAAACTGTTCGCCCCAAACACATTGGAGAGGCAACTGCGAAGCAGATCCGCGCCGCGAACGAGGTCGTAGGAGAACCCTTAATCTGCCGGATTTGCGCCGCTTGGACAGTTCGCCAAGCCGCTTCAACCTCAGGAATTTAGCCGGCCCGCTTGTGCGAGCCGGGCAAGGCGCGGCTGCTCAACGCGTGCAACGCGGCTGCACTCGCTGGAAGTATTTGCCGATTGCGTCGAGTTTTCCGAAAGTACCGACTCTCCGGCCGCCGATATCTCACCACGTGTTGGTTCCCGGGGGGGCGACCGAGACGCATGCGCTCCGCTCGATGCCGGCGCCGCCTGAGGCGGGCCGCCTGGCGATCGAGTCGGCGACAGCGGCTCCTGCCTAGGCGGCGGCCCATTTAGCTGGCCCCCGCGGGGATTCGACGACCATGAAACTCGCCCGCTTGATGTACATGCTGGGTCGCGGTGGGATGGGTGTTGCTGTGGCCGCGCTGTTGCTGGCGCCCGCGGCCGCGAACGCCGACGGCGTTGTCTTTCAAAAGCCCAACCGAACGAAACAAGCCCCTGCCGCCAGCAGCCGCGGCGTCGAATTCCGCCGCGCCGCGGCGCCGGCCGAGCCGACGCCGCAAGATGCAGAGCCGCAGCAGCAGGACGTGGCGCCGCCGCCGGCCAAACGTCTCGCCGCACCGGCGACCAATCCCCTGAGAGAATCGACCACCGCAGCTGCGCCCGCCGGCGCGCCGCAACAAGCCAGCTATGACGAGGCGCTTCCCATCGCGGCGGCCCCACGGCCGGCAGCCAGCCACGTCGCCCGTCGCCCGCCGGCCTTCGCGGAACCCCGACAGGACCTCGGCGGTATGGGAACCGCGCGCCGGTCGCGAGCCATCGCAGCCGCCTCGGTCGAGCCCTGGCAGGGCGAGTCCGACGGCGTGACGCAGGCCGGCTACTGCAACTGTGGCCAGTCAACCTGCACGCTCTGTGAACCCGGGTGTGCGTTCGTTGAACCCGGCTGTGCCTACGTGGAGCCCGGCTGTGCCTATGTCGAACCGGGGTGCGGCGTCATGGAACCCGCCTGCGGCGTCGTCGACCCCGGGTGTGGCCTGATCGAGCCCACCTGCGGCTGCGGCGAGCCCGACTGCGGAATCGTCGGCTGCGGTAGCTGCGTGGGGAACCCGGGCCCCGATTATTGGTGCTTCCCGGTATGTCTCCCGCGGTTCAAGGATCTGCGATTCTGGGCAGGCGTTCACGGATTCAAGGGCCCGCGCGACGCCCCCTTCAACGGCGGCGCCGGCGACGGCAACTTTGGATTCCAGGAGGGCGTGAACATCGGCGGCCGGGCGCCGCTGGTGTCGCTCGCGTTCCCCCAGTTGAGCTATCAGTTCGGCTATCAAGCCGTGCAAAGCCAGCTCTCGGGCCTGTCGGACGGTCGCGACGACGACCGGTCGCAGAACTTCGTCACCGCCGGCGTGTTTCGCCGCGTCCCGGCCGGCGTGCAATTCGGCGTTGTGTGGGATTGGATGAACGACGACTTCATCGCCGATGCGGATCTAAACCAAATCCGCTACGAGATCAGCCTGAAGAGCAAGCTCGGCCGCGAGTTCGGCTTCTGGGGCGCCTCGGCCACCAACGACGCAACCGTCGGCGGCATTACCTACGAAACCGTCGACCAGTACGCCCTGTTCTTCCGCTGCCACTTCCGCGAGGGCGGCGCCATCCGCTTCTGGGGCGGCGCCACCGGCGACAGCGAAGGCCTGTTCGGCGCCGACATCATCGCTCCGCTCAACAATCGCTGGAGCGTCAACTCGGGCTTCAACTACCTGATTACCGATGAGCCCAATGGCGACGTCGGCGCCCGCGAGGAATCGTGGAACGTCGGCATCAACCTCGTCTGGCACTACGGCTGCATGGCCAAGCGGGGCAACACGAACCCGCACGCCCCGCTGTTCTCTACCGCCGACAACGGCTGGATGTTCATCGATCGCGTCCGCTAACCCGGCGCCTGCCGCTTGCGGCTTAGCGCGAAAATCTCGAAAAATTCAGCCATTTTCTTGGCGACTGCCACTGCTCTAAGTCGACGCTTGGTCTAAAATAGAGGACTCTCGCCGCTGGGCGGTTGCACGCTGATGCGACCCGAACCGGCGGTCCCGCCTTGAATTGTCCCCGGCCCGCCCAACTGCGGCCGGGTTGTCGCCCCATACAGTCCAAGTGTTTGCGAGTCTGCGCACCATGCACCACACGATCGAATCCCACTGGGAGGACGCCGAGAACAACCGCCGCGTCGCGTACTCCGTGGCCTACGCGCGCTTCGGAAACGGCATCGCCATCAAGGCCGTGATGCCCACGCACGTCACGTTCACCTGCCCTGAGTCAAAGGCCGACCTGCGCACCGTCGGCGTGTGGACGCAGAAGGGCCGCGACCTGCTGGCCCACCAGCTGCGCACCAGCGGCCACCTGACCGAGCTCGAGCGGCAGATCGAAGTCTCGCTCGCTGTCTGATGCCATGGAAGCCACTGGCTCTGCCGGCGGACTCCGTGAACGAAACAGCGCGAAGCAGCAAACGTCCACCGGCAGAGCCGGTGGCTTTCATCGGGCCGCTCAACGCCGGTCCATAAACACCGGCGTCGGCATCCGCGGCACAGGCGACCCCAGCGGGCTTCCGCCGGTCGGATTGACCGGAGTTTCGTCGTTCCACGGCTCGAAGGTGACGGTCACTTGCACGGACGCCAGAGGCTGTCCGGCGGCGCCCGGGCGAAGCACGGTCAGCACCACGCTGTCGCCCACGTTGGCCTTGGCGATCTCGCGCGTGAGGGCAGAAAAATCGCCGACAACGACGTCGCCGATCTGCGTAATCACATCGCCCGGGACCAGCCCCGCCTTTGCGGCCGCCGTGCCGGGCTGGACGCCGCTGATGCCGGCGCCGCCGGCAACTTCCTGGCCTTGAATTCCAAGCCGCGCCCCGCCCCGGACATCCACCACCGCATGCGGCAGCGACTCGGCCAGTTTCGCCAGTGCTTCGTCCGAGACCTTTGTGCCGAAGAACTCAACGCGCTGCACATGCGGCGAATTGGTTAAGGTCGGTACGGCGAGATCCCCCTCAAGTGGCGCCGACAAAAAGCTCACTGTCGTGGCGTGTCGGATGGCCGTGATGTGGTCCAATCCCTCGACGCCGCCCGCCCAACTCGGTCCGATTTTTACCTGGATGGAATCGGATCCCATCACCGGCATCAAGCGATCGAACTCGATGCTCCCGCCGAGCTCCACAAACGCTTCCATGGCGGCTTTTTCCCGCACGTCGGCCAGCCGCTGGTTGGCCATGGCCGCTTCGGCCGGGCGATTGGTTAAAGTCGCTAGGTACTCAAGGGCGCCAAGGCCCAGCGCTGAATCCTTGCCCTCGGTCCAATGCAGCAAGATGTTGACGGCCCGAGTCGTGCTTTCCAGTGAGCCGGTCGTGGCCGCTGCGCCCACAAGTTTGAGCGCCGCCGGTCCCGCCGCGATCAACTGAAGCTGAGCCGCCTCCCGCACCGCGAATCGGTCGTCGTCCAACTGACGAACCCACGCGGCGACCTCTTCCTGCGTGACGTCCTGGGCTGCTTCCGGGGCGTTGGCGTCCGCCGCCTGCGCCCAACTACGGGGCGCCTGCGCTAGGCCAACCCCCAGCGACGCGGCGACGATTGGCGCCACGCAAACCCACGCGTTAAAGCGTTGAAGCACTAACATAGAGTCGAAGCAACGAGAGACCAGGCGCCGGATCCAATTCGGCGATCTTTTCATTGTAGCATTTTCGCCGCAACCAGAACCACCCGACCGCCGGCCTCTCGGATCGCCGCATCGACCGTCTTGGGGTAGAACTTCGCGAATTTTCGCGTACGGTGAACGAAGGGCCGCGTTCGACGCGGCCGTCAGCCACTTCGCCCCTGGTCCCCAACGCCATGCGATTCGCACTCCTGGGCGCAGACCCCGAGAGCCTTGCCCTGGCCCAGGCCGCGGAGGCGGCCGGGCATGCAATCGTGTGGCGCAAGGCGGCGGAGCGCGCCGCCGACGCGACGGCGTGGGAAGCCCTGCTGGATGAGGAGATTTGCGATGCGGTCCTCGTCGGCACGTATGCCGCGGCGCCGGACGTGCGCGCCCGGCAAATCCAGGAGCTCATCAAGCAGGGCCGCCCGCTACTCGCCGTTCATCCGGTCGTGCCGTCGGTGATCAGCTACTTCGAAATCGACATGGCTCGCACGGAGTCCGCGGCCCTTCTGCAGCACTTCAATCCGCTGGTGGATTCGAGCGTCGTGCCGCGAGCCGCCGCGTGGATTGCCGGCGGTCATCCCGACTTCGGCGCCGTCGAGCAGATCGCGGCAACCCGCACCCTGCGCGACCGCTCGCGCGAGGCCGTCACCTGGCACTTCGCCCGCGACGTCGAATTGCTCGCCCGGCTCGCCGGCCGGCTCGATCGCATCGGCGCCCATGGCGGCGGCGAGGCCGAAGCCGCCTTCGCATCGCTCAGCGTCCAGCTTTCGGGTCCGCGAACCGTTCCGGCCCGATGGGCCGTCGAGCCGGCGGCTCAGCCGGAGTTGCGCGTTGCGCTCGTCTGCCAGCAAGGCAGGGCGACGCTCGTGTTCGATTCCTCCGGACGCTGCGTGCAACTCATCGAACAGCCCGCGAGCGATTCCGACCCCCCAACCACGGCGTTCAACGAAACCCCCGCGGCAACGGCGATCGCCCGTTTCGTCGCCGACGCGGAGCGTCACGCCGGCGACGCCTCCTCCTGGCCCGCCGCGCTCGACGCCATGGAACTCGCCGACTCGATCGAAATCAGCCTCCGCCGCGGCCGCATGATCGACGTGCACCATCGCGAGCTGACCGAAGAGCTCGCCTTCAAGGGCGTCATGTCCGCGGTGGGCTGCGGCGTGCTTGTGCTGCTCGTGCCGTTGATGCTCATCGTCGGCTGGATTGCAGGGCTCGTGGGCATCCCCCTGTCGGAGTATTGGCCGCACGTGCTGCTGGCGTTCCTGGCCGCGTTTCTCGCCCTGCAAGTGCTGCCAAAGCTGATCGCCAAACCTACTCCGACGCCTGCTAGCGAGAATGGCCTGTCGGGCGACTCGAATCTCCCGCTCGACTCTGCGGATTAAGCGGAAGATTCTGCCGGGTGCGTGCCGATTCAAGGACCGGGGGCGTCCGTGGTCTACACGCTATGATTCTGTTCGGCCGATGCATCGTGATGCTGGCACTCGCCGCATGCATCGGCATGACCGGCTGCGCCGCGCAACAAGCATCGCCTGACTCGTGGGCGGGCGTGCTCGACGGCGACGTCGATTGGCTCACCCCCTGGCGGCAGGTTCTGGGCGACCAGAGCGCGGCACAATTGAATGCAGACCGGGGGCGACGGGCATCCGTAGCAACTGCCCCGCGCGCCGGCGATCGTCGCCAAGCCGTCGCCTCACGAGCCTCGGCCGACGGCGTGGTCCTCGCAATGGCCGAAGAGCCGGTGACGACCCAGCCGCGGTCATTCGACCTCGGTCCCCTTCCGCCGGCGACTGCTTGCCACGATGGCTGCTGCGGCCACGCGCCGGCGTGCGCCACAGGCCCCTGTCCGCTCGCGACGGCTTGCGGCAGCTGCGCGGGCTGTTTCGCCGGCGGCGACTGCAAGCTGCTGACGCGGCCGGATCCAGGCCCGCCGCCGATGCGCTACTATCCGCCGATGCCGCCCAAGTTTCTCCCCGTGCCCACGCAACCCGTGCTATCGCCGGCGCGTAGGGACGCCCCCTACGCGTGGCGAGGAGACATGGAAATGGGCTTCCGTCCGCAGGTCACCTTCCCGGCCCGCGACTGACCGCCGCGCGCCCCCTCCGCTTGCGGCTTAGCGCGCATCCACGACCCGCACATCTCCCGCGCTCCCGGGGGGCAATTTCGCCCCGCACCCACCCTCACTCTGGGCAAGCTGTGCGGGCTGCGGGTTGTGCCGTTTAAGCACGTCCTACGGGGGGGCCGATCAACGGTGCTGGCCCTCGACGGCTCCCGGACCCCGCCCCGCGACGTTGCCGCGCGACCCACGCTGCGCGCCGCGAACCCTCTCTGGACGACCCCGCGATGCAACTTCTGCGCATGTCACGGTGCGGCCGCACCAAGCGGTCCCTCCTTGCCGCCGCCCTGTCCTGGTCTGCGGCAACCATGCTGGCGCCCGCCCTGCACGCCAGCGACATGCGCATGACGCCCGTGGTCCGCGCCGTCCGCAACGCCGGCCCCTCGGTCGTCAACATCCAGGGCCAGAAGTCCGTCGCCGACACCGCCCCCGACGGCCGCGCCGTCGGCAGCACGCGCGAGGTGAACGGCATGGGCAGCGGCGTCGTGATCGACCCTCGCGGCTACATCCTCACCAATCTCCACGTCGTCGACGGCGTCCGCCAGATCAACGTCACGCTCTCCGCCGGCCAGGCCTACGTCGCCCAGCTCCTGGCCCGCGATCCGCAAACCGACCTCGCCATCATCCGCATCCGCACCCCGCAGCAGCTCGAGACAATCCGCCTCGGCCGCGCCGACGACCTCATGGTCGGCGAGAGCGTGATCGCGGTGGGCAACGCCTTCGGCTACGAGAACACCGTCAGCTACGGCATCGTCAGCGCCTTGCACCGCAACGTGCAGGTGAACGAAACGCAGCAGTACCTCGACCTGATCCAAACCGACGCCAGCATCAATCCCGGCAACTCCGGCGGCCCGCTGCTCAACATCGACGGCGACATGGTCGGCCTGAACGTCGCCGTCCGCGCCGGCGCCCAGGGCATCGGCTTCGCCATCCCCGTCGACAAGGCGCTCGACGTCGCCACGCGGATGATGAGCACCAGCCGCCTCGAGAATCGCAACCACGGCATCACCCCGCTCGCCGCCAGCGGCCCCACCGGCCCAGTGACCGTCGCCCGCATCGACCGCAATTCCCCGGCCGAGTTCAGCGGCCTGCAGCGCGGCGACGAGCTGCGGCAAATCGGCACGACGCCCATCGTGCGGCCCCTCGACGTCGAGCGCGCCCTGCTCGGACGCCGCGACGGCGAGCGTATTCCCGTGCTCATCAGCCGCAACGGCCAGGACGTGAACCTCGACCTCGCGTTTGGGGGCGGTCGCCCGACCACGCCCGCGCCCACCCCGGTCGCCGCCCGGCAACCCTCCAAAGATGAGCCGCAAAACGCATTTCAACGGGCCACCTGGGAATCGCTCGGCATGATCCTCGAAGAGGAGCCCAAGAGCACGCTTCAAGAGCACGGTCTCCCGCTTGAGGGCGGCATGCGGGTGGTGAGGGTGCGGGCCGGCAGCCCGGCCTACGCCCAGGGCGTCTCGGCCGGCGACATCCTCGTGCAGATCCACCGTTGGTACACGACCAGCGAGCAGGACGTGCGATACATCCTCAGCCGCGGCGACCAGATCGCCAAGCTCGGCGCCGTCCGCTTCGACATCGTCCGCGGCGGCGAGCGGTACTTCGGCCAGATCGCGCTCAAGGCCGACGGCGAGAGCACGCGGCGATAAGCCAACTGGCTTTGTTATGGTTCCGGCGCATCTTCTGTCGGCGTCGTCGCGACGTCGCGTCGAAAGACAACGACTTGCTGTCCGGCATGTGGAGGGTTCATTTCGATAGTCAACAAGGATTTGGCCGGCTCTTTGCCTGCGATGTAATGCACTCTCCAGGGCACGATCGTCGCGATTCCGCCAAAACGGACGACGCAGAGAAATGTCTCGCCGCGACACTGCGTAAGGACGAAAAACGATGAGAATCCGTCGATTCCTGCGCGCCCGCCCGCCATCCCTGTTGCGACGATTGTATGGTTGAATTCTGCCGCCGTTCGCTTCATGGTCTCGGCGGACGGTTGTATCTGGCGGTAGCCCCAAAACTCCTCTTGATCAACGAACTCGATCTGAAAGTCTTGAACCGCCCATGATTGTCGGGTCGCTCTGAAAGATACTCCATGATCGGTTGGATGTCGGAAACCGCGACCCATTTGCCCGCAAGCGCCGACGTGAAATCTGTGGGCGTCATGATCTGCTTTTGGTAAGCAGCTTCGATTTCCGCCTCAGTCAACTCTTGGGCTGGTGCGGCCGTCGGAAGAAGTAGAGCCACGATGACGCCGGTGCAGAGCGTCGAATCAGAACCACCGGCAGAGCCGGTGGTATGAGGAAGGCCCCTAAAAGGGGCC
>CAYSFP010000193.1:0-10417 GCA_964430075.1 uncultured Planctomycetaceae bacterium | reverse complement strand
CCGGAAACAGACCAAGCCAATGCCTAAACCACCGCGCCACCTCCCTACTCTACATGATTGCCATGATCGCCGGCAGTGCCGTCATGGGCGTTGCCAAGCGAGGTGCAGCCGGCTCTGGCTTACGGCTCGATCCGATCCAAGCTCGCGAGGATCTCGAACCGTGGGCCCGTCTTGGCGGCGGCCTCCAGAAAGACGCTCTCGACGAAATGGGCGTGGACATTCCCAAAATCACCGGCGCGTTGACCGACGCCCTTGGCAGTCGCAGCGGCGAGACGCTCGAGTCGCGGCTGCGCGGTCTGCACAATCTTTACAAGGACGGCATTCTCAGCGAAGAAGAATACGAGCGCGAAAAGCGAGAATTGCTGGATCGCGAATGACGCGCGGCCGCGGGGCGACCGGGTCACTCGCCAATCACCTTGACCAACACGCGTTTGCGGCGGCGGCCGTCGAATTCGTAGTAGAAGATGTGCTCCCACGGCCCCAGGTGGAGCTTGCCCTCGGTGATGGCCACCACCACCTCGCGGCCCATGATCTGCCGCTTGTGGTGAGCGTCGGCATTGTCTTCGCCGGTGCGATTGTGGTGGTAGCGCTGCGGCGAGGGATCGAAGGGCGCCAGTTCTTCGAGCCACTTGTCGTAGTCGCGGTGCAGGCCAGGTTCGTTGTCGTTGATGAACACGCTGGCGGTGATATGCATCGCGTTGACGAGCACGAGCCCTTCCTGGACTCCGCTTTCGGCAACCAGCCGCTCGACGTCGCGGTGGATCGAGACGATCGCCCGGCGCTCGGGCACGTTCATCCAGAGTTCCTGCGTGTGGGACTTCATCGGACGCGTCTCCGAGCTTGATCGGCTGTGCGAGGTCGAAAGGGTGCGGCGGCGCGGGTTAGGTGAATTGTGCAGGTCCGTTCCCGTGGTGGAAACCCCACGTGGCCACTGCGAGCTATCTTTGCCCGATGCGCCGCGTGGAAGGCGCCGCACGCCCGACAAGCGGATCGCATGCGCAACTGCGCGACGGAGGACGGGCCACAATGCGTACGGCACTGCAAACGGACGAGACGCTGTCGGATGGCGGCGCGGCGACTGAAATCGCGCCGGCGACGGGTCGCACCAATTCGTCTCCCTCCTGCGAGAAATGCCACGCACTGCTCGAGGCCGGCGGCGGGTCGATCTGCCCCCGGTGCGGTTGGTACGCCGTCGCCAAGACATTCGTGGCGATCGATCGAAATTGGGAAGCGGAGGACGATGCCGAGCAAGGCCCCGCCGAAGGAATTCCGGGTTGGGCGTGGGTCGTGATGGCGGGCGTGCTGGCGGCCGTTGCCGAAAGCATGGTCGTCCGGCTGGCGACGCCGGACGGCAGCTCGTGGCGCTCGACTTGGGCAGGGGTTCAGTTCCTCGCGGGCATCGCGGCGTTCGTGGCGTGTCAGGTTGTGGGATTCGTCGTGCTGATGCGCAACGATTCCACCGCGGCGCTGCTCGACGTGCTTCTCAAGCCCTTTAAGGTCTCGGGCATCCTGTTTCGAGAACTCCCGCGGCGGACTTGGGCCGTAACCCTGGGAGTGAGCGGGCTGGCCGCCGTGGCATCGGCGGTGCTGGTGATTGGCAGCGTGCCGTACCACTGGCTGTGGAGCTGGAACGTCGACTATCGCTCAATGCAGGCGCTGGAGAGCGCCGTGGGGCAAGAACTCAACCCTGCCCAATTGCCGGAGGCCACGCCGAAGGACGCGAGTCGGCAGACGATCACGTGCGTGATCATTGGCTATGAGCTGAACGACGCCGGTACGCTTCGCGTGGTGCTCGTGGCGCGCGAGTCCTATGGAAAGCTGATCTACGCCGGCGGCGTGACGCCGACGGGGGAGGCGGCGCTGCTGTTCGAGCTGCGGCAGAACCTCGTGCAGTCGCGGTCGCGGGGACCGCTGATTCCCATGACCTTCAACTCCAATTGGGTGCTGCCCAAGTACACTTGCCAGGTGAGCTACGGGTTCGAGCAGGACAACCAGAAGCTGACCGATCTGTGCTGGGAAGGCGACGTGCGGGAAATGCGGCTGAAGTAGCGGCTGCTAACGGCGCTTCGGCGCGAGGATCAGGAGCGTGCCGATGCGCGCATATCCGACCTCGGGGTAGAGCAGGGCCCCGGCCCGGCTGGCGAGGAGGACGGACGCCTTGGCGCCGCGCGACCGATCGTCGCGAAGCATGCGGGCGAGCAAGGCCCGGCCGATTCCTCGACGGCGAGATGCCGGCCGCACGAACATATTCGAGCACCAGGCGGCAGAAGCCACAGCGGTGCTTCGCACCCAGCCGACGAGATCATCGCCGTCAGCCGCTACGTATTGGCGCACGGTGGATTCGGGCGCGAGTTCAGGGTCCCGCATCGGCCGGGAGCGCGTCGCCTTGCCGAAACGGACGGCCAGGTCGGGCGTGCTCACGCGGTGGATTGCAACGGGGCAGGCGGGGCGGGCGATGCGCGCGAGGTTGTGCCGGAACATGCCCTCCCGAGCCAGCAGCCGGTAGCCGAGTTGCTTGTACTCAGCGAGCAGGGGGGCGTCCAAATTATCGTCTTCGACGACCGCGCAAATGAAGAATCGGCCCCGCGTCTGGCGACGGGCCGCCGCGTCGACGCTGGCAGGATCGATGCCGTAGGCGACCCACTCTTCCTTGCGGTAGTACCGCGGATTCTTGCGCGGCGCGTCGCGCATGATCCAGAGGCGGCCTTGCCGGGTTACTTCGTAGGGATGCGTGGCGCTCTTGCCGTGGCTAAAGCGGTGAACGAACGTTTCGATCGCCTCGTCGATGGGGGTGCGTGAGCGTGGCATGCCGGCCTATCTTATCCGCCGCGGCGCACTTTGCACCGCGGGTCGGCCGGCGTCATGGCGCTGGCCGCGGGGCGCCGTGGTATACTTCAGCGATGGCCTCCGCACGGAAAACTCGCTGGTTCCGATTCGAGCTCAGGTTCTTGCTGTTCTGGCTCGTTCCCTATGTGGCCGTCGTGTCGTCGATTCTGGGGTGGGTTGGTCCCTACGCAAGCTCGTTTTTGAATCACCATGCGCGAATGACGCTGGTCATCGCCTTTACGGTGCTGTGGGCGTCGGTGCTCGCCTCGGCCGCGGCGCGGCGTCCGGGCGAGACGACTCATGATTCGACGCGCAGGGCAGGCCATCGCCCCGGTTCGTTGAGGTAGTCGTATGCGGTATTTTGCGGTTCTTGCGGGGACGGTCTGCGGCGTCGCGGCGATGCTCGCCGACGCCGCGGCGCAATCGGCGTTTCGCGCGGAGGAAATCGAGCGCGAGCTGGGCGTGGGCTACGCGGTGTCGCTGGTGGACGTCGATGGGGACGAGCGGCTCGATATCGTCGTCGTCGATCAGACGCGAGTGCTGTGGTATCAGAATCCGACGTGGCAGCGGCGGGTGATGATCGACGGCCAGACCAAGCCCGACAATGTGTGCATTGCGCCCTACGACATCGACGGCGACGGCCAGGTGGACTTCGCGCTCGGCGCCGATTGGCGGCCTGCGGATACGGTCAACAGCGGAACTATTCAATGGCTGCGGCGCGGCGCGACGCTGGAGGAGCCCTGGACGGTGCTCCCCATCGGCACAGAGCCGACCGTGCATCGGATGCGGTGGGCGGATTTCGACGGCGACGGCCGGGCCGAGCTGATCGTCTCGCCGCTGCAGGGGCGCGGCGTGCGGCCGCCGCAGTTCGATCAGAACGGCGTTCGCACGCTCCGTTTCCAGATTCCTGACGATCCGACCGATGCGGCGGCCTGGCAGGCGGAGGTCATCGACGACGAACTGCACGTGACGCACGGTCTGTGGCCGGCGGATCTGAACCACGATGGCCGGCTCGACTTGCTGATCGCGAGCTTCGAGGGCGTGAGCCTGCTCAAGCGGAGCGCCGATAACCGGTGGACCCGCACGCTCGTGGGCAGCGGCAATCAGGAGACCGACCCCAACCGCGGCGCCAGCGAGATCAAGCCGGGACGTCTCGGCGGCGGCGAGAAATACGGCTACCTGGCGACGATCGAACCATGGCACGGTTTTCAGGTCGTCGCGTATACGCCGCCGACCGATGATGCGGCCGGCCTATGGCGGCGGCACGTGCTCGACGATCAACTGGCGTGGGGGCACGCCGTGTGGTGCGCGAATCTGGATGCGGATGCCGACGAGGAGCTGATCATCGGCGTGCGGGATAACGCGAACGACGAGCATCGCTCGGGCGTAAGAATCTACGACCCGCGCGTCGAGGGCGACTCCATTGTCTGGCAGCGGCAGTTGGTCGATTCGGGCGGCGTGGCCGTCGAAGACCTCGCCGCCGCGGACCTCGACGGCGACGGCGACAACGACATCGTGGCGGCGGGACGCGCGACCAAGAATGTGAAGATTTACTGGAACGATGGCGCTCCCTAGGGCCGGCGCCTGGCACGAATCGGACAATCTGAGGGGCTCGGGACCATGAAGATCATTCAATGCGCCGCGGCCTTCGTCGTGGCGACATCGCTGGGCGTCGCGAGGGCCGCATCGCAAGAGGTCGTACCGCTCTGGCCCGAGGGCGCGCCCGGCTTCGAGCATCGCAAGGAGGAGCCGGAGCAAGCCGAGAGCTATTGGGTTAAGAACATCCACAACCCGTCGCTGACGGCCTATTTGCCGTCGGCGGACAAGGCCACGGGGACGGCCGTCGTGATTTGCCCGGGCGGCGGTCATCGCGAGCTGGTGTTTAACGCCGAGGGCAAGGAGGCGGCGGACTTCTTGACAAACCTCGGGGTGGCGTGCTTCGTGCTGAAGTACCGGCTGGCACGAGAAAGGGATTCGGCGTATTCGCTGACCGAGCATGTGGCCCAGGATGGTCGCCGCGCATTGCGCGTGGTGCGGAGCCGCGCCGGCGAGTGGCACGTCGACCCCCAGCGCGTCGGGATGCTGGGCTTCTCGGCCGGCGGCGAAGTCGTGTCCCTCGTCGCCTACGACTCGGCCGACGGCGACGCGAACGCCGCCGACGCGGTCGAGCGGCAAAATGGCCGGCCTGACTTTCAAATTCTCATCTATCCAGGTCCGATTGGCGTGCCTGAGTCCGTGCCGCGGGACGCTTCGCCGGCGCTGTTGATCGTCTCCAACGACGACCGCGGGCACGTCGAACCGGTGGTCGACCTGCTCTTGAAATACCGCCAGGCGAGGGCGCCGATTGAGGTCCATCTGCTCGCTCGCGGCGGCCACGGGTTCAATATGGGCCATCGCTCCGACCTCAGGAGCGTGCAACATTGGCCGGACCGCATGGCGGAGTGGTTGCACGACAGCGGCTACCTGTCGCCGGCCGGGGGCGAGTGAGCCGGCGAGAGTTCCCTTACAGGGTTGCCACATCCCGGTCTGCCGAAGTCCGATGGAATCTGGCGCTGCCCACATGTAGAATAGACGAGCAAGACATCTACGCCTCGCATGCCCACGCGCTGATTTCTTGGGCTTACAGCGCTGTTTCGATGCAACGATCCAAACTGCGGCAGCAGATCGCGTGGGAAGCTGCGCGCCTGATGTACCAACGGCAGGAATCCGAGTACTACCGCGCCAAGATGAAGGCGGCCCACCGCCTGTGCCAGGGTTGGGCCAAGCCGGCCGACCTGCCCTCGAACGCGGAGATTCGCGACCAGGTGCAGATGTTCGCCCGCGTCCATGAAGGCGACGCGCGGACCGCCAGCTTGCGGGCCATGCGGCTGGCCGCCCTGGCCATGATGGAACGGCTGCAGCGGTTCCGCCCGCGGCTCATCGGCAGCGTCCTCACGGGGCACGTCCGCGCGGGGTCGGACGTCGATATCCACGTGTTTTCCGACAGCGTCGAGAACGTCGCCCATGCGCTCGAGCAGCATGGCCTGCCTTTCGACGTCGAGCGAAAGCTGGTCCGCAAGCACGGCGAGGCCCGCACGTTCACGCACATTCACGTGGCGGCCGAGCACCGGTTCGAGTTGACGGTGTACTCCGCCGACGAGGCGAATTTCGTGTTCAAGAGCTCGATCACGGGAAAGCCGATCGAACGGGCCAGCATTGCCGAGCTGCGGCAGTTTCTGTGTGCGGAGTACCCTGATCTGGATCTCGACGACGCGCTGGCGGCGGCCCGCGAGCAGGTGGACCGGTTCCAGGTGTACCAGTCGCTGCTGCTGCCGCTGGAAAACGTGAAGCAGGCGCCGAAGTACCATCCCGAGGGCGACGCGCTTTACCACAGCCTGCAGGTGTTTGACTTAGCCCGGGATGAAAGCCCCTACGACGAGGAGTTTCTCCTTGCGGCACTGCTGCACGACGTGGGCAAGGGCGCCGATCCCTACGACCACGTGGCGGCCGGCCTCGAGGCGCTTGAGGGGACGATCACCGAGCGCACGGCCTGGCTCATCGAGAATCACATGCTCGCGCACAAGGCGGCGGACAAGACGCTCGGCCACCGCGCGCTGTGCCGCTTGCGCGAGAGCGAGCATTTCGAGGACTTGTTGCTGCTGGAGCGGTGCGATCGCCTGGGCCGGGTTCGCGGCGTCGAGGTTCCAGAGCTGGATGATGCGCTCGACTATATCCGCGATTTGGATGCGACGTTTGGATGACGGAGCAGAATAACCGCCAAGGACGCCAAGAGCGCCAAGGTCGGAGAGGAAGGAACCGCTCAGGCACAACGCCACGAAGGAAACAACATACGACCGGAAGAACTGAAACCGCGAATCACACGAATCGGCGCGAATCAGGAATTCTCTATTCGCGCCGATTCGCGTGATTCGCGGTTAAAAACCTCGTCTTTTCCGACCTTGGCGCTCTTGGCGTCCTTGGCGGTTCACTCCTCCGTGTAATCCTTGTAGGCTGCAGCCAAATCGCGCGAGGACTTCTCGCCGGCGTAGAACAGCACGCGGTAGTGCAGTCGCAGCGATTCGCCTTGCTTCAGCTTGGCCTCGCCCTGCTTCGACTCGTTGTACGGAAAATCGTGCTTGCCGAAGGGATTCGCGGCGAACAGACCATACGTCCGCACGTGCCATTGCGTGGGGTGGCGGAAACTGTCGGGCATGTCGAAGATCGTGATGCCCACGCGTTGGCCGTCCACGGGGCCGCTGTAGTCGACCCATTCGGCCGGCTGGCCCCAGGTGACGGCGTCCTCCTGATGGCGGCTGTTGCGAATCTTGCCGCCCTTGTTCGAGTCGACCGACATCGTTCCCGGCACGCGCATGCCGAAGGCGCCCTCTTTGGTGTCGCCGAATGTGAGCTCGCCCTCACTGGCAGTGACGACGACCGTGACGTCGATCCAGCGACCGTGCGCGTCGGAGCCGAACAGGACCGTGCGCTCGTCTTCGCAGACCTTCGCGTGGCCGTTCTTCCAATCGTTGCGCGTCACGAGACGGGCAGTCGGCCCGGATTCGGCCGCGGCGACCTCGCGCTGGACGATTTGCGTGTCGGGATCGTTCCGGCCGGGTTCGAGCCAAAAGTCCAGTCCGTTGACGATGCCATGATTGAACCAGAGCGAACGATGATGGCCATGGTCCGTCTTTTCGCCCTCGAGCGCATCGCCCATGGGATATTGCCGCGTCATGGCCTGGCCGCCGGGGCCGTAGATGGGCCAGATGATCGGCTGATGGCCGTTCTTGGCGAGATAGGTTGCGAAGGGTTTGCCGTCGATAGTCGCCGTGACTGCGCCCTCGGTTTGCTCGAGCTGCACATCGGCGGCCAGCGCGACGAGCGGCGTCCCTCCCAGCAGGGCGGCCGCGGCCGCGACGCGCAAAGTCCTGAGTCGAGACATGATGTGGAGATCTCCGCATGACGAGTGATGTGCTCCGCGCGACCCGCGAGCGTGAGCGATCAGATATACCAAATCCGCGGCGCCGATGCACGATGGACGATGCCGCGGAGTCTGGCAAGGGAGGTGCGGCACATCGCGCCACGGGGCGGATAGGTCGACTTCCCAACCGAAAGGACCCGCCCGGACTGCAGACGATCTGGCTGGGCCTGCAACGCATGCACGATCTGGCCCTCGCCGGGAACGCCTGCGGCCCCGGCGCGGCAAACTCCCGAGAACGTGGCGGAGACTGTGCATAACAACGAGGCGCACAACGCCGGGCCTGGGAACGAACAAATCGGCGATGGAACTGGCATAATGGCGTAAACGCCCCGGGCTAAGATCGCCGGGAAGCGTCCCTGTTGACGAACTGCCGGGAAATGATGGCGCCCACGGCCGGCGGTCCGCGAGCTTTCGACTGTCGTGCGAACACCAATCCCCATGAGCTTGCATTGAACCCCACTCGCTATTGCTCGCTGGTTGGCGCGATCGCGCTTGTCGTCCCCCTGGCCGTCTCGTCGGCATTGCGCGCGGGCGATCTCGGCGTCGTGCCGCTGCTCGACGGCGAGCGTTCGGACGTGCGCAACTTGTGGGGCGGTCCGATCGACGCCGGCAGCACTCTCGGCGTCACACGTCAATCGGGCGTCGTCCATTCCGGCGCGGCGGCCTATCGCGCGGACCTGGGCTCGATCGCCGCCGACGGGTCGCGATTCTTCCAGACGTTCTCCAGCGCCGTGACCGGCGCCCCGGCCTATCGCCAGGACCGCGACCTGGCGCCCTATGCGGCGCTCGAAGGCTACGTTCGCAACGACGCCGGCGCGCCGCTGACGCTTACCCTCGAACTGAAGGACTACCGCGATTCGCTCAGCCACCGGGCGCTGCGGTCGTATACGATCCCCGCCGGCGGGTGGACGAAGATCGAAGCGCCGCTCGATCTGGCGGCGGGTTGGACCGTTGCTGGCGCTCCCGACCTCTCGCGCACGTACGCGCTGAGATTTCTCGTCGACGCGGACTTCGGGCCGGCGGCGGGGCCGTTGTATCTCGACGACTTCTCGCTCATCGAGCGCGGGCCGTCACTCGACCCCGCGACGGCGCCGCTTGAGCAAATCGTCGAGAGGCTCGCTCGGCGACAGTTTACGGCGCTCTGGGCGTCGCGGAACAAGACGAGCGGGCTCGTCCCCAACACATCGGACAACGTGCAACTGGGGGCGCTCAACACAACCGCCGGCGTCGTGTGGGCGTTGCCCGCGGCAATTCGCCGCGGGTGGGTCGCCGAGGCCGACGCCCATTCCTACATGGAGCAGCTCGTGGCGTCCTTGGAGGCCAATCGCAATCAATCGACCTATCTCCCCACGCGGTTCCTCGACCTGGCAACGGCCGCGCCGGCGACCAATCGCGAAGAATCCACCGTCGACGCGGCGTTCATCGCCCTGGCCTTGCACGGGTACAAGTCGCAGCAAGGCGCACCGCAGCCGTTGCGCGATGCGATCGACGCGCTGGTGAATCGATTTGCGTGGACGGCGTTTGACGGCCCGGAGGCCTATCGGCTGGCGTACGTCCCCGGCACGGGATTCTCGCCGTACACGTACAGCGGCTACACGAACGAGAACAAGGTGATCGCGCTGGCCGGAGAGCTTTCGACGGCCCACCATGTGCCGCTGGAAAGTATGTGGAACAAGGACGTTGGACGGACGCTGGCGCACCTCGTCGATCCGACGCAGGACTTCCTGGCTTACTCCTACGGTACGGATTATCGGGCGCCGTTTGTACAAGCACTGCTCAACCTGTTTGTGGACACCTCCGATCGCGGCGTCGATAGTTATCCCAATCGGACGCTCGCGCGCAATCCGTGGCTCAACTTCGTGCGTTACGAGGGAGAAGCGGGGGCGCGGCTGGAGCAGTTGGGACGCGAACACTTCTTTCAGCCGGACGCGGGCCTGGGGGCGGCGGGCTATCAACCGTACAATTTGTTCAACAATTTTGGACAGCCGAATCAGTTCATGCCGTGGAGCGTCTCGCTTGCGCTCTTGGCGGGGGCTCCAGGGGCCGACGACGCGCTGCGGTTTCTCGTGGATAACGGCCTGACAGGCGGGCTCGACGGGCCGTTCGGCCTCGCCGATTCGGCGTTGTGGGCCACCGGCGCGGCGGGGCCCTCGGCCGTGCCGTCGTTCGCCGACAATTGGAACGTGACGCTGTCGACGCTCGCGCTGTTGGAGTATCTCGATCGCATCCAGAGCGTGGACAGCGCCAGCCGGCGCTTCGCCGACCTGGCGGAGGTACGCGCAGCACTGGACCGCGTGTTCATCGAGGGCGACCTCGACGGCGACGGCACGGTCGACGGCGACGACCTGGGGCGATGGCGGACGGGCTTCGGTCAGTCGGTCAATGCGACTCCTGCCACGGGGGACGCCGACGGCGATGGCGACGTCGACGGGGCCGATTTCCTCCGCTGGCAGCGCGGGCTGCGCGGCGCCGCGGCGGAGGCGAGGACGGCCCGCGCACCGGAGCCGTCGGGACTGGCGATGATGGCCGTCGCTCTTGCGCTGCTCTGCGGGCTTGCCCGGCTCGGCCCGCGAGCGGGCCGGTTAAATCCTAGTTAATCCACCGGCTCTGCCGGTGAGAATTGCCGAGGCTCTG
>CAYSFP010000192.1:10193-10526 GCA_964430075.1 uncultured Planctomycetaceae bacterium | reverse complement strand
CGTCATCAAATACGTGTCGGCCCTCGTTCGCGCGACGCGGCCCAAGGACAAGAGCGCCCCGAAGTTCGTCCGCGAATGGGTCGACTGGGGCGCCGGGCCGCGCGCCGGCCAATTCCTCATCCACGGCGGCAAGGCCCTCGCCGCCATGGACGGGCGTTTTGCCGTGGGCATCGAAGACGTGCAAAAGGTCGCCGTGCCGGTGCTACGCCACCGCATCAGCACGAACTTCCAGGCCCAGGCCGAGGGCGTGAGCAACGAGGACGTGATCGCCCGGCTGATGAAGGAGATCGCGACGCCGGAGATTCCGAAGTATGGGGGGGAGAAATAGGACGC
>CAYSFP010000192.1:0-10183 GCA_964430075.1 uncultured Planctomycetaceae bacterium | reverse complement strand
ACGCGGATGAACGCGGATTTGGCGGATGAACGCGGATCAGAAAACTCGCTGGCGCGATTGGATTATTTCGGGTGTTTGCATCGTCTTAATCCCGGTACTGTTGCCAGTCGTCTTGTTCTGTTTCCTCGTCGTCATGCTGGTGATTCTCCTCGGAAAAACTTTGGTGCTTTTCGCTGTGTGGAGTTTGTGGTTGCCTCGTGGCAAGGACACCTTGGTCGTGTATTCGCAAAGTCCGCACTGGAAGAAATACTTCGAGTCAGGTCTCCTGCCAAAACTCGAGCGTCGAGCGATGGTGCTCGACTGGTCGGAAAGGTCCCGATGGTCGTCGTTCGACTCGCGGGTCGCGTTGTTTCGGGTATTCAAGGGCGACAAGTCGTTCGTGCCGATGATTCTCGTCGTCCAACCTTTCCAACGGCCCAAAACCTTCCGATTTTACGAGGCGTTCCAAGACTTCAAACATGGCAAGGAACGCCGGCTGCGCGAACTGGAATCGCAGGTCAACGCTTATTTCGCTCTCCCTTCACAGGAGGGAACTTCATCCGAATGATCCGCGTGCATCCGCCAAATCCGCGTTCATCCGCGTCCTATTCCAATCATCCACTCCAAGCCGTTATGGCGATTCGGAGGCGCGCTGCTCTGCACGCCACGCCTGCTTTTCGGCCTCGAACAATTCAACTGCCTCATCCTCCGTCATGCCCGACGCCTCGAAGGCGGCTCGAATGGGCGCTAGCACTTCATTTAAGCGATCGAGCGAGGTTAAATCCCGTTCGATGGCGTTGAGAGCGACCTGCTCAGGCGTTTTGTCAGTGGCCTTCGCTACCGACCAAGAAGGAAAGCGAGCTTGTCGGGAATTGTGATGGTGAAATGCCATATTCCGTCCTATTTACAGTCCTAGACCGTGTTTTCTGATTGGTCCAACTGAGCGCAACCGCCCCCCATGTCCGCCGTTGAACAATACCTGAAGCCCGAGGTCATCCGCCAAATCTCGCGGCTCGACCTGCGCGCCCAGTTCATCGTCAAGGGCTTCCTCCAGGGCCTCCACGCCAGCCCCTTCCACGGCTTCTCCGTCGAGTTCAGCGAACACCGCAAGTACACCCACGGCGACAACCCGCAGGACATCGATTGGCTGGTCTACGCCAAAACGGACAAGTATTACGTCAAAAAGTTCGAGGCCGAGACGAACATCACGGGCTACCTGACGATGGACCTCAGCCGCTCGATGGCCTACCGGCATCAGCAGGAGCTGTCGAAGTTCGAATACGCCACGTGCCTCGCCGCGGCGCTCGCGTACCTGATGGTGATGCAGCAGGACCCCGTGGGGCTGATCACCTTCGGCGAGCGGATCATGGAAAGCCTGCCGCCCAAGTCGAAGCGCACGCAACTCGGCAACATCCTCGCCCTGCTGGCCAAGCTCCAGCCGCGGGCGAAGACCGACATCGCCCGCAGCCTCACGCAGCTCGCCGCGATGCTCAAGCACAGCAGCCTGGTGATGGTGTTCAGCGACCTGCTGGCCGACCCTGAACCGGTGCTGGCATCGCTCCGCCGCCTGCGGCACGACGGGCACGACGTCATCGTGTTCCATGTACTGGACCAGGCCGAAGTCGAGTTTCCGTTCGAGGGCCTCGTCGAGCTGATCGAGCCGGAAACCAAGGAGCGGGTCGAGGTCGACGCCGAGGGCTACCGCCGCGATTACCTCGAGGAAATTGAGCGATTCCGCTCGATGTACCAACTGGAATGCCGCAAAAGCCGCATCGACTACGTCCCCCTGCACACCGGCATGCCGTTCGACCGGGCGCTGTCCGAGTACCTCATCAACCGCCGGAACTGGGGCTAGCACCGCCCAGCAAGGTACAAGGTAAAATGGAACGGCGCGCGTCCTAACGATCACTCTGGCTTCTGGCCGACAGCCGGCAGCCGATAGCCGATAGCCATCTCTTTCATGGGCTTCCTCTCCCCAATGTTGCTCGCCGGCGCGGCGCTGGTCGCCGTGCCGATCGTGCTGCATCTGGTGATGCGCCGCCAGTCTCGCGAGGTGATGTTCCCCGCCCTGCGGTTCGTCCAGCAGCGGCGCGAGTCGAACCGTCGCCGCATGCAGCTCCGCCACTGGCTGCTGCTCGCGCTGCGCTGCCTGCTCGTCGCGGGCCTCGCCGCGGCGCTGGCCCGCCCCACCGTCCGGGGCTCGGGCCTGCGCGGCAAGGAGGGCGCCCCGCTCGCCGCGGCGCTCGTCGTCGACACCTCGCCCCGCATGCAGTACGTCCACCAGAACCGCTCGCGGCTCGAGCACGCCGCCGAGATCGCCGAACGGCTCGTCTCGAAGCTGCCCGAAGACGCCGTCGCCGCCGTGTGCGACCTGGGCCGCGCCGCCAGCGGCTTCGCCCCCGACCTGAGCGCGGCCGCCTCGCGCATCAAGAATCTGCGCTCCACGGCCAACGCCCGCGCGCTGGCGGCCGTCGTCGTCGAGGCGATCCAGCTCGTCGCCGAACAGGAGGACCGCCGCCAGGAGGTGTTCGTCTTCACCGATCTCGCGGCGGCGCAGTGGAACGACGACGGCGTCGCGGCCATCGAAGCAGCCCTCGCCGCGGCGCCGGACGTGCGGATCTACATCGTCGACGTCGGCGTCGCGACGCCGAAGAACGCGTCGCTCGGCCAACTGGAAGTGCGCCGCAGCCTGCTCCGCGCGGGCGAACCCTTGCACCTCGAAACCGTCGTCTCGAGCAACCTCGGCGGCGAGTCGCCGATCGTCGAACTGTATCTCGCCGGCGAGGACGGCCGCCTCGAAAGACGCGACCAGCGAATCGTCGAGCTCGACGACAACGACCAGTCGGGCGAGGCGTTCGACGTGCGCGACCTGCCGCTGGGCACGCATCAGGGGCAGGTGAAGCTCGTCACGTCCGATCCGCTCGCCGTGGACAATGCGCGGTACTTCACCGTCGAAGTCCGCCCCCCGGCTCGCGTTCTGCTGCTGGCCGAACGCCGCCGCGATGCACGATTCGTCAGCGAAGCGCTCAACCCCTCGCTGGACGACGCACCGTCGCGCTTCGAGTGCGAGATCGCAACATTCGACCAGGCCGACGACAAGGTGTTCGACGACTATCAAGCGATCCTGCTGCTCGATCCGGGCCCGCTCGACGAACCGCACTGGACGCGGCTGGACGACTACGCCGCCGCCGGCGGCGGCGTGGGCCTCGTGCTGGGCCACAACGCCGACTTTCGGGCGTTCAACGAAGCCACGCCGCAGCGCCTCCTGCCGGGCAAGCTGGTGCGCGTCTCGCGCGACGAAACTTACCTCCGCCCGCGGCGCCTCGACCACCCCGCGCTCGCGGGCCTGCGCGACTACGCCGACGGCATCCCCTGGCAAATCTGCCGCGTCGCCCGCTACTGGCAATTCGAAGATCTCAACAGCGACGCCTACGTGGTGGCCCAATTCGCCAACGGCGAGCCCGCCATCCTCGAGCGCAGCGTCGGCCGCGGGCGGCTCCTCACCGTCGCCACGCCGTTTTCCGACCCGCTCAATCCCGCAGGCCGCGACCCCTGGAATGTGCTGCCCGCCGAGCCCTGGCCGTTCGTCGCCATCGTCGATCAGCTCGTCGGCTACCTCGCCCAGAATGCCGAAGAGCGGCTCGACTACCTCGCTGGGGAAATCGCCCGCGTCCGCCTCGGGCCGCAGCAGCAGGTGACCAACTACGTGCTCCGCATGCCGGACGGCCAGGCGACGGGCCGCGTCGCGGTCGGCGGCGACGAGCTGGCCGTCAGCGTCACCGACGAGCTGGGCAACTACCGCCTCACCGCCGGCGGACGCGGCGACAAGCTTGACCGCGGCTTCAGCGTCAACGTCGATCCTAAGGTCAGCGATCTGACCCGCGTCGATCCGGCGAAGCTCATCGCAGCGTTCCCCGCGGAGCGCGTCGAGCTGGCCGACGATCTCGACGAGGTGGAAGAGTCAATCAACCTCGGCCGCACGGGCCGCGAACTGTATGCCTGGGCAATCGCGATGGTCGCCATCGTCTGGGGCGCCGAGCACGTCCTGGCCAACCGGTTTTACCGCCGCCCGCCCGCGGATAAACAGAAGTCGAACTGAAAAGGAGATGCCCGCGAAACACGCGAAAAGCCGCGAAAAGCCGCGAAAGGGGGAAGAATTCAGGAGCCCGTTTCAAATCCCCCTCCCTTGAAGGGAGGGAGCAACTGAGCACCGGCGACCCCAAAGTCGCCCGAGCGCAGGGCGGTAGTCAGTGCCGTAGGCTAGGGGAGGGATTGAATGAATTGAGCTTTTTGCCTCTCACCTCACCCGACCTCTTCTCGCAGAGGGAGGAGCGGAGCTTTGAAACCAGCTCCAACTAGAAACCCGTTCGCGCTTTTTCGCGTGTTTCGCGGGCCACTCCGAATCCCCCATGATCCACTGGACCGTCGATCCCGTTGGCAGTTGGTGGCTGGTCGCAGCCGCGGCGCTCGTGCTTGCGCCGTTGCTGTTGGTCAGCCCCGACCGCCAGCGACATTCGACCCGGCGACGGTGGACGCTGGTGGTGCTGCGGGCCCTCACGCTGGTGCTGCTGGTGGCGCTGATGCTCCGGCCGTCGCTCGAATATCGCACCACGCGCAAGCTCCCCGGCACGCTCGTGGTGCTGCCCGACGTTTCGCGCAGCATGGAGGTCGCCGACGCGACGCAAAATCAGCCGCGTTACGCCGCGATGCGCGAAGCGCTCGACGCGTCGACAAAGGAATTCGCCGAGCTGGCCGCGACCTGGGACGTGCACGGCTACGCCTTCGGCCGGGACATCGAAAGCGTAACGTTTTCCGAGGGCCGCTTCGCCCTCCCCGAGCAACCCGTCGACGGCCAGACGGCCATCGGCGCCGCAATCGACGACGTGCTCGCCCGCGAGGCCCGCCAGCGGATCGTCGCGGTGGTGCTGCTCAGCGACGGCGCTCAGCGCGCCTTCGCCCCGCGGGACGAGCCGCCGCAGTCGGCCGTGCGCCGCCTGGCCGCCGACGGCATCCCGCTGTACACGATCGCCTTCGGTCAGCCGTCGCTGGGCCAGCAGGCCGACCTGCGGATGAGCGACCTGTTGGCCAGCGACACGGTGTTCGCCGACACGCCCACGACGATCGAAGGCGTCGTCACCGCCGCGGGCTACGCCAACCAGGAGTTCAAAGTCCAACTTCTGTGGGAAACGCCCGACGGCGAGATGGAGGCCGTCGACACCCGCACGATCACGATCACGCCGCGGCGGAATCGGTTCCCCGTGCGGCTCACGCACACGCCGCGTTTGCCCGGCGAGTACAAGGTGACGCTCGCCGTCGAGTCGCCCGACGGCGAGCTGGTCACCACGAACAACGCCGAGAGCACGTTCGTCACGGTGCTAAAAGGGGGCGTGAACATCCTGTATCTCGCCGGCGCCGACCGCATCGGCGGCGTTCCCGGCGTCGAGCCGCGGTTCGTCCGCGAAGCGCTCAAGGCCCACGCCGATTTGAACGTCCAATACGAAGCGCTCAAGTACACGCCGCCGGATCTCGACTACCGCGACCGCCTCCGCGAGCAGCGGTACGACGTCTACCTGCTGGGTAACGTCGACGCCACGGCGCTCAACCAGCGCACCTGGCGCGAGATGACTACGGCGGTCGCGCAGGGCGCCGGCCTGGCGATGCTCGGCGGGTTTCACAGCTTCGGACCCGGCGGCTTCGTCGGCACGCCGCTGGAAGATGTGCTGCCCATCGTGATGGGCCGGGCCGAGCGCCACAACTTCGGCGAGCCGCCTGCCATGGACCTCCACGTGAACGACCCGCTGCGGATGCTGCCGGTCGAGGCGGGTGGCCGTTCTCATTCGATTATGCAAGTCGCCGACGGACCCGCGAACATGGCCGCCTGGCGCAGCCTGCCGCAGCTCGACGGAGCCAACCGCTTCGACCGCCTGCGGCTCAAGCCCACCGCGCAGGTCGTCGCCGAAGCCGATAACCCCAGCCGCTCGCCGCTCTTGGTGCTGTCCGGCTTCGGCGACGGCCGCACCGCGGCGTTGGCCGTCGACTCGACCTGGCACTGGCAGCTCGAGGGGTTCGGCGAAATCCACCGCCGCTTCTGGCGGCAGTTCGTCCTGTGGCTCGCCAAGAAGGACGAAACGGCCGGCGAGCAGGTGTGGGTCAAGCTCGACCAGCGCCGCTACCAGCAGGGCAGCCGCGTCGACTTCACGCTCGGCGCCGAGAACGAGGACGGCCAGCCGATCGCGGACGCGGCGTTCGAGGTGCGCGTCGAGAAGCCCGACGGATCGTTCGAGACGGTGACCCCCGCGCGGCGCGGCGGCGGCGCCGTGGGCAGCTTCGCCGCCACCGAGGCGCCGGGCGACTATCGCATTACGGTCCAGGCCCGCAGCGATGGCGCTACGATCGGCGACGCCACGGCCAGGTTCAGCGTGTCGGACCAGGACGTGGAGCTCGACCAACCTGCCGCTGAGCCCACGCTGCTCGCCACGCTGGCCGGCATGACCGCGGAGTCCGGCGGCGCGGGCCTCGCGCCCGAGGAGCTGCCGGACCTGCTCGACAAGCTTAAAGCACAAGCCCAGGAGTTCGACGAGGAGGTCGTCGAAACGATCACCCTCTGGGACCGCTGGCCGCCGCTGATCGTGTTCGTGGGGTTGCTCTCGACCGAATGGTACCTGCGCAAGCGCTGGGGGTTGGTTTAATTCCAACCTCCGGCTCCCTCCCCCTTGTGGGGACAGGATGATGCATCTGCTATCAGCCCCGGAGGGGCTAAGTCATGTCGCCAGGCGGCGTCAGCCCCTGGTCACGGGCCTGATCACGAGATCAAAGCCCCGCGAGGGGCGACATCAGCGACGCGGGGGCGCGCCATGTCGCCCCTCCGGGGCTCATCAAACGTTTCGTCCACGCTGACCAGGGCCTTGCGGCCCTGGCGACATGACGCGGCCCCTCCGGGGCCAAGACGCGTGCGTCGATAGCAGAGGCATCATCCTGGGAATCGCTGGGCTATTGTCGCGCGTCCCTACGGGACGGCCTGCGGCAACGACGCTATTTGAGTAGTTCCCCCCACCCCCCCTCCGGCACATCGACCCACGTCGCCGTCAGCCGCGCCGCCGTCGCGATGCGATGCACAGCGAGCGTCTCCTTGTCCACGACCGCGAGCAAACGCTTGAGCAACCCCGCCGCCTGCACGATATACACCGCGCCCGTCTCGGCCAGTTGCCAATAGCTCCAGCGGTCGAGCCCCGGATGCTCGCCCAAAATCCACGCCACCCGCGGGTCGTCCTTGCTGACTTTCTTCATCCCGCGGCACGCGGCGCACACGCCGCCTTCCAGGACGCTCTTGGAGACGCGCTGCCGGCACGTCGTGCACGTCGCAAACTCTTGCCGCAGCGCGGGCCGGCCGGACACGGGGCATTTCTCGGTGAAGTCCGCGAGCACGCGCTTGCCCGTTACGCTGCACGTGACCAGCTCGTGCACGAGCACGCGCCGGCCCGAATGCTGACACGCGGCAATCTGGTCGGCGGCGTCAATGCGGCCGTCGTCGGTCGCGGCCAGGTGGAACGCCTTCGCACCCGATCCACGCGCCGCAAACGGCGGCGGCTCGAGCAACTTCGCCCAACTGCTGAACGGGAGCGACGCGGCGCTCTGGCCGATCGTGAATTGCATCCGCCCCTCGGCATGCCGCACCCACAGCACGGCGACGGCCACCGGGTCGACGGTCGTCGCCATCGGATCGCGGGCCGTCGATTGTTTGACGGCGATCCGCCGGCCAGCGGCGATGAGCGAGCGCACCGCCTCGGCATCAATCCGCGGCGCGCTGGTCGCGATGGGCGTCAGTTCGTCGAGCCCCAGCTTGCCCACGAGGCTCTCCGCCACCGACGAGCCGTCCGGCGCGACATACACGTGACGGATGGCATCGCCCTCGGCGGCGCCGACAAACGACAATCGCAGGAACGGGTGATCGGTCAGTTGGCACCCGGCCAGGTGCATCTGCCCGCCGTCAACCTGGTACGCGGGAAACAACCGCGCGGCGATCTCGCTCACCGCCATCGGTTGCACGCGCGGCCGCGCGTGCACCGCAATGCCGGAGCGCGCCAGGCGCTCGGAAAGCCAGCGCCCGAAGCGGCTGTCCCACGCGAGCGCCTCCTGCCCCGCCGCGGCGGCGCCCGACAGCGGCAACCGCAATCGCTGCTGCCCGCCGAACGCGGCGCGGTCGGCCTCGGGCACAATCACGACCGCGTCGCACTCATCGCACTCGACCGCGATCTGCAACTCGCCCAGCGCCCAACGCACGAACTGCGCCGGATCTTCACGGTGAACCGATTCGGGCAGAATCGGTTGAGCATCGAGTAACGTCGTACTGGACACGCAACAAGGCCGTCGTCGAACCGCGAACTTCAGGACGCATGGGCCGCCAAACTCACCATCGGCCCGCGGCGGCTCGGGCGATCAACCATTCCATTTTCGCCAGCTTGACGCGCTGGGGGAAACCCCAATTTCCGATAGAATCGGTAGAGAGGAACCGCCAAGGACGCCAGGAGCGCCAAGGTCGGAGGGAGAGAACCACAAAGACACCAAGACACGAAGGCAGACAGATTAACCGCTAATGGACGCTAATGAAGACAGTTCTTCTATCAGCGTTTATCTGCGTTCATCCGCGGTTCCAAGATCTTCTTCGTGTCGTCGTGCCTTAGTGGTTAGGTTTTTTCCGACCTTGGCGTCCTTGGCGGTTCAATTCCCCCACCAGCGGCGCTTCGCGGTTTCCACCGGAGCGTGGCGGTTCACGGCGAGCTTTTGCAGGATCTCCGTCTTCAGCCGATCGAGCACCGATTGCTTGTCGGTGTTCTCCAGAATCTGCGACACGACTTGCTTCGGCGACTGGCTGCCCCAGCTCGCCCCATGCTGGAAGTAGTAGCGAGCGGCTTGTCCCACGATGTACGAGCCGAAGCCCGCCGCAGCCCCCTGCGGCACGGCCGTCACCACCGTGCCCATGCCGACGGTGAGCGCCTTGAATGCCGAGGACGCCCAGCTCACCATCACCTCGAACACGGTCACGAGCCCCGCGCTCTTGGCGATCGACGTGGCCAGCGACCGCGCATTGGCCGTCGAAATCGAAATGCCGTAGATCCGCCCCAGCGTCACGACCATCGTCGCGTCGACCGCAATGCCGCCGATGACGTCCACGGCGCCGATCGGATTGAGCGACACGGCCAGCGCCTTGGTCACCGCGAACGTCCACACCGTGGCCGTCGCCTGCTCCTCACGAAAGCGGATGCGGAGGGCCGCCATGCGGTCGCTCTTGTCGGCGGCGAAGATCGCCGCGTTGAGCGCGACCAGCGCTTTGCCGTCGGCGGCCAGCAGCTCGACGATCCGCGCCCGCAGCTCGTCCACCTGCGGCTTCGGCTTCCGCCACTCCGACCGCTCGCGGCCATCGGCGCTCTGCACGATGTACTCGATCTCCCGCGGGTCGGCCTGCACGGTGACGATGTTCTGCGGATCGACGAACCCGGCGAGCCGCGGGCCGCGGAAGACTGACAGCAACGCCTCGAGTTGGTCCGGCCGGTAAAGATCGATCTTGTTGAGCACCAGGATCAGCGGTTTGTGGCTGGCGGCCAGCTCCACGAGCGCCCGGTACTCCGTATCGTTCAAGTCCGAATCGACGACGAACAGCACGACGTCGGCCCGCTCGGCCGCGGCGTAGGCCATCTCGGCGCGCCTCGCGCCGTCGACCTCGTTCAGCCCTGGCGTGTCGATCAGCACGACCTGCGAGTCCGCAAATCCCGACACGCAATAGCCGGCCGACTCCCACGGCACCTGCCAAACATCCTTGGTCCACCCGCCGCGGACGTCGACGCTTGCCCGTTGGTCGCCGCACAGCGCGTTAATGAGAGCGCTTTTGCCGGTGCTGATCTCGCCGAACACGACGATGTCGACCCGCCCAGCCTGCAGTTTCTCCGCCATGCGGCCGAGCGCGGCCAGGTCGTCGCGCAGCTCGTGCAGCTCATCGGCGTCGCAACCTTTGAACTCCCCAATGGCGCGCTGGATCGCCGCGAGCGACGCGCGGTAATCCGCATCGCCCCGGCCGGTCATGGTTGGTGAACTCGCGACTTCCAAGACTTCCTCACGTCAACAAACAAAACACGTGAATCCTCAATTGATTTACTCCGGTCCCCTCCCCTTGATGGGGAGGGCTAGGGAGGGGTGGTGAAGCGGGTAC
>CAYSFP010000191.1:0-10547 GCA_964430075.1 uncultured Planctomycetaceae bacterium | reverse complement strand
ACGGCAGAGCCTCGGCAATTCTCACCGGCAGAGCCGGTGGATTAACTAGGATTTACCGCAGAGGACACAGAGTTCACAGAGAAGAAAAGAAGGATTAGGAAGTCAAGAGGAAGAAGAACTTGCCGGGCCCGTCCAAACTCCAGTCACAGTTCCTATTTGTTACTCCTCCTCTGTGCCCTCTGTGGTAAATCCTCTCCTACTGCGGCTTTGCAAAATCAAACTCCTCGTCCGCCCATTGCGCGATCTGTCCCGCCGCGTGCGTTTCGACGTGCCCGTCCAGGTACAGATAGTGCGCTGCGTCCAGGTGGCGGTCGATCTGAATCTCGCGCTTGATTTCCTGCAGGACGACTCCGTCCACGACGTTGATCGCCTCGAACCACTCCGTCGAGTGCGTGTGCTCGTACTTCGGCTCCGGCGGCAGCTCGTCGGCGATCTCCATCGTTTCGATCGTTCGCGAGGTAGCCTCGATTTGCCGCAGGTAGCGCACCGCGTCGTGCCCCACTTGCGTCAGGTAGTTGTTGATCACGTAGCTCGTCGCCTGGTTCGCCAGCCGCTGGTCGCGCTGCAGGTCCTCCGGGCAAATGCGAATCGCGTCGACCCGCTCCAGATGCGGGGCGAGCGTGTAGATCCAGCTCCGCGCACCCTTCACCTGGCCGGCATGCCACCAGTCCGGCAGCTCGCCGTCGTGCACGTCGACATACTGCTGCGTCGCCAGGCCGATCTGCCGCAGTTGGCTCTTGCACTGTGCCGAGCGCGCAGCGGCCCGCGCGCTCTGCACCGCAGGCAGCAGCAGCGCAACGAGGACGCCGATGATGGCCATGACCACCAGCAACTCGATCAAGGTGAATGCTCGTCGACGGCGCATCGCTCGCTACTCCCGCCTCCGGCGACGACTCGCAACGGCCGCGCCCAACAAGCCCAGCGCGGCCAGCGTTCCCGACGTCGGTTCGGGAATCGCTTGCACGCGACTGGGATCCACGCCCAGCGACCCGATCGCCGCCTGCACCGTCGCCGGCGCCGCATGCTTCGACAGCACGAAGTGGAACGGGTCGGACGCGCCGACGGAGGCGTCCGTGCTCGAGAGCTGCATGCTCAACAGGTACACGCCGTCGGCCAGCGGGCTGGTGATCGAGCTGCCGTCGCCCGCCATCCGGTAGTGCACCGTGTTGTGAACGTCGGCGCCCGATGATGCAAACGATACGCCGGCCCCGCCGGGGAACGTCAAACTGGCAAACGGCCCCGCGTCACTGGTCTTGGCCAGCGCCGACGGCGACACGGACGAGCCCCGATACGCCTCCGCTTCGGTCACGCCGGCGTCGACGAACGCGGCCCCGTTCCACGACTTCAAACCGGCAGTGAACCCCAGTACGAAATTCGACCCGACGGGAAACGGCGCGGGATTCGTCGCCGCGTCGTAGCCGTACCCATAGGCAAATCCCGGCCAGCCCACGTAAGTCGGCGTCAGATCGGGCTCCACGCGGCCGTCGGGCTGCGCCCGCCAGACCCCCTGATACGGGGCCAGCGGCATCGCGTAGACCGACGTCGGGCTCGTGAGCGCCGTGTGGTAATTCGCATCACCGACGATCCGCCGCGTGACGATCTTCCCGCCGGTGAGCGTCGTCTGAATCTGCGGTCCGTGGGCCCCCGCAGGCAGCGGAACCACCATGGCGGCCGTCAGTGCCGCCAGATATCGAAATCGCATGAAAATTTGCTCCCTGGCGTCTGCGCGCCCACAGGCGCGCGACCGCGCTCGAAAAACCGCCTCGCCGCCGCGCGGCAAACCCAACTGGGAAACGCGCGCAACAACACTTCCCATTCGGGGGTGCGTCAGCGACGGCGAGGCCTGGACGAATTTCTGCAATTCGGGCGCACTACGCCCGCGCAGCGTCCGGCGGAGGAGCGTCAATCCCGAGGTCCGGCGACTGATAGAGATTCTCAGCCATGGATGGCACGGCATGAACGACCAGCAGCGGCGCCAACGGCTCGCCCGCCTCGATCGGCAACGAAGGAGGCAGCATGGCCACCGTCACCGAGAGCCCACGGCAGGTCATCGCCGCGTGGAGAACAAGGAAACGGAATCCACCGGGCGGCGCCGCGGGCGGTTCGCACGTCGCCCTCGCCTGGCAGCAGGACCCGCTGCTGGTCGGTGATTTCGCGGGCGTATCGCAACACGCCGAAGCGGCGACTTCGGCGGTCGCCGCACGCGCCCTGACGGCGCAACATCCCGCTTGCGAATCGCTGCTCGTGGGCTCCTCGGCTTTGGCGATCAACTGGCGAGCCGCCTCGGCAACGACATACGCCGGAACCTCCACGCCCTGCCGCTCGGCCCAGGCGAGCTTTTCGTCGTGCGTCATGCAGCAGCAGTCCCGCCAGCAGGCCTCGGCGTCGACGCACCCGCAGGGATGCAGCTCGCAGGGAAACCGTTCGGCAGTCGCCTTGAACACGATCGCTGGCAAAGGCACGCCAACGGCGCACGCGGCCACGCCAGCCAGCGTCAACGCGGCTAGAATCGACCGCCCGCGGCGGCGGTACGCTCTACGAATGGCGAAGAACACGGCGCGACCGACCTGACGGCCCCTCTGTGCGGCGCGCGACCCAAAGACTCATCGTACCGCGCCGGCCGCCAAATTCCAGCCAATTCGGTGAAGTGAAAGCTTCGCCGCGGCGTGCGCTGCTCGCGAGCGGCGTGAAGAAACAGAACGGTGAAGAACTGAAAAAAGGGGCGTTTTGCACGGTTGCGGAACGCCGCCTCACGTCGGGGCGGCTCGGCAGATGTACCCGCCTCACGGCCCAGCGTAGCCAAAGTGGGCGATTTCCGCCGCGAAGCGGCGTCCGACGCATCGCGCCGTAGTTTCGTCATAGTAGTCGCGCCAACAACCGTAACTGGGGCCTGAGTTGCGCCGCGACAACATTGTAGGAGGTAATCCCAAATGATCGCAAACTTCCGCGAATTCTTGCTCAAGGGACTCGAAATGGAGCACGCGATCAAGCTGTGCTGGATCAACATACGTCTCAAAGGGCTGGACCTCGTTAGATTCAATGAAGGCAGCAAATGCTGCTGGATTCCAACCAACAGCACCGCGGTGTGGAGAGAAGTAGTGTGATACGCATCGCTCCCATGGATTTCGTACAACCGCGAATTTGAACAAGTGCTCGTAAAGGTGCGGGGGATAGGCGCGCTTATAGTCGTCCAATGTCGAATGTTTGACCGTCGTCGGGAAACGATCGGACCGCAATTCGAAACGCTCAACCCCATCTTGGTGGGAGGCTAGGCAGACGAAGTTGTCGGCAGCGTATGCGCGCAAGGCATCTTGAATTGAGTTTCCCCCTGTCTTGGGTACATGTATGAACAAGAACCGATGGCTTATGGATAGCATATATCATTGTGTCCGTAGCTGGTTGCGAGCGCTGCGGAAGGCTGTCCGCCTAGCGAAGCTGCCGCACGCTGCGAAATTCGTTTGTCACGCACTTGCTGGTAGCAGGAACTGACGTCCGCGCGGTACAAGGCCTGCTGGGCCACGGCGATGTCTCGGCGACGATGATCTCCACACATGTGATGGCCAAGCCGGGATCCCGATAAAGAGAAAACCGTTCGACGCAAAGCGCCGAAGGGCTCGTTTCTGAAAACAGTCGGGGCGGCTGGACTGCCGTTGAACTTTTTATCGCCGGTGTCCGGCGTCTCATCGGATTACGTCTTTCGATTTTCAAGTCCCTTGATCAAGCCTGAAAGCATACGGGCGATTTCCTCAAGTTGATCTTTGAGCTCGCTGTGACCGGTTTCATGCAGCAGTTTCCGACGTAAGGCCAGTTCCAGAAGCGGCACGCACTCCTGGACCGAACCGCGCGCAATCCCGAAGAAGTTCCTGCGGTCCGGTTTGGTGAATCGGCCGTTGCCTTCGGCAAGGTTGGCAGCGATCGACAGTGCTGCTCGGTTCAGTTGGTCGACCAGAAAACCATAACCGCGTGGAAATTGTTCGGTGTGTTGGCAAACCGCGTCGGCGAAGTCGACGGACTTCTGGTAAACCAGCAGTTTTCGAACGCGAACGCCACGGGCGGCCCGAAGAAGAGCGTGGAAAGGAGAGAGGAGACCGCAGGAGAGGCAGAGAAAGCGGATGGGGGCCACGTCCGATGGCCTGCCTCCTCTCCACATTCTCTGCTCTCCTGCTCTATTCGCCGTAGGCGAATCGGGGTGACAGGATTCGAACCTGCGACCTACTGGTCCCAAACCAGTCGCGCTAGCCAGACTGCGCCACACCCCGGATCGAGGCTAGCGGCTCTCGGCCGTCAGCGCTCAGCAAGGTATCGTAGACGCCCCCGCCCGCCGCGGCAACGCAGTGCTTCGCCGCCCGAACGGCCGCATCGGGGCCCGCCTACAGCGATGCCGCGTATCCCTGCCCCTCGTCACCCGCAAGCTGCGGCCCGGCGGACGCCTGGCTCAGCACCCCGCGCAGCCGCTCGAACTCCTCGTGGCTGGCGAAGTGGATCGTGATCCGCCCCTTGCCCTTGGCCGACTGCTTGATCTCGACCTTCGCCCCCAGCGCCAGCCGCAACTGCGCCTCCATGTCCCGCACATGCTGACCGGGCTGGATCGGCGACGGCCGGCTGATGCCTTCGGCGTCGACGATCGACAACGGCGCATCGGCGTGGCGAATGTGCTCGGTCACCGCCTGCTCGGTCGCCCGCACGCTGAGGGCGTCCTTGTGCACGCGGCGGGCGAACTCGGTCTGCTCGTGCTCGTCGCCCAGCGGCAACAGCGCCCGGGCGTGCCCCGCGGACAGCTCGCCGCGCGACACCATGGCTTTCACTTCTTCGGGCAGGTCGAGCAAACGCACGAGGTTCGCGATCGTCGACCGATCGACGTTCACGCGCGCCGCGAGCTCTTCCTGCGTGCACTGGTACTCGGCCATGTACCGCTGAAATGAGGCGCCCTTCTCGATCGGGTTGAGGTCCTTGCGCTGAATGTTCTCCACGATCGCCAGCTCGGCCATCTCGCGATCGGCCACCTGGCGAATCTGCACGGGCACGCGCTCCCAGCCCGCCATCTGCGCCGCCCGCAGCCGGCGCTCGCCCGCGATCAGTTGGTGCCGCCCCTCGAACGGCCGCACCACAATCGGCTGCAAGAAGCCATGCGTGCGAATGCTGTCGCACAGGTCCGCAATGTCCGCTTCGTCGAAGCTGGTGCGCGGCTGGTACGGATTGCGGTCGATCGACCCCAGCGGCAGCCACTGCTGGCCGTCGGCGGAGCGCGTCACCTCGTCGCCCGGCGTCCCGGCCATGAAACCGCCCGCTTCTTGTGATCCGTACTGCACGTCGCCGCTCGCCGCATCGCCGCCGAACTGCTCCCCGCCCTGATCGGGCGCCGCCGCATAGCTTGTTTCCTCTCCGCCAAACGACCGCCCCAATAACGCTTCCAAGCCGCGACCCAATCGACGTTCCTTAGACACGCTCCAGCACCTCCAGGCAAAGTTCCACGTATGCGCGGGCGGCCCGCGAACGCGGGGCATAGTCGATCACCGATCGCCCGTGACTAGGCGCCTCGGCCGCGGCCGCATCCCGTGGAATCACGGTTGAGTAGACGATCCCCCCGAAAAAGTCCCGCACTTCCCGATCGACTTCGGCGGTCAACTCGAGCGCCGCGTCGTGCATCGTCAGCAGGATTCCGCCAAATTCTAATCGGCTGTTGGAATGGCCAATCACCTGCCGGATTACCTCGATCATCTGCGCGAGCCCCTCCATCGCGAAATACTCGCACTGGATGGGCATCAGCACCTCGCTAGCACTGGCGAGCGCCGTCCGCGTGAGGGCGCCCAGCGACGGCGGGCAGTCGATCAGCACCAGGTCGAACGACCCCAGACTGCCGGCCAGGTGCGCCGCCAGCATGATCGACCGCGAGTCGCTCGAGTTGGCCAGCGCGTCGACGTCCTCGAAGCTCCGCGCTCCCGGCAGCAGCGAAAGATTCGGCAGATACGTCGCACGGAACGATTCCCGCAGCGGCCGCGAATCGAGCAGCGCGTGCCGCTGGTCCGGCTTGTGCCCCAAGCCGCTGGTGGCGTTGCACTGCGGATCGAGATCGACCAGCAACGTCTTCCGCCCAGCGACCGACGCGGCGCAAGCAAGATTGAGCGCGGTGGTCGTCTTCCCCACCCCGCCCTTCTGATTCGCAATACAAATGACCCGTGGCACGGCCAGCCATAAAATGAGGAATCTGCGAGCCGGGTCGTCCCCGCCTCCACCGTGAAGAGAGATGGCCGCGAATCATATGCCTCGCCCCGGACCATCCCAACGGCAGTTACCACGAGCAAATGACCGGGGTAATATGCTAGCAACGAGTACTTTCCTCGCGCTCGATCGAGCCATGTTCAACATCGCCCTCGCCGACCACGATGTCCATGCGCAGGGCGCGTGCGCTCCCAGGGCAAAAGGCTTGGATTTCGGAAGTTCGTTCCCCGTCTACTTCGCCGGCTTCGTTGGGACGATGCTCGCGGGCGGCCTGTTTCCGGCGGTTCTGATGCTCCTGGGGGGATTTGGACCGACAACGAGCGACTCACTGCTCTTCGCCATCGTTGGCTTCCCCATCGGAGCCGTGCTCGCGGGGATCGCCGCGTTCGCCATTTTCCCCCTCGTGGCGGGCTTTCAGTACCTCGCCAGCCTCTACCGGCGGCGGGTGGCAGTGGCTTCGTGTGCGGGGGGCTGGAGTGGATTTGCATCGGTCATCGCCATGGTAGGATCAGATGACTCGCTACTCGGAACGCCTCTGGCAATTGCATTTGCGGCCATGGCTATGGGCCAGCTTGGCGCCGCCCTAGCGGCTCGCCGGGCCAAACGCTGGCAACTCGCCACCGGCGCCTGGTCAGAGCCAGACTGCTCTTCGCAAATAAGCCTGCGTCAACTCTTCGGAATCATGTCCGCAGCGGTAGTCCTGGCCACGCTGGTCGCGGCACTTCACTTGCCGCTAGGTACGCTCGCGGCCATCGGAGTCGGCGTCGCGATTCAGGCGATTGCCATCGTCATGATCGAAGTAGGCAAAGGCCGCTCCCGTTCGGCACCCTCAATGGGGCCCACAACAACATAACGCACGCCACTGTCGAGCAGTCGCCGTGGGGTGAGGCGTCGTTGTCTGAACGGCCCACCCAACGGTAACCAACGCACGCCCCGTTTCACGTGAAACAATCCTCGCCGTTTGCCCGAATCGACCGTTTCACGTGAAACGCCGATCCGCCCCCCGCCGCGCAACGCCCGTGGCTTGCCCAAACGTTTCACGTGAAACAACGCCGCGGAATCCGCGCCGCCGCTCCCTTCGGCAACGTTTCACGTGGAACGCGCTCCCTCCGTGTCGCGGCTAGAGCGTTTCTCAGATTTGTGTGCCACTGGCGTGTCGCCAGTGCTGAAGTGCCGAGCGAGTACCCACTTCTCACTGGCGACACGCCAGTGGCACTCGAACGGCACACGAACGTGAAAACTGCTCTAAACGGGCCGGCGCGCCTCACTCCGTTGGGTTGATCACCAACCCGCTGAGCAGCTTCGGATAGAAGTAGGTGCTCTTGGCCGGCATCCGCTCGCCGGCGTTCGAGATCGCGCGGATGTGCTCGACCGTCGCCGGCATCACCAGCGCCGCGAGTTCAAACCGCCCGCCGCTGCCCTCCTGTCCCGTGAGGTCGCGGCCCGCCGCGTCGCCTTCCTTTAAACCGACCGGCACTTCGTCCAGCGCTCGCACGTATTTCGGCGCGGGCAACTGCGGCAACCCCAGCAGCGTGTCGACCAGCAGCCGGTGCAGGATGCTCACGCCCAACCCCTGCCACTCGGCGCAGTGATCGCTCGCGACCTCCGCCATCCGCTTCCGCCCCGCAGGCGTGATCCGCGCGAGCGTCCATCTGTCGTCCTTCGCCGTGTACAGCCCGAACGTGCCCTGCTCGCCCTCGGCCTCGATCTCCTCCCACAACGACAGCGCCCGCTCCGGCCCGCTGCCCGCCGGCTCGGTGGCAAACGCCTCGCCGAGCTTCGCGGCCAGTTCCTCGGCCGTCATCGGCGGCACGCTGCGGAACAGCCGGTGCGTGGGCAGCACGAGCATCCCCTCGTCGCTCATCGATACGCACATCATGAGGACGAAGTTCGCCGGATGCTCGGCCGGCAGCTTCTTCCCCTCGGCGGCCAGCTCGGCCGCCAGATCGTCGCGCAGGTTGAGCGCCGTCTCGTACCGGTGATGCCCGTCGGCAATGTACGCCGGCTTGTCCGCCATCGCCGCCGCCACGGCATTGATGACCGCGATGTCCGTCACCGGCCACACGCGATGGACGACTCCCAGATGGTCCACCGCCTCGAGCGGCGTCTGCCCCGCGATGGCGTTTTCCAAAATATTCTGGGCCACATTGTGCGGATCGGGATACAGCCCAAAGATCTGACTGAGATTCGCCCGGCACGCCTTCCACAGCTTGAACCGGTCCTGCTTGGCCCCGCTGTGCGTCTCCTCGTGCGGGTGAATATTCCCCTCGCCGATCCGCTCGAGCCGCACGCGCGACATGAACCCCCGCCGCGTGACCGTCCGCCCGGCCAGGCCGAACTCCTGGTGGTACACGTAAATCGCCGGCTGCCCTTCCTCGAACAGCACGCCCTCGCGCCGCCAATTGCGGAGGAACTTCGCGGCCCGCGTGTAGCGATTGCTCGCCTCGTCGTCGCCCGGCTCGTCGCGATTGAGGATCAGCCGCACCACATTCGCCGGGTGCTTCTTGTAGAGCTGCTCCTGCAGCTCGGGGTCGATCACGTCGTACGGCGGCGCGATCACGTCGCTCAGCGAGCCCACATGCCCCAAGTCATACCGCCACCCACGAAACGCACTCATCGTCGGCATAGCTGCAAACCACCCCAGAAAGGTCCGTCGTCCCTTAGAAAACTCCCTTAGCCCCCGGCGCAAGCCGGGGGGGTTCAAAACGCCCAAAGTCTACGCCAAACGCCCCCCACCCGATATCCCCGCTCGCACGGCCGCACCGTATACTTACTATTGATTGACGTTCACGCCGTAGCCACGATGGGGGTCGATGCACCCCAACAGGCACATCCGCGAAGCCATCAAATACGCCGAAGAGCACGGCTGGACGTTTGCCAAATCGCGCGGCCATGCGTACGGCAGAATCCGCTGTCGATACGGGCACGGCGAATGCCAGATGTCGATCTGGTCGACCCCGCGAAACCCCGAAACGCACGCAAGGCGGATTCGCAAAAAAGTTGACGCCTGTCCTGCAGGAGCACTCGATGACGCCTGAGTTTTATCTGATTCTGCGCGACACAGAACTTGAAGACACGCTCGCCGACGCCGTCTACGAAGCGGGGTTCGACGACTCCTCGTTCGTCATTCGCGGCGGTCGCGCTGCCATTTGGGTGACCGACCGCGAGGGCGATCTCACCGAGCTTGTCAGAGAAGCGCTCGAACAAGCAAGTCAGGGCGGACTCGACGTACTCCACGTCGAGATCACGCGCGAGGCCTTCGCCAAAGCTCAATGAACCAGGATCGCCGGGAATCGAGGCGACCAATGATCCAGGCGCCGCTGGACCAAGTGAGTGAGCAATTGTTGGACCTGCTCAAGCAGTCGGCCGGCGAGGAGATGCTCCTGACGCGAGACGGTCGCCCGATCGGCGTCCTCATTGCTTTCGAGGACGAAGACGATTGGTTCGACTATCAATTGGAGAACGACCCCCGTTTTCTGAAGCGGATCGAGCAAGCCCGCGCGGAGATCAAAGCCGGCAACACCATCAGCCTCGAACAGCTCAAAGACAAGCTCGGCGCATGAAAAAGCCGCCGGCGCCCGCCGACGGCTCTCGTCTGACTCCTGATCCCTGACTCCTGACCCCTCTCCCCTAATATCGGTAATACTCCGGCTTATACGGCCCCTCCACAGGAATCCCCAAATAGTCCGCCTGCTTCTGCGTCAGCTTCGTCAGCTTCACGCCCAGCTTGCCGATGTGCAGTCGGGCCACTTCCTCGTCCAGCTTCTTGGGCAGCACGTGGACGCCCAGCTCGTAGCTGTCCGTCTCGGTCCACAGCGCGAGCTGCGCGAGTACCTGGTTGGTGAAGCTCGTGCTCATCACGAACGACGGGTGGCCAGTCGCGCACCCCAGGTTCACCAGCCGGCCCTCGGCCAGCACGATGATCGACCGCTTCGTGTCGGCGAACGTGAACTTGTCGACCGCCCCGATCTCCGCCGGCTTGATCCGCTCCTTGGTCGCCTTGCCGGCCTTCACCTGGGCGTTGATCCACGCCATGTCGATTTCCAGATCGAAGTGCCCGATGTTGCACACGATCGCGTCGTTCTTCATCTTCACAATGTGCTCGCCCGTGATGATGTCGCGGCAGCCGGTGGTGGTGACAAAGATGTCGCCCTCCGCCGCCGCGTCTTCCATCGTGGTCACCTCGTACCCTTCCATCGCCGCCTGCAGCGCGATGATCGGGTCGATCTCGGTGATCACCACGCGGGCCCCGAGCCCGCGCATCGATTGGGCACAGCCCTTGCCGACGTCGCCGTACCCGGCGATCACCACGACCTTGCCGGAGATCA
>CAYSFP010000190.1:0-10594 GCA_964430075.1 uncultured Planctomycetaceae bacterium | reverse complement strand
GGTTGGGGCGGAGCGGTCCTGAGGTGTCGGCGATCGGTTACGGTGCGATGGGCCTTACCCATGGCTACGGTCCTGCGACCGACCGTACCCAAGCCGTCGCGCTGATTCGCGCAGCTGCCGACCGAGGGGTGACGCTCTTCGATACTGCCCAAATCTACGGCGCCGACAACGAGGAGATCGTCGGCGAGGCGCTCCAACCGTACCGCGGGCGAGCGGTCATTGCTACGAAGTTCGGCTTCGACCTTGACGCGCCAACCGGTCAGCAAGTGTTGAACAGCCGGCCAGAGAACATCCGTCGGGTGACGGATCGGTCGTTGAAGCGCCTGCGCACCGACACTATCGACCTGTACTACCAGCACCGCGTCGATCCCAACGTGCCGATCGAGGATGTCGCCGGCGCCGTGAAGGAGCTCGTGCGAGCTGGCAAGGTCAGGCACTTCGGTCTCTCGGAGGCCGGCGCCGTGACGATTCGCCGCGCCCACGCGATTCACCCAGTCGCCGCGGTACAAAGCGAGTACTCCCTCTGGTGGCGTGAGCCGGAACACGAGGTGCTACCGACATGCGAGGAGCTTGGTATTGGGTTCGTGCCCTTCAGCCCGCTCGGAAAAGGATTCCTGACCGGAGCCATCGGCGCGACTACGACGTTCGCGGCCGGCGATCTTCGCGGCAGCACCTTCCCTCGGTTCGCGGAGGACAACCTCACCGCAAATCAGGCGCTGGTTGACCTGCTGAAGCGACTCTCCAACCGGCAGGGTGTGACGCCAGCGCAACTCGCACTGGCGTGGCTGCTCGCGCAGAAACCCTGGATTGTGCCGATTCCCGGGACGACGAAGCTGCATCGACTCGAAGAGAACCTGGCCGCCGCGAACGTCGAACTGAGCCTGGAGGATCTCCGCGAAGTCACGGACGCCGCCGCGAAGGTCGCGATTCACGGCGACCGGTACCCGGAGCACCTGCAGCGGAGAGTAGGTCAGTGAGTATGGCTGTTCAATCTCGCGGAACCTCGTTCAGGGAAGAACACGCTGATAGCGCGACGGCTACACTCCTGACAGCCGATGACACCATCGGCGATCTTCTAAAGCATCCGGCATTCGCCGGCTTCAGCCGCCTGCTCCTACCGTCGGACGATCGCACGTATGACGGCCGCATGCAGCTGCAGAGCATTGGTTCACTGCTCCCGTACCACAGCCATGTGGATCCAGCCGAGGTCGTTGGCGGATTAAATCGCATTATCGAGGATGTGCACAACGGCAGGACCGTGTTCTATGACTTCTATACGGACGAAGAGAAGAAGCAGCAGCCGACGAAGTGCAACACCGGCCTCTTCTTCTTTCGCGGCCGGCCGGGCGCTCCATTTGCCGTCATCTCTCCGGGCGGAGGCTTTTCCTACGTCGGCTCCGTCCATGAAGGCTTTCCCTATGCGGGTGCGATCAGCAATCGCGGATACAACGCGTTCGTCCTGAGATACCGCGTGGGATCGGGCGGCGCCCTGGCGACACGTGATCTCGCGGCGGCGATCTCCTACATCTTCCGAAACGCGGCAACCCTTGGTGTCTCCACCGAGGGGTACTCACTGTGGGGGAGTTCGGCAGGAGCACGCATGGCTGTCGCGATTGGCTCACACGGCATCGCCGAATTTGGAGGCGACAACCTCCCGAAACCGTCAGCAGTGGTGATGGCGTACACGGGTCATTCCGACCACTCCGCCGATGAACCGCCGACGTTCGTCGTGGTCGGCGAGCGGGACGGAATTGCTCCTCCGTCCGTCATGGAACGACGGGTCGCGACGCTACGGAGGGCGGGCGCAGAAGTGGAGTTCCATCGCTACCGCGACGTTGGCCATGGCTTCGGTCCCGGTATCGGCACGACTGCCGAAGGATGGCTCGACCTCGCTATCAAGTTCTGGGAGAAGGTCATGCCTGCGCACGCGGAGCGCGGCGCCGAAAAAGGATGAGGGTCCTGACATGACCATACGCCGCATGACGGTACTCGTCGTCGGTGCTACGGGAAGCATCGGACGCCTCGTAGTGGAGGAGGCCGGCAAAAAGGGACACGCGGTTCGGGCTCTGGCCCGCGACGCCCCAAAGGCCGCTCGGTTGTTCCCTGGCGTCGAGGTCGTCGCCGGCGACCTGACGGCTCCCGATACGCTGACTCAGGCCGTCGACGGCGTCGACGCCATGGTGTTTACGCATGGCTCTGACGGCGGTGGAAAGACCGGGGCTGAGCAGATCGACTACGGAGGCGTACGGAATGTGCTCGCCGCACTCGGCGGGCGGTCGGTGCGCATCGCATTGATGACGGCGATCGGCGTGACCGACCGAGATGGCGACTACAACCGGCAAACCGAAGCGCACGACTGGAAGCGGCGCGGCGAGCGGCTCGTGCGCGTCAGTGGATTGCCGTACACGATCGTGCGACCCGGCTGGTTCGACTACAACAATGCCGACGAGCATCACCTCGTGCTCCTCCAGGGTGACCGACGTCATGCTGGCAATCCCAGCGACGGCGTCGTCGCCCGTCGTCAGATCGCTGAGGTCCTGGTCGCCAGCCTGACGTCCACCGAGGCCCTGCGGAAAACATTTGAACTCGTCGCCACGCGCGGTCCGGCGCAACACGACCTCGACACGGTGTTTGCTGAACTCGATGCGGACCCACCCGGCACCGTCAATGCGGTTCGCGATCTGCCGAACATGCCACCAGCGGAAGAACCGGAGCGGGTGCGACGCGACCTGGCAGCGGCATCCTCCAATTTCAGGAACGCCTGATTGTGTTCATACTGAACGAGGCACAGCATGGAGAACGTCGTCGTTGTCATCGGAGCCGGCCAGATCGGTCAGGCCATCGCACGTCGCGTTGGCGTCGGCAAGCACATTGTGCTCGCCGACCGCAGCGAGGCGAACGCGAACGCGTCTGCCGAGGTCATGGCCAATGCCGGCTACCAAGTGAGCGTCGCGACTGTTGACGTATCTTCGCGCGAGGCGGTATTCGCACTGGTCGGCGAGGCGACGGGCATCGGCGAGATCGTCGGGCTCATCCACGCCGCTGGTGTTTCCCCCAGTCAAGCGTCACCGGAAACGATCCTTCGCGTCGATCTCTACGGCACCGCGGTCGTCCTCGAGCAGTTCGGGAAGGTGATGGCCCGCGGCGGGTCCGGCGTTGTTATCTCGTCGCAGTCTGGCCATCGACTGCCGGCGCTCACCATCGAGCAGAACAAGGCGTTGGCGATGAGGCCCACGGACGAACTACTGACGCTCCCCTTCCTTCAACTCGATCAGGTGAAAGACTCACGGCACGCCTATCAGCTGTTCGACCGCACCACGAATATCGACGGCGTCCCCGATGGCTATCGTGCGATGAATGACCGCGACGCCATCAAAGTGATGATCGAGTTCTGAGCCGCGAACAAGGCACGAGCCAGCCAGTTGCGGACATCGTCCAGTGCGGCCTGCGCGTCGCAAATGTCTGAAGCAAGAAGACTTACGAGATCAGTCGAACACGCGTCTCGTAAGTAGTTGATTCTAAAGATCTTAATGAGCTGGCTCCTCGGGCTGGACTCGAGCCCGCTCGCGTGTCGCGTGAGCGACGCGCGGCGTGAACTGGAGACAGGCCGAGGTTGCCAACTCGCGAAGCGGGTTGGCTCGCCGCACTGGACGATTTCCGCAATTGGTTGATCCAAGAAGCGGCGTAAATCGCGAGGCTTCGCCACTATTTCGCCTCACGACACTGCTTTGGCGGATTCGGGAGGGGCGGAATGTTGCGGCACGGCCGGCAATCCTCGATGAATGGGTTGGAACACGCGACGGTACCGGGCTGGTGCCACGCCCGTTCGGCGCCTGAATAGCCGGCGAAAGAACGAGGGATCCTCGTACCCGACCGCAAAGCAGATCTCATCTACAGTCGTCTCGGTCGTTTCGAGCAAACGCTTGGCTTCCTCGATGCGGAGGTTCTGCACGTAGTCGATGAGCGCAAGGCCGGTGGCCTGCTTGAAGCGCCGCTTGAGCGTCCGCTCTGGCACCTGCGCATGACCGACCACCCGAGCCACGACGCCAGGCTGTCGGAAGTGCTCCCGAAGCCACTCCTCGCAGCCGCGCACGACGGCGTCCGTGTGGTATTGCTGGCGCACGAGTGGCTGATAGGGCAACTGACCCTCCTCGTGCCACTTCAGCAGGTAGACCTTCGCGATGCGCATGGCCTCGCCGGGACTCACGTGCCTGGCAATGATGTGTAGTGCGAGGTCATGCCATGACGTCGTGCCGCCGGCCGTGACGATGCGACCGCCCGCATCGGCGAAACAGAGATTGGGCTCGGGACGAAAGCGGACCTGCGGGTACTGTCGCCGGAACAGATCCTGATAGCCCCAATGCGACGTGGCATCGCAGCCGTTCAGGAGACCGGTCTCCGCCAGCATGAGGGCACCGGAACACGCCGAATACACGCACGCGCCGGTCTCGTAGCGTGCGCGAATCCACTTCACGAGGGCCGGGTATCGTCCCTTCAAGTGCTCATCGGGTCCGAGCCACAGTTCGGGCAGGATGACGATGTCCGCGCGGTCGATGTCGTCGATGGCGGCGGCTGGCTCGATGGGAATGCCGTTGCCACAGGAGAACCGATCGCGACCGACGCTCACCACGCGCACCCTGAACGGTGGTGCCATGGGCTCCGTCCGTGTGAGTGTCTGCCACACGTTTCCGGTCACGCTCAGCACGTCGACCATGCCGTACAGCGCCGAGCCTGCGGTTTCGGGCACGGCGACGATCGCAGTTTCGAACGGCTTCGCTTCAGGCATCGGTCAGCTCCATTGGCACGAAAGCCCCGTTCTTGACAGAAACGCATCTTACGGCAGGTTCTGGTCCCCGATATCGTGGGTCCATCGTCGAGGCTCCCATGGCATGTCGCCGTGCACTGATCCTCGGCGGGAGGAACCGACATGACATCGACACTGACGTCGCCGCAACCAACAACCCACGTGAATGGGCTCGACACGCAGAAAATGGTGGAGACGGTTAGTGCCTTGAAGGCCAATCCGACCCTGGCCAGGTTTGAGTTCCGAGCGCGCAACCGCTGGATCTCCGGTGGAGAGAACCGCTCGACGATCAAGGACTTCTACGGAGCGGGAGCGGAAGACGCTTCGCGCCCGGAGGCGTTCGAGTTCACGAACGGTGAACCGCCGGTGCTGCTCGGCGATAACGAGGGCGCCAACCCCGTCGAGTTTCTGCTCCACGCGCTCGCGGGGTGCGTCACGACAACGACCGTGCTGCACGCAACGACGCGCGGCATCGAAATCGAATCGCTGTCCACGCGACTCGTCGGCAGCATTGACCTCCAGGGACTGCTGGCGCTCGACGACGACGTGCCGGCGGGGTATCAGGGGATCCGGATCGAGATGGACATTAAGGCGAAGAATGCTACCGATGCCGAACTGGACGACTTACTGCAGTTCGCGCAGACGCACTCGCCGGTGTGCAATACCGTGTGCCGGCCCGTACCAGTCATCCTGGAGCGAGCGGCGCGTTGAGCGATCAGACGAGGGCCGCCGGTTCGAATGGCGGTCCTCGATTCCGTGATTCGCGGCGACTCGAACAGGCGTTAATCGCAGCAGCGGCCAAGACGGCGGAGTGACTGCCGCTCGCCCTGAAGCAACGTAGCCGCCCGCATCGCCGACCGGCGAATCAACGACGCCAGGTGACGGTCACATATGCGCTGCGCGGGATCGGCACTCCTCCCGCCCATTCCAGATGGGTCGGTTGATGAAGATTCTTTCCAACCAGCGCGATCTCAAAGCGCGGGCTCGGAGCCCACGCGACTCTGACGTCCGACGTGCCATACGCCGGCACCGGAAGCTCAGAGGCGTAGCGAAACATCCAGTCCAGCAAGAGTCCCTTTGGCAAATCTAGTGACGATTGCAGGTACACCTGATGCCGTGGCGTTTGGCGTTCGTACCGCAGTTCCTGCACGTCCGTGCTGCCAGGATCGCGCGTCATCTGAATACGGATGAACGAGTAGTTTCCGGTCCACCGCCACCACGAGACAGGCCGATAATCGCCAGTCACTTCGAGACCGTGGGAGTTGCCGTGCAGGCCGTTGCGAAACATAACGGGGAGAATCACGCGCGAGGGTGGAGGCGTCGTCTCGACGAAGGGTGTCAACACCTCAGTACTCAGCGTTTCCTGGTGGTGATTGAAAAAGCCCGAAGCGGTCACGTAGAGCGATGCAAAGGGCTGTACGCGATAGCCGGCTTCGTACGCCGTCAATTCCTCGGGCACGAAGTCGGGGTTCGGCAGCAATCGCACAAATGTCGGCACCGCCGGGTTCGACAGGCTTGTGGTGGTGTAATCGGTCTCAACCCGCGACGGCGTGCGTACGGCTCGAGTGACCGAACTAAACAGCGCATGTCTAGGGTTGATCGTCCACATGACACGTGCCGCCGGCTGAATTTCAAATCCGCTGTAGGCGTTGTGTTCGATCTTCGTGCCGAACACCACGCGCAACCTGTCCGGGATGAGCGCGACGTCATCCTGCGCGAACCCGGTGAACAGTTGATCCGTTCGGTCGTCCGGAAAGAATTGCGTGGGCAGTGTCGCTGTGATGCGACCACTGGACACTCGATAGCCGGCGCCCCAGACGACTTGGTGGCGGCGCCCGACGCGCCGGCGATGCTGGAAGTCGAAGTCCAACGTGTCGCGCGTTTCCGCGACGGGCCGCTCGTCTCGCGTGGTGCGGTCGTAGTAGGTCTGGAATTGGTACTCGCCGCCCCCGAGCGGCGCGGTCAATCGCGCAAGAGCATTCACGCCAGAGAGATCGGCGTCGCGAGTCGTCACCTGACTGAAGGGTGGCGTATTGAGGGGCATGTTGAAGCGTTGACCCAATTCCGTGCGATAGGCATTGGCCTGTACCATCAGCGTCCTCGAGGACGGAAGGGACCAGTCCGCTCGAAATCCGGCCCGGCCCATGCGCCACGCATCGAAGTCGTCACTCGCGTAACCATCACGGTCGAAGCCCTTGCCGTACAACCGAAAATGTGTGGCGCCCGCTTGGCCCCCAAATCGGACGTTTACCGGCCCACGGAGCGTCGAGCCAACCGTCCCCGCGGCGAGAGTGCCGTGAGTGTCCTGTGCCCGCTTCGTGACGATGTTGATGATGCCGTTCACGGCATTCGCACCCCAAAGCGTGCCGCCGGGCCCTCGGATGATCTCGATGCGCTCGATGTCTTCTAGCGATGTGTCCTGCACCTCCCAGTACGTGCCGGCGAACAGTGGTGAGTACACGGCACGCCCGTCAACCAGCACCAACATCGAGCGCGCAAGTCGATCCGCAAATCCTCGAATACCAATCGCGTAGCGGGCTGCGTCCAGCTGTGCAACCTGAACGCCCGGAGCCATGCGCAGGATCTCCGGCAACGACGTGGCACCTGACCGCCGGATGTCGTCCTGCGTGATCACGAACACTGCAGCCGGAATCGTCGTTGTCGGTTCGGGAGCTCTCATGACCGTCGTGATTTCGACACGCAGAAGTTCCTCAAGTGAGAACCGCTTCAATTCTTGGGGACTGGGTGTTTGGGCCGACGCGTCTGCGATAGTCGTTGCGACGACGGCGGCAACCGCGAGAGAGGCCCAGAACTGCCGCAAAGGACCCTTCTTTGGACGACACACTCGTGGAACCGCGAGGCTGACACCATAGCTACGTGGCCGCGAAGCGGCCACGTCGCATGCACCGTTCTCGGCCTGCTCTGTGGACGATGGCGATTGTCTGAAGACCGACTGTTCCCACATGCGTGCAACCATTCCCTAACCCGCTTCCGAGCGCAGCCGCCGAGCCGGGACTCCGGCCAGAACCTCTCCCAGGATGCGAGGGTCGGTCGGTTTAGTCAGATGAGCGTCAAAGCCATCGGTGAGCGCGCGCTCACGATCGTGTAGTTGGCCAAAGCCGGTCACGGCCACGACGTATGCGGCCCGTCCGACCGCCTCGGACCTGAGTAATCGACAGGTCTCGTAGCCATCCATTTCAGGCATACCGATGTCGAGCAGCACGACATCCGGCCTGAAGTCCACGGCACGCCTCAACCCATCGCGGCCTTCGTACGCGACAACCGACTCACCGCCGAGGGCGACTACGAGGGCGGCCAGCGTGTCCGCAGCGTCGACGTTGTCGTCAATGACGAGAACGCGGAGTCCGACGCAGGGACGCACTTCGGCCGTGTCGTCGTCTGGTGCCGGCCGTACTGATTCCCACGTGAGGGCCGGGATCTTGATCGTGAACGAGCTTCCACGTCCAAGTCCGTCGCTATGGGCTTCGATGGTGCCGCCGTGCATTTCCATCAACTGCTTGGCCAGCCCGAGCCCGATGCCCAGCCCTGATTTGCCGCGACCCGGCGTTTCGCCCTGTACGAAGAAGTCAAAGACATGTGGCAGCGTCGACGCGGTGATACCCGCGCCGGAGTCCGTTATGTTGACGATCAGCTGCGGTGGCGCGACGCTGCTGTCAACTGTCGCGCCTACCTCGATGCGACCTCCACGCTCGGTGAACTTGGTCGAATTGTTCAGGACATTCGACAGCACTTGGACAAAGCGAGTCGGATCCACGTCCAGAAGGCATGGCGTGTCTGGCAAGCGCACGGCGAGTGTCAGGCCTGCCGATTCGATGGCCGGCCGGTTCGCATCAATCGCGCTGTTCACCAGGTCAGTAAGGGCGGTTGCCTGACGCTGGAGTTGAATCTTCCCAGACGTGATTCTCGACACATCCAACAGGTCATCGATCAATCGCACCATGTGCGCGACCTGCCGCTCCAGGACTGGCAGCACCTTCTTGACCGCTCCAGGCTTGTCACTGCCAACGCGTACCAGCTCGATCCCTGTACGAAGCGGCGCGAGCGGGTTGCGCAGTTCGTGAGCGAGGATCGCGAGGAAGGCGTCCTTTCGCTGGTCGGCGACTCGCAAGGCCTCTTCTGCTCGCCGTCGCTCAGTAATGTCCACGGAAGCGCCGACGTATCCAGCGAACACGTCGTTGTCGATTCGCGGCGTCGCCTCGGAACGCATCCAGCGCCACTCGCCATCGACACGACGGAAGCGAAATTCCGCGTGGAACGTCGAGCGTGTCTGAAACGCTTGCATGTAGGCATCCACGTACTGATCACGATCATCCGGATGGACAAACCGAGACCAATCGAAGCCGCGCACTTGCTGGTCGCTCGCCAGTCCCAAGAAATCAAGGTAGGCGCGATTGACGAATTCGCAACCGTCCGTCCCGTTGACCCAGAGAAGCACCGGTGAGCCGTCAGCGAGCATCTTGAACCGCCGCTCGCTCTCCATCTGACGAACCAACGCCGCTTCGCGCTCGGCCTTCTGGTGGCGTAGTTCCTCGTTGGAGCTTCTCAGTTCGTCGCCCGCGTGCCTGACACGCGTCACCATTTCGCCGAAGGCGGTGACCAGCTCGCCGAGTTCGTCGGGTGTGGTTCGGATCGACGGCAGTTGCGGCTCACCGGTGTCGCCGAACCTCCGAACAAATTCGGCGAGATCGCCGATGGGACGTGAAATGGCGGTATTGACGCGTCGTGCGAGCAGGTATGCGGCCAACGCGGCGACTCCGAACATCACCAACCCAGCGAGCGCGGTCAGCACCAGGCGTCTTCGAAGGTCCGAGAGATTGCGCTCGACGTAGAGGGTGCCGTAGGTGCGCGCATTTCTCGTGATTGGAGCGGAGCCAGAGACACCGTTCCACACGCTTTCAGCGGGAACGGTCGCCGGGCACTCCGCGGAGCTCGCGCTAAACCCCGCGAATCGCTGACCGTTGGGAAGGAAAATGCAGACGCGCGTCACGACGTTTCTGACGCGCACGCTCTGAAGGATCTCTTCCGCCGCATCAGCCTGGTTGAACATCACCGGAGCGGCCGTGTTCTCAGCCAGAATGCTCGCAAGCGCACGTGCGTCTTCAGCCGCCGTCACGCGATATCGCCAGACGTCGAATGCGCCCAGGCCGAGGGTCGCGATGACCAACGCCACCGCTGTGATCAGCAGGGCGGAGACCACGAGCTTGCGGTGAATAGGCAGCCGCGCGAACCAGCGCTTCATTGTTCCCCCCGAACGGCCGCTGCCAAGCTAAGGAGTTGTGCGCTGATACGCAGGCCAGCCTTCTGCGCGTTGGCGGTGTTGACTTCGAAGCGAACGCGACGTTCGACAACCTTCAGTACGATGATGCCGCCCGCCTCAAGAAAGCGATCGGTCTCTCCTATGGTCAACACCGGTCGGTTGGCTGCCGCCTTGAGCACCGCCGCGGCGGCATCGCCGCGCGCGCCTGCAAAGAGCGCGTGGCAGCCAGTCAGGGCGTCCACGCCGGCAATGACACGGACCCGAAGTGGACGACCGTTCAAGGATTCCCCGTTGACCAGATTGTCGAGATCCGATCCGAACGGGTTTGGCTGCAGGATGCAGAGATCCAGTGTTCGCGAGCCCTGAATGGCGGCTTCTGGCCATTCGACGAATTGTGGGAATCGATAGACGAAGGCCGCCTTCAGACGGTATTCATCAGACGCTGATTGGGCGGCAGGGTGATCGATACGGCGGTGCAGCGACTAGAGCTGTCGCGAAAGCACGCCGATGAG
>CAYSFP010000189.1:0-10662 GCA_964430075.1 uncultured Planctomycetaceae bacterium | reverse complement strand
CCGAACCCCAGCTTACCAGCACCCAGCAAGACTACGAATGCCTTCTTACGCCCAGGCGTCTCTTCTGCGCCAAAGCTTCCCTTGTCGGTCGAAATCCCCCGTCCTAAGATGAGCGGCGAGAGGCGTGCCCCCGTACCGCGGGGCTTTTTTCTGCTCTTCGACCCGCATGTCGGCGGGTCGCAATTGATTGACATTCTTGGCGAGGCGGAAGGCGGGCCGGGACGGCCCCGCGCCAAGGGGAGTAATTGTCATGGACGAAGTCTTTGAGGATTGGAGTCTGGACGTCGATCGCGGCCCCGATTGGCTGTTCGTCAAGCTCAAGCCCGGCTCCCAAGAACCGGGCGACATGGCCGACAAGCTGTGGAAGCTGGCCGACCGGCACTTCGTGTATCGCATGGTCCTGGAAATGGACCAATTGGACGTCTTTCCCAGCCGGTTGATGGGCCAGCTCGTTACCCTGCAAAAGCGGGTGCTGCAGCGCCAGGGCGCGCTGCGGCTGTGCGGGCTGTCGAACGGCTGCGCCGAGGCGCTGCACTTTTGCCGGCTCGACCAAGCGCTGCCGAACTACGGCACGCGTGAGGACGCCGTGTTGGGGGCGCGGGCTCATCGTCCGCACTAAGCGAGCGACGCGGGTGAGAATCCTAATTGACGCTGTTGCGCGGCCGTGCACCCCAGCGCTTTTTCGGACGGTGAGATTGCGCCCTCTCCGCTCGCGCGTCGTACGTCGACGCGCCGTCGCTCCGGATCAAGGCAATCACATCCGATCCTCGGCCCGGCGTTCACGCCGGGTTTTGGGGCGGAAGGCCATTGCTCAGCCGCGCAACGTGCGTTGTCCGCAACCGGCGGGAAGCCGCGGCCGAAAGCCAGCCGCGGTTTGGAGAGCACAACTCGTTGGGCTCGCCGAGAATCCTCCCGGGCCGCGATACCAGAATCGCAATCTTCAGCCTGCGCTGCCTTTGCGCAACTCGCGCAACGTCGCGAGCGCGGGCTTAGGTTTCCCCGCCGCGTCGAACAGTCCTGCGTGGGGAAACTCGTGCGGCTCGCCATCGGTGAGTTGGTTCCACACGAGGACCTGCACGCTGGGGCGCGACGCCAAGAGCGGCGCGGCAAGGCCCGCCCAGGCGATCTGTGCGTCGTGGTCGCCGTCGGCCGATGGCGTGATGGGCTCCGCACGGATTGTCGCCGCGGCCAGGGGATCGTCGCCGCTTGCGCTCGGCGCGGTAATCAGCGCCATGAGCGGCAGGCCAAGCTGGCTCCATTGATCGATGAGCTTCGCCAGTTCGAACGCGGGCCGATGCGCACTTCCGCGCGGCCAATAGCCGGTGTTGATTTCGAGCCCGAATCCTGAAATCCCCAGGTCGGCCCGCACGAGCGCGTCGGCATAGTGCCAGGGCGTCAGGTCGTTGTCCTGGTCCACGAGATATTCGCCCCAGGGTTGATCGAACGACACCACGATCGGCGTTCGCGCGTCGAGCTTTCGCACGACCTGGACGGCCCGGGCAACGAGATTGAGGCGGCTTTCCTCGTCCATCGACATCAGCCGCCCGTTGTTGACCCGGGAGGCCACATGCCACAGGTGCACTCGGCCGGCGTATCGGGACGCGACCGCCCGGACGTGGTCCAGCAACAGGCGGGCGAGATTGTCGTCGTCGCCCTCCCAGAGATACATCCAGTCGGGCACGCCGCGATCGTCCATGCGCAAGAGCGGACCCATCGCCACCTTGAGGCCGGCGGTCTGGCACCAGGCGAGCTGATCATCGGTCGGCTTCCAGTCACGCTTGCCTTCGCGATGCTCGATGGCCCGCCAGCCGACGGGTAACTGCACGATGCTGCACGCATCGACCAACTGACGCCGTGTGGCAACGGCCGGGCCCTTCGGCCCGAGCGTCACGCCGAGCAGCGTCGACACCGGCGTTTGCCGCTGCCGCGCGTGCATCGCCTGGTCGGTGTAAGTCGCCACGACGTCATCGGCCACGCTCAAGGCGGCCGACAACGCTTCGCCTGCCGCCTGCGCGGCCGCCGCGAGATCGGCCTGCGATGTGGCCGCCCGGCTGAACAACCTTGTCGCGTCCTTGAACCGGGCAGCCAGGCCGGGAGGCGTCACCATGCCCAGCCATTCCCAGATGAAAATCCGCGAGCGCAGCCGCTGGACGAGTCCACGGGCCAACTCGACCTCGAGGACGTAGGGCTTGTCGCGCTCCATGAGCGTCGTGGTGCCCAGAAGCCGCTGGCCATGGCCGTCGACCCGCCAGGGCACGTAGACATAGCCCGAGTCGTCGACGCCGCGCTGGACGACCAGCTCGTCGCCGTCCCAATACGAGCGGGTGGCCCAGGGAAAATCTTCGGCGCCGGCGACGTAGATGCGCCCCAGAGCGTCTTCGGGCATGCGGTCGCGCTGGTGCAGACGAAACCGCATCTGTCCCATGTTGGCGAACCTTGTCCGAGCGGAGCGCGCCTGTCCCAGATCGCCCAGGGCTCCGCGGCTTAGCGCGTGTCGCCGTGCGTACCCGCTTTCGGCAACGGTCAACCGCCCCGGCTATGCTCGCGGCATTCAGGTCGGCAGCGCTTGCGCTGGCCGCGGGTCAGATGGCCTGGCAGGCGCCTCGTCGGATGACTAAGTGAATATTACTGCCAAATTCGCCCCGTCACAAGCGCGCGAGCCGATACCAGGCGCAGCGCCGACTCCGGGCGACTCTGCCCGACGGCGATGACGCAAGCTATATTCGGCCGCTGCGGAATGCCCTTGCGAATCTTCAGGAGCGCGCCCATGTCCGAGCCCGTGGTGGAAACGAACCTGCCGGGTCTGCCGTGCATCCGCGGGAAGGTGCGCGACGTGTACGACCTGGGCGACCGCCTGCTACTGGTGAGCACCGACCGGATTAGTGCCTTCGATTGGGTGCTGCCGACGCCGATTCCCGACAAGGGGCGGGTGCTGACGCAACTGAGCAACTACTGGTTTAGCCGCCTCAACGCACCGCACCATTTGCTGGAAACCGACGTGGCGCGAATGGACCTGCCGGCGGGCTCCGACCTGGATGCCCTCGCCGGACGCACCGTACTCGTGCAAAAAACCAACGTCGTGCCGATCGAGTGCGTCGTGCGAGCGTACATCAGCGGGTCCGCCTGGCACGAGTATCGCGAGACGGGGCATGTCGCCGGCGTCTCGCTGCCTACGGGACTGCGGGAATCGGAGCGGCTGCCGGCGCCGATGTTCACGCCGGCGACCAAGGCGCCCCAGGGCGAACACGACGAAAACATCACGTTCGCGGAAATGCAGCAACGGGTCGGCGGGGAGCTGGCCGAGGCGATGCGGCAGCGCAGCCTGGCGGCGTACGCGCTGGGCGCGCGGCGCGCGCAGGAGTGCGGCGTCATCCTCGCCGACACGAAATTCGAGTTCGGCCTGCTCCCGGGCGCCGCCGCGGCGGGGGGGCAGTTCGCCGAGGAAGCGCTGCTGCTGATCGACGAAGTGATGACGCCCGACAGCTCGCGATTCTGGCCGGCCGACGGCTACCAGGAAGGCCGCGGCCAGCCGTCGTTCGACAAGCAGTTCGTGCGCGACTGGCTGAGCGCGAGCGGCTGGGACAAGAACAGTCCGCCGCCAGAGCTGCCGCCGGATGTGGTCGGGCAGACGCGGGCGAAGTACATCGAGGCGTTTGAGCGGATTACGGGGGAGAGGTTTGCGTGGCGGTAACTCTCGAAGCTCGAAAGCGAAGCACGCACTTGGCCGCTCATTCAATTGCAATGCGCATTTGAATTCTGTCCAGTGAGTTCATGTCGAGTACGGCGACAGTTGCTCGACCGCAGTCCGTCATCCCTTCGATTCGCGGGCCAATCGCGACAAAGTGGTCGGTCCATGATTGCACGCGCGGATGAAACAGTGTGACGATGGCGCCGGTGGCAGGATCGATACCCGATAGATTTGGCCCCTTGCGAAGGTTGCAGTCGATGCAAGCGAGGGCCAGGTTGTCGAGTTTGTCGCCGCCGCCGTGTTTGCGCGGGCAAATGTGCTCGATTTGAAGCCGGACGAACGGCGAATTAGCTTCTGCTAATTGGCAGTACTCGCACCGAAAACCGGCGCGTTGCCGCACAAGTTCCCGGGCTCGGCGGTCGATCACGGCGACTTCGGCGGCTCGATGCGCCGGCGAGCTTTGGATTGAAGGACGGCCAAAAAGCGATTTGCCTGGGCGTACCCTTCGTACTCAGCGCGTTCCTGGTCGGTCAGTTCGCCCTCGTTGGCGCGCGATGCGAGATACTCAATTCGCGCCTGCAAGGCATCGTCGGCGTGGAAGTTCGCGATTTGCATGGCCTGATCGGGGCTCAGCAGTGAAATCACCGGCTCAATGGCCCGGTCGAAAGCGTCGTTGGCGCCGAAGACGGTGCTCATGCACGCATTCTAACCGAGATTCGCTTCTTTTCCCAACGATCGCGTTGGGTTTCGGGGGATTTCGCGGCCAACTACAATGCAAGCATTGGCCCATCTTGCGGCCGCCCGCCGGGGATCGTACGCTCCGCGGCGTGTGCGCTGGGCGGGCTGCACCCGGCAGCGCTCCGCTGCGGCGGACCTGCGCATCGCGGCTAAACGGGTGGCGCCGAAGGGCGCCCGCCCGACGAATTTCCGCAGTTTGATTCCGCACTCGTCACTTCCACGCCACGCTCCTCATGCTCCGCTACTGGACCGCCGGCGAATCCCATGGCAAAGCGCTGATCGCGCTGGTCGATGGCTTTCCCGCGGGGGTGGCGATCGACGTCGAGCCAATTAATGTCGAGCTGCGGCGGCGGCAGGGCGGCTACGGTCGCGGCGGGCGGCAGCGGATCGAGACCGACGCCGTCGACATTCGATCCGGCGTGTGGAAGGGCGTGACTCTGGGCAGCCCGATTGCGTTGGAGGTCGTCAATCGCGACGACAAGCTGGAACGGCTCGACGATCTGCCGCGGCCGCGGCCCGGGCACGGGGACCTCACGGGGGCAGTAAAATATTTGGGCAGCATTCGCGGCGTGCTGGAGCGTGCGTCAGCGCGCGAGACCGCGGCGCGCGTGGCAGCCGGCGCTCTCGCCAAGCAATTGCTCGCGGCGTTCGACGTCACGGTGTTCGGGTTCGTCGCTGAAGTGGGCGGCGAGAAGATTGAACCGGTCGCCGGCACGCTGGACGAGTGGCGGGCCGCTCGTGACCAGAGCGAGATCTACGGCCTCAACATCGAGCGCGACGCCGCCATCAAGGACTTGATCGACCGCGTGGGCAAGGAGGGCGACACGCTCGGCGGCGTCGTCGAGGTGCAGGTGCATGGGCTGCCGTTCGGGCTGGGCACGCATGCCCAGTGGGACCGCAAGCTGGACGGGCGACTGGCCCAGGCTGTGATGGCCGTGCAGGCGATCAAAGGCGTGGAGATCGGCCTGGGATTTGAAGCGGCCCGCCGTCGCGGGTCGCAGGTGCACGATCCGATCCACTACGACGCCAGCCGCAAGCACACGCCGACGCTCGGCTACGAGCGGCCCACAAACAACGCCGGCGGACTGGAGGCGGGCATGACCAACGGCCAGCCGCTGGTGATCCGCGCCGCGAAGAAGCCGATCAGCACGCTGCGGAAGCCGCTCGCATCGATTAACCTCGATACCAAGGAGCCGGTCGAGGCGAGCTACGAACGCAGCGACGTGTGCGCGATTTCGGCCGCGAGCGTCATCGTGGAGAATGTCGTCGCATTCGAAATCGCCGAGGCCGTGATCGACAAATTCGGCGGCGACAGCCTGGCCGAGATGCAGGCCCGCTATAAGCTGTTCATGGAGATGGCCGCCGAGCGTTAGCGAGCGTCGAATCGCTCGCCGCTTGTCCCCGTATTGTCCGTAGGAACACGGATGTTCCGCCTTCACGAAACCACTCGTCGCCGAGTTTGCCGCACGGCGTTCGTCGTCCTGTGCGCAGCGCCGACGATCGGCACGCTGGCGTGGATCGCTCACGCCCGCCGGCCGTGGCGCGTCGAGGACGAGCAACGACGACTCGGCGGCTTGCTGCACGTGGACGTCCACTGCGCCGATTGGCGGACCCCGCGGCCCGGCGTGGCGGCCGCCTCCCAACTTTACTTGGGCGCGCCCGCCGGCGGGAGACGCCTGGCGGAGTTGTTCGACGTTACCTGGCAACGCGACGGCGCCCTCGGCCAGGTTGCCACGATCGAGTCGATCAGCGTCGACGCGGATCGGTTGGCGGAGGTCGGCGAGCACCTCCGCCATTGGATCGACGCGGGCGTCGATCGATCGTGCCAGCTTCTCGTCCGTGAGGTGACAATTCGAAGCCCGCGCGGAACCGTCGCGTTTCAACACGTGAGAGTGCACATCGATCGCGACGAGTCCGGCCCAGCGCACGTGCGAGTGATCTCACGTCCCGCCGGCGCCGCGCAAGACGGGGGCGAACTGCGGCTCGCGATGGACATCTCGCCGCCGGAGCGAGAGCGGCCGTCGGCGCCTGTTGCCACGCTCGTCGCGACCTTGGATGCCGCCGCCGCGCCGCTTCCTGGCTGGCTGCTGGCGCCGCTTGCCCCCATGGTCGGAGAGCTCGGCGACGCAGCGACGTTTTCGGGATCGGTCCAGATTCGCTCGACCGGCGATGCCGTTTCTGGAAGCGCGCAAGGTACGTGCCGCCGCGTGCTGCTTGCGTCATGCCTTTCGCCGCAAGCCGCGCACCACGCCGAGGGCGAGGCGACCTTGCGCATCGACGCCTTGCGGTGGCAAAACGCGAAGATCGTTGAACTCGCGGCGGACGTGTCCGGCGAGCATCTTCGCGTGAGCCGCAAGCTCGTCGAGGCAGCGGGCCAGTTCCTCGACCTGAGACCGATCGATGTGAAGGCCGGCGGAGACGAACTGCTCGCCATCGATCGCCTGAGCGCGCGGATACAACTCACGAGCGACGGGCTTACGATCACGGGACATTTCACCGACGAGTCTGCACTACCGCCCGGTTGCATCGCGGCCGCCGGCGGCCGTGCCATGATCATGCAAGGACGGCCGTTATACCCCGCAGCCTGGGTACAGTTCGCCGAAGGCCCGGCCGAAAGCTGGGTTCCCGCGACAGCGCAGGCGATTGAACGGGCGGCCAGACTGCCGCTCTCAGACGGGGAAGCATCCTCGGCCAAGTAACGCTCACTTCGCCAAGATCTCGATAATCGAGTCATCGGCGCAACCGGTGGGGTCGGTTGCACGGCGGCCGAGCGCGCTCTGTCGCAGCGCCGCCGCCTGTTGAGCCAGGAAGGCTGCCGGCGTTGCCGGTCCCTTGTCCAACAGCGCCGCGAGCACGCGTTCGGCCTCGTCGAGATCGCCGCTCTCGAACGCCGCCAAGGCCACGGCATACTCGGCGAGGTCGCCCTGCAGACGTTCGCCGTCGGTGGCGGGGAAGACGGCGTAGAGATCGAACGGCTGCTCGAGACCGGGCAGCCGGGCCGTGCAGGTTTTCAGCGACACGAATCGGCTGGACAACCGGCGGCGCACGGCGTCGGTGATCAGCAGCGGCACGTCGATTTGCCGGGTCGCCGCCTGCACGCGGCTGGCGATGTTGACGGCACTTCCGCGCGGCCCGTACTTCAACCGGCGTCGCGTGCCGGCGTTGCCCACCTGCACATCGCCGGCGTGCAGCCCGATGCCGAGTTCCAACGGCCGCACGATGCGCTGGCGCCATCGCTCGCCCAGGACCGGCATGACGTCGAGCATGTGCATGGCCGCGGTCACGGCCAGGTCGGCGTGATCCGCTTGCTCGACCGGCGCGTTCCACAGGGCACTCAACCCATCGCCGTAGTAGTCGATCACCACGCCGCCGTGGTCCATGACGGCCTGGGTAAGCTGCTCCATGATCTCGCCGAGCAATTCATACGCGTCGACCGGCGCCAGCTTTTCCGCGACGGCGGTGAAACCACGCACATCGGCAAACAGCAGCGTGACGAGCCGCGTGCTGCCAGCGAGCGCCGCGGGCCGCCGCCGCAGGTAGTCGACCACCGAGGGCGAGAACGCTTGTTCGAGCAGGATCTGCTGACGGGCCGCTTCGACTTCCTGTGCACGGCGGGCCATGCCGGCGCCGACCGCGTCGGCGAGGAGCTCGACGACGCGCGCCTCGAGCGGTCGTATGCCGCGACGGCGATTGTCGCCGCGGCCGTGCCGCTGGCCGTACACGGCGCCGATCAGTTCTCGCCGTGAGTCGAATACGGGCGCCATGACGACCGATTGCTTCCACCGGGCAACGTCGGCGTCGACGCATTCGGGCCGCGCGGGGCAGCGCCAGATCTCGGGCTGCTCGCGCAGAAGTTTCAGGGTGCCGGTGTCGTAGGCGATGCCGTACTGCGGTTGGGGGACGGCGCTCCCCGCAATGTGCCAGGCGTTGCCGTCGTGAGTGAGCACCATGGCCGAGTCGAGGCCCGTGCTTTCGAGCGTCACCCGCGCGGCCTCGGCAAAGAACCTTGGCGAGTTGGCGGCGGTTTGATGAATCTCGCCGGCCGCCGACAGCCAGCGTGCGACCGTTTCGGCGTCGGGGCCCCAGCTCGAAGTGCCGCGCCGGGTCGATGTGTCGTCGGCCCGATGCAGCAGCTCGAGCCCCATGGCGGGACCGTCATTCGCCGCGTAGACCTGGAACCAAGTCTCGTCGAATCGGAACAGCGCCGGGAGGGGCAATTCGACAACCGTGCCGAGCCAGAATGACGACCCGTCAGGCAGCTCCACGTGGCGATCGTCGCCGCGGTAATCGAGCCGCAAGGCGTCGCCTTGGAGCGTCACGCGGATTCCCCTCGCCGGTCCCGCCCCCAGTTCGTCAGTTGGTTGCCATCGCCCCTGGTCCGGGTCGCGCACCAGTGCAAATCGCGCAGCGTCGACGGCGAACTGTTGATGCTGGTCGCGGTCGAAAACGGCAACTTGCCACATGGCACGGGTCGGGCGCGAGGTTTGGACGAGCGAGGCGAACAGGGACTTTAAGAGCGCTTTTCAGTTTTGTGTGCCACTGGCGCGTCGCCAGTGCTGAAGTGCCGAACAAGTCCCCCGTTCTCACCGGCGCTCGCGCCAGTGGCACCCGCGTCGACACGCTAACATGCAACACGCTCGAGTGCTTCGACCGCGTTGACTGACAGGTGGACGAAGCACTAGTGAATCGTAGGTTGCCGCGTGCTGTCACGACCTCGCCGATTGCCGCGTCTGCCAGCCGCTACGACCCGCACAATCGGCCATCGGTCCAGGGAGCCGGAGTTTTGCCGCCGGGGGGCCCGATGCGCAAAGAGCAGACCGATCTTGTTCGCACTAGGCCGTGGGCCGGCGCCGGAACCATCGTTTATGCTCGAACCCGCATCCCTGGGCCTGATCACCGGTGCATCGCTGGTTGGCGCCGCCGGCCTGGGGGCCGCCGCCGAATGGCACGGGCTGCGCCGCAGGGCACAGCAGGCCGCCGACCGCACCGAACAGCGGCGGGCGGCGTTCGCCAACCAACTGCAGGCGGCCCTGCACTGGGCGCGGGCGAGCCAGCCGTCGCTGCGGGCCTGGAGCGGCACGCGGCCCTTTCGCGTGTCGGCGGTCGTCGACGAATGTGCGGACTGCCGGTCGTATTACCTGATGCCCGAGGACGGCCGCCCGCTGCCGCGGTTCGAGCCCGGGCAGTATTTGACGTTTCACCTGCCAGCGGCCGACCCCGCGCGGCCCTTGGTGCGTTGCTACTCGCTCTCGGAACGGCCGCGCGAAGACTTCTACCGCGTGACGATCAAGCACGTGGCGCCGCCGGCGGACAAATCGAGCGTTCCGCCAGGTCGCGGCAGCGGGTACTTTCACCGCCATGTCCTGCCGGGGTCACAACTCCAGGTGGAAGCTCCGCAGGGAGCGTTTTTTCTCGACCCGACGGACGCACTACCGGTCGTACTCGTGGGCGCCGGCATCGGCATGACGCCGGTCATGAGCATGGCGGCTTCGCTGATCTACCAACGCGATCGCCGACCGACGTTCCTGTTCGCGGGATTGCGCAATAGCCGCGAGCATCCGTTCCGCGCTCGCATGGCGGAACTCCGTTCCGACGCACCGAACCTGCGGCTCGACATTGCGTACTCGCGCCCGCTTGAACGAGACACCGTCGATCGTGCGTTTGACCATCGCGGGCATGTCGACGTCGCACGACTGCGCCGCGTATTGCCATCGAATAACTTTCGCTACTACTTGTGCGGCCCCGCGGCGATGATGGAGTCGCTCGTGCCGGGGCTGCTCGACTGGGGCGTTCCGGCCGAGCACATTCACTATGAAGCGTTCGGACCCGCGACAGTGCGCGGCCTGTCCGGCGACGCGACCGCCCCCTGCGATGTGCAATTCGCCCGCTCGGGCCGCGCTGTGCGCTGGACCGGCGCGGAACACTCGCTGCTGGAGTTGGCCGAGCAAAATGGCGTGCCGCTGGAGTACGGCTGCCGCGCCGGCAGTTGCGGCCAGTGCCGGCTGATGATCGCCGCGGGGCGCGTCGTGCACGCGAAGCAGCCGGGCGTGCAACTCGTGGAAGGCGAGTGCCTGGCATGCATTGCGCGGCCGCAGGGCGATGTGGTCGTGGATGCGTGAGGGGGATAGTCACCCGTAGTTCGTCAACACGGCGGTTTCCGGTGATCGTAGCCCCGGCGTTTACAGGATGATGCATCTGCTATCGACGCACGCGTCTTGGCCCCGGAGGGGCCGCGT
>CAYSFP010000188.1:0-10682 GCA_964430075.1 uncultured Planctomycetaceae bacterium | reverse complement strand
GAGGGCCGAAGCGGCTGCATACCCCCGAGGGGGTGGCGCAAGACCCTGTGTTTTGGTGGCTCCCCGAGCCGGAGCAAACTGCGAACTATGCGTTGCCGATTGCCGTCGAACGTACGCCAGAGCTTCCGAAGCAACGAAAACGCGATCGCGACCGGGAAGAGCGCATTCGACTGGCCGGCGGCCCGAAGCCTTCACTGCGGGAAAAAGCATACGCTTTAGCCCGTAAAAGGGCCACCGTGAGAACCTACGATTTCACCGCCATCGGTATCCCACGGCACTACCTTGCCTGGATGTGCGAAGAGGGCTTGCTGGTGAAGGTCGGCTATGGAGTCTATCGCGCCGCGGATCGCGAAGCTGCGTGATCTGGTTCCGCCTACAGGTCGATGTCGCGCGGAAGTTCGCAATCGCGTGTCAGGTCGAGCTCCGCTCCAACCAGCGGTGATCGCAGAAGCGCGGCAACAATCCCGCCTTTGCCGTCGAGAGCGTCGCCGATTTTGGCTCTGATGCGATCGGCGTCAGAGCCTCCTTTCGCGAGCCGTTTCGCCAAGGATCGGATCATGTCGCGGTCGCTCTCCAATCCAGCAACCTCGTATTGGACGATCTCGGTTTGCGATGTCGTATTCGCGGCTGATCTCCCTTCACATACTCGCTATCGGCGCCGGTCAGGCTAGGTCGCAGTTTGGTCGTTGCGACTAATGCCCGCGGGTAGAAGGCTGGCTCCAGACCCGCGGGCCAACTAAACTACGCCTTTTTGGACATATCCTCCAGTTGCTTGAACGGGCCTTCCAGCATCGCGCCCCATTTGGCGGGATAGACGATGTCAGGTCCAGACTCCGAGGTCGAGTATCGCAGGCCTTTGTCGGCCCATGCCTGCAGATCGGGAAGCGCATAGACGACCCGTCCGCCAATCTTGCGATAGGCCGGGCCGGTTCCATAGGTGCGATGCTTCTCGAGCGTCCGAGCCGAAAGCGCCAGGAACCGCGCGGCCTCTTTGGTGACAAGGAAGCGTGGCGGAATTGTAGGTAGATGGCTCACTTGTATTTCCTCATTTCCTCCCGTCGCTGATGACGGGCACGGAGAGGCTCGGCCACGCGCCCCGGGGCGCAATGGATCGGGCGATTGGTGGATGCGTGCCGAGTTTGTCGGCTCTATTCGTAGCATCAGGTGCGGTGAATAGGGCAGTCAGTCGCGCCATGGGATTTTCTACGAAATCGGGCAGGCGCTGAAGGACGGCCTCTGAAATCGAGCCGTCGAGATCGGCAATCGATATCGTTTCGGAGCGGCAAGACATCTCTCGTATTCACGTTCCGTTCTGCTACATAAGAGCGGAAGGGAACGAATCCTGCAGATGAGGCTACGAGGCGATTGAGGAGGGGCGGTGGCGCTCAGGGGCTTGTGAATGAGTAAAGCTGGAGTTCTCCAGGCCAGATCCGTGTCGGGGACGTCCACCATGCGGACCTCTTCGCCTGGTCGGCTGCGATCGCTCCTGATGGACAGCTCTGAGCCAGTGCTCCTTCTGGGTGCCGGTGCCTCGATCACTTCTGGCATCCCTGCCGCAGGTAAAACGGTCGAGAAGGTAGCCCGCTGGGCCTGGCTGTAAGGAGAACGGCCGTCATCCAGACGACTTCACCATCCGCCGCTCCGATTATTGGCCGTGGCTCACCGCCCAGCCTTGGTACAAATCAGAACTCTCCCCTGCCGATCTCTATCCTGACGCTATCGACAACCTGTTAGGAGTGAAGAGCGATCGTCGCGAGTTCTTTGAAAAGCTCATCAACCCACCAGAGGTACCGCCTTCACGGGGTTATGTCGCTCTGACGCAGATCCTTCATCAAGGATGGATTTCGACGGTCCTGACCACCAATTTCGATCAATGTCTCGAACGGGCGGCAATCCAACAGAACCGGCCCCACCGGCTCGTGAGCATTAGCACGCCGGCTGACTACGTGATGTTCAATTCTGCACCGCAAGATCCACAGCTCGTATTTCTGCACGGGTCGGTGAAGCATTATACGGACAAGAACCTGACCGACGAGGTGCAATCCCTCGACCCACTTCTGGTTGAACGCCTGCGGCCACTGCTTCGCGATCATCCCGTCATTACCGTCGGCTATCGCGGCGCCGAGGCCTCCGTGATGAACGATCTGTTTCTGGCGCAGGCTGGGGCGGGTGGTTTCCTCCACGGCGTCTACTGGTGCGTACTCGAGAACGACCTGGCTGGCCCACACTCGCCTTCGGTTGAGCAGTTGGCGGATGCGATCGGCTCCAACTTCCAGCTCGTACCGATCCGGGGCTTCGATGACTTGTTCGAAAAAGATCTGCTAGCCAGCATGATCGCCGCCGGAGCGCGGCCGACGCGCCGTCCCTCCGGCCACAGCGTCGGCGGTATGCCTGCGGACATGCGCCCGCTCGACGGCCTCGACGTGTCCGGGTTCGAGCAGCCGCTGCTGCAGGCGCGCTTGCGGCAGTATGCGGACCGGACCGACCTTTGGAGGCCGAGCGACGTCGACGCCGCATGGGTTGAGGAGATGACCGACCGGCTCGACTTGGTGCGACCGGTCGGCGGAAGTGTCGCCCCAACGCTAGCGGGTTGGCTGCTGTTTTCGCGCAACCCCTCCGTCGAATTCCCCCAAGCCCGAGTCGAGTTCTGCGCGACGGGCCCTGGGCACTGGCTCCGGGGCCGCTTCGGCGAGGATGTCGAGCTCGAGCCGGTGTCTCGGGACGGCGAGTTCATCGTAAGGCGGACCATCACCGGGAACCTTTGGAGCCAACTCGACGATCTAATCGACCTTTTGGCGCTGGTGAACTTCCAGTTCCGGCTTAAGGCCGAGGTATCGCGTACGGTGAATGCTTACAACGCCATCGCCATCAAGGAGATGCTCGTCAACGCCATCGTTCACCGCGACTACGACCGTGACGAGGCCGTCCAGGTAATCGTTGAACCGAGATTGATCACAGTCACCAGTCCTGGTGGCCTCATCGAAGAGATCGCGGTTCAGGTCGGCGAGCAGTCATTCCAAGACGCGATCGCGGAGCGGACCAGCCCGATCAAGGGCTATCGGAACCCCGCCATATCTGACCTTTTCTATGGCGGTGGCCAGATGGACCGCCGGGGATCAGGCCTCTCAGACATGGTCCTTGCGACCGTGAACAACAACGGGTCGGTGAACTTCGGGCCCTCCGCCGACAATACGCGGTTCACGGTAACAATCGAGGCGCGGCCGGAAGCCGTCGACGAGATCACCAACACCGCGCTGCCGATCGCCGAGGAGATGCGGCCACGTTTCTCCGACTTGAATTCCGAACAGGCAGGACGGGCACCAATTGGCCTGATCCAGCGCCGATCCTGCTAGATCGCCAAAACGCCAAAACGCGGGCGTCTCGCTTGGCGCACGAATTCCACGCCCTCTCGCATTATCGCAACAAGATATTGCCTCCCCTGTTCGGCGTTGACGACCTTCGCCGGATCGCCGCCGGTCCGCACAAACGCCGGGCGGCGGGGGCACGCAGCACTCTCGCCGCTCTCGGGCATCTGGATTGGCGCACGGCGGAGCGTCCTGAACGTGTCGTGTTCGTCCTTGCCGAGCTTTGCCGATTGCAGCGGGAACGGGCGTGACCGCTCGCCGCACCAAAGCCGCAGTAATCGCGGAGGCGGCAGACGCGCTGGAATCAATCCGGCCGGACCTTGCGGCGGAGCTTCGAGCTTTTCCCCGTCCCGGCCGGAAAACGATCCGGGACGCTGACGGTTTTACGCCGACTGATTACGCTCACCATGCGCTGTGGAAGGAAATTAAGCGCCGGACTGACAACGGCGAGGACGACGCCGAAGTTTTGGCGGATATCGCGGCGCGAGCGGAAGTCAGCGAAGATCGTCTTGACCGGCTCTGGCGTGTGGATGGCGAGCCGCACCTTCGTCGTTTGATCCAGAGGGCCAACGTTGGCTCTCACGACGCGCCGGACGACGCGGGCTAAACGACTCCAATCTCAGCTTCAGGAGCCGACCATGCCCGTTTTCGATTATATCACCGACCGAGCCCGTGACGTATTCGCCAATCTCCCCGACGAAGCGAAGATCGCATTTGACCGCGATCATAAGCGGTCGCTCGAAGCACTCGCGAAGCGCCGCGCGGCGCGCGAGCACATTCGCGACATGCACGAGCGCAAACGCGATCTTGAAGTTCTGATCGAACGACACCGCGAAGATATCAACACGTTCGGCACGAATATTGGCGGTCCGGAGGCGATGGCGCGATTGGAGACGGAGAAGAAGGACACCCTTGCCGCAATCCGTCAGGCGGAGGAGGCGATGGAGCCGCAACGCCCGCCGGAACCTGTGACGCGGCGACACGCATTTCTGCGAGACTGGATCGGCAACACACACCTGCCCGAATGGCTCGCTGCACAATCGCCGCTCGCCCGTTTCGAGTCCATGCCCGCGACGGTGCCTCGTATCAAGCCCGACGCTCTGCCGAAAGCGCTGGTGGAATCTCGCCAAGCGCAGGACGCGATTATCGACAAACTGCGGAAGGTGAAGTCGCTTCCACTGGACATTGAAACGATGGTTGCCGAGATGCGCCGCGAAGTGGACCGCACCGCCTCAACCGGGCAACCGGACTTGTCCGGGCTTGCCCGACCGCGCGACAAGACGCATCGCGGCCGGATCGGTTGGCCCGTCGCTCACACGCATTCATTTGATTTGACCAAGGCCACGTCGAGTCAACTTGGCATCAGCTTCGCGTGCTGGCTCTTCCCCGACCAAGTGAAAGCCCGGCTGGAAGAGGAGCTTCGCGCCAAGTACGGGAAGGGCGGACTTTCCGCCGACGCCCGCGCGACCAAGCTGGCGGAGCTTGAAGCCAACCTTCTCGAAGCGCAGCGCGTCCACGCGCGGCTTTGCGCGATGGCCGACGATGCAGGCGTTCCGTGCGAGCGTGGCTTGCTGCATCCGCTGGCCTTGCTCGAAATCGAACGCACCGCCAGCGCACCGAAGCCGGGGCGGAAGACTCCGAAGCCGAAGGATACTGTTGGGCAGCCGACGCTTGGCGCTCGCCTCAGCGCGGAGCAAACGCGCGGCTGGACCGCACCGCAGAAAACCTGAATCCGGGCGTGCTTCCATCGCCCGGTGCCGTCGTCGCGGAGCGACGGCAACGGCCGCGCCGGTTTTATCCATGTGATCGGCGCGGCCACCTTTCAGCAAAGACAGTCCCCTAATCAGAGGAGACTCCAAAATGGCCAAGTGGTTTTCCGTCGCTCGCAATGCGAACGCCGCTGAAATTGGCATCCTGTCCGACATTGGCGCGGGCGGTGTCACCGCGAGCGACTTCAAGGCCGCGCTTGATGCGTTGGGAAAAGTGGACACGTTGAAGATTCGCATTTCGTCGGATGGCGGCGACGTGTTTCAGGGCTTCGCGATGTACAACATGCTTCGCCGCCACGCGGCGAGGAAGCTGGTCACCATTGACGGGCTCGCCGCGTCGATGGCGTCCGTGATCGCGATGGCCGGTGACAAGATCGTGATGCCGTCCAACGCCATGATGATGATTCACAATCCATATGGCGGAGTCATCGGCGGCGCGGAGCAAGTCGTCTCCTTCGGTGAAGCACTCGACAAGATGCGCGAGAGCATCGCGGGAATCTACGCGGGACGAACCGGCCTGCCTATGAACGAAGTCACCGCAATGATGGATCGTGAAACGTGGCTGGACGCCGAAGAGGCCGTGTCGCGCGGCTTTGCCGACGATATCGAAGCGCCCGTTAAGATCGCGGCGAGCTTCGACGTGTCGCGCTTCAAGAACGCGCCAAAGGACTTGTGGAAACCAATCAGCGCAACGGATCGCGCTCGTGCCCGGTGGCGCGGCGTGTCACGACGCGCTTGGAACAACTTCAACAATGGATAGGAGTCGACACCATGAATAACGCGAAGGCGACATATCGAAAACGCTCAAGCGGAGGCGACGAGTCGAAGCCGTTCGGTGGGCAGTTTCTCCGAACCGCTGATGTTTGCCGTCTCACCGGCTACTCGCAATCGTGGATTTCCGAACTCGGCGCGAGCGGAGCGTTTCCTCCGCCGCAACATGTGATCGGCCGAATCAAGTTCTTCGCACGGGAGGACGTGGAGTTTTTCATGCGGACTTATGGCCGCGCGCGTCCGAACAGCAAAACCTCCGTTCGCATGGCGCGGGCGAGCGAGGGGGCACGCTGATGCGCGGCCGTGGACGCGGACGCATGGTGCCCCGGCCGAGGCGGCGACCGCCGCCGCCGCCTCCGCCGCCGGAGGAGCCGGAGGAACAACCATCGGAATCGGAATCGGAAAAGGAGTGAGCGACATGAACTTCATGGCCGCTGTTAAACAGCGCGTGCCCGTTAAGGTGAAGACCATCGGTCAAGCCGCGTTCGCCAAGGCGACATGGCTCGGGCAAGACGTGCTCAAACTTCGCAAACGGCTCGCGGCGGTCGAAGCGAAGGTGGATCGCCGCGCCGATACCTTTGTTTCCGGCGCGGCGAGCGAGCGAATTGACGCCGCGATTGCGGGCGCACGGCAGGAAGCCAAAGAAAAATTTTCGGCGGAGCTACGGTGCAAGTCCGAAGAGGGGCGCGAATACGCCAAGCTATTTCGCGCGACGGCCGAAGGACTGGTTAGCCCGGCCCTGGATTCACTCGGCACAATCACAATTCCATGGCCGTTGTTTTATGAAGCTTATACGCGTTTCCCATCTCGCAAGAGGATGGTGCCTTCGGAATCGCGCGCGCCAGAGCTAATCATATGCGCCGATGCTGGGCGGATGTTAGTTGCGGATGGTGCAGAGTTCGGAATTGTCTTTTTTGAATGGGAGGACTCTTCTTTGCCTCTCAACATGCCGAATTGGCCTGCAATGTGGGAATCGTTCGACAATTTCCAAGAGTCCAATTTCTCTGGCGTGCCTTGGTCGATTTTGCACGATGTTTACGGCACGTTTCTGGACTCTGCCTGGCCCCACAGCGGTTACGCGGCGGCCAACTCTACGGGGGACCTTGTTGTGGTTTTCACACCGCAGCTTGAAGAGGGTTATCGCCGTCATCTCGAAAATGAGGATGGCCCGCAACGCACGGGCAACGGCTCGGCGCGAAAGAAGCGGGAACGATCATAAACTGATTGGCCCCGGCGAGGCGAAGCGCCGGGGCCATGTAGGGGAGAGCTTGGCGGCTCTTGTGGTTAGCACATGTCGAATGCCACGCCGCGCGCGGCGGCTCAACCAACTATAACCGAGCTTGAAGACGCTCAGGCTTATCTCCGCGAGCGCGCTCCCGCCGATCCGGCAGCGGCGTACAAAATCGCGTGCGCGATCCACCGGCCCTTCATCCGGGAGGAATTTAGCCCCCACGGTTTCACGATTGACCCCATGGCGGTCATGCGTGAGATGCGCGAACACTGGAATCCGCGCCTTCCTAAGCCGCTAGACGATGACGCTCTCTTTACAGTCGCGGAAAAGCTCAAAGACAATTTTGAAGCTGCACATGCCAAGCGGCTGGCGGAAAAGGCCGCCAGCCGTCGCGCCGCTGCTAAAGACGCGGACAAGCGCCGGGCGGAGCGACGTGCCGCAGAACAGGCAGAGAAGGCCCGGCGCGCCGCGAACGCGGAATTTGTCAGAGCGATCATGGACCGATGCGCCGTAAGTCAGCGGCAAGCCCAACGGCTTCTTGCTGGCAAGACGACGAAGCCGGACCAAGCGGCGATCCTTGCGGAAATCACTGGCGCGGACGCGGCCGACTATCTGCGGCAACCGGGGCACCCCGGCCGCAACCCCGATATCGTCAGCGCGCTGTTACGCCCCTACGTGTACGGAGCCAATTGGCGCGACTTCATTGCCGACCCGCCGGAGCTTGAAGGGGAGAAGGCGGAGTTGCGGACGGCGTTCACGGACGCATACCGGCGCGGCACGATGCGAAATCATATCCGCGACGTTGAGCCTGTTATCCGTTTCGCACGCGCGGCCGGGGTGTCCGCCGACGCGGCACAAGACCTGTGGGATATGTACAAGCCATGGCGCTTGGAGCGCGTGTTTGAAGCGGCGATGGACGAACTCGGAAACCTTGACGATTTCGGGTAGCCGAACATCGCGCCCGCACTGCGGAGCGTTTTCGGCGTCACCACGCCAACGAAAGCGCGTTGAGCGGAAGAACAAGAAGCAATCCAGTGGGACAAATGCGCGTCCCACTGGATTGGACGATGCTCCGGTGCTCGAATGCGCCTCTGATCCGCGCATAGACCGGCGCTCGCGCCTCATCAACATTCTGGCTGAAGAACGGCGTGAGATTCGGGACCGTCACTACAAGGCAGCGGGCCATGAACTCGTGAAGTTGCACAAGCACTGCGAGACGAACAAGGAGTCGTTCGTGCGTGCGGTGAAGACGATCCCGCTTAGCATCTCCCGCGCCTATGAGTTGATCGGAGAGGCAGGCGGCATCCCCGGCAAGATCAAAGCGCAACCCATCGCAGAGACGCGGGCACGGGCCGCGTCTCGTATGAGCGGAACGCGAGCTAAGATTTCCGCAACACGCAATGTTGCGGAAAGCTCACGCCCGTCCGCCACTGTCCGACGACAATGCGAATCGTCGGACAACGTCATCGTGGACCGTCTTGAACACGGTGTTCGCGCTGAGTCCGATTGGTCGGCTTGTCCTGCTCGCAACGGCGCTCGGCGCGGCGTTGGTTCTGTTGTGGCGCAACAGCGACTCCGCCGCGACCGCGATCCGAACAGCATGGGACGCCGTTGTGACCCGGTTCGCCACGGTGCTCACCGACCTGCAAAAGCGGTTCGGAGAGCTTTGGAAGGGCGTAGGTGAGGGCGCTGCCACCTTCATGCGTGATTTGGGGCAGGGGTTCACGCAGTGGCTGGCGTACATAGTCTGGCGGGACTACGACATAGTTCGCTTGCAAAAGAAGTTGATTGACGAAAGCGCTGATCGGGAGACGATTGAAAAGGCGTCTGCCGACGCGCTCAACAAGGTCACCGCAATTCGTGAGTCCGGGCTTCGTCCTACGCCAAAGCCTGAAACGTCGGCTTGGCCAGAGTAGAAATCTCAAACTTGCTATGCCAATTGGCGTGGGCGATTCGGGCTCGGCGCGCGTCCGGCCGGAAATGAAAGAGGGTGAAGGCGGTGGGATTCACCTTCACCCTCCACTCGGGAAAAGGACACCGTGCGGGGTGGGTTAGCGCCCCGTGTGTCCTAGCGGTTGGATCGTGGCACGCACTCGGCGGCGTGCCAAGGGCGTCCGGCTTTGTTGGTTTGGCTGACCGGTCCCGACCGATATATTTCAGGAAATTACGATTTCACGACGTTTCAGCGTGAGCGCGTGCCATGCCAAAGGCCAATTGCACCTTCCGCAAACGCGATGTTACGGCCGCGATTCAAGCTGCGGTTAAGGCTGGGCTGGAAATCGGCCGTGTTGAAATCGGCTCCGATGGTAGGATTATCATTGTTCCCGGCAAGCCTGCCGAGTTGGACAATTCGGAGTCGAACGAATGGGATCGCATTTAATGAAGCGCCCGCCGAAGTTCGTCAAAGGCTATACGGATCGGAATGGAACGGCGCGCTTCTATTTCCGTCGCAAGGGCTTTCCGAGTGTGCCGCTTCCTGGCCTGCCATGGTCGCCTGAATTCATGGCCGCCCACGAAGAGGCGATGGCAGGGCAACCGGCGCAAATCGGGCGGGCCAAGATCAAGGCCGGTTCGCTTCGCGCGCTCGCCGTATCCTATTTTGGTTCCGCCGTGTTCGCTTCGATGAAGGCGAATAGCCAATATGTCCGGCGCAAGATCATCGAACGGTTTTGCGAAGAGACGGACCAAGACGGCAAGCGATACGCCGACAAGATGGCGAAGAAGATTCAGCGCGAGCATGTCGTGAAGCTTATGGCCCGCCGGGCGTCAAAACCGGAGTCCGCAAATGGACTGCGGAAGGCATTGCGGGCGATGATGCAACACGCGATTGAGATTGGTCAGCGGACGGATGATCCGACGCGCGACGTGAAGGCGATCCGCGTGAAGTCCGATGGCTTCCACTCGTGGACGGATAAAGAGATTGCTCAATTCGAGAAGCACCACAAGTCCGGCTCTCGTGCCCGGTTGGCGCTCGCGCTCTTGCTCTATACCGGTCAGAGGCGAGGGGACGTGATCCGAATGGGCCGTCAGCACATACGAGGCGGCGTGATCCATGTCCGTCAGCAAAAGACCGGAGCCGAATTGGATATCCCGGTCCACCCGGCGCTCTCCACCATCATCGCGGACACGCCCAAAGACCACCTGACGTTCCTCATGACGCAGTTTGGGAAACCGTTCACAGCGGCGGGCTTCGGTAATTGGTTCCGTGACCAGTGCGATGACGCGAAGCTGCCCCATTGCAGCGCCCACGGGCTTCGCAAGGCCGCTGCGAGGCGCTTGGCGGAAGCCGGATGTACGGAACACGAGATTGCAGCAATCACCGGCCACGCCAGCTTGCGGGAAGTTCAACGGTACACGCGGGCGGCGGATCAAAAGCGACTGGCGCGAGCGGCCATGCGGAAGGTGAAAGCGTGAACGCGGAGTGTCTAACTGGACGCACGGTTAGACAAAACCGGGAAAAAGCCATGAGAAATCAAAGGCGAAAAACGCGCTTGGCTCCCCGGGCCGGATTCGAACCAGCGACCTACCGGTTAACAGCCGGTTGCT